>NZ_QTPY01000005.1:0-261544 GCF_003857765.1 Burkholderia sp. Bp9016
CCGCGTCGCCTGCTGCTTCAGGCTCTCCGACGCCGCCGCACTCTGCTCGACCAGCGCCGCGTTCTGCTGCGTGATGTTGTCCAGATGCACGACCGCCTGATCGACCTGCGCAACCCCCGTGCTCTGCTCGGCGGTCGACGAGCTGATCTCCGCGATCAGGTCCGACACGCGCTTCACCTGCGTGACGATGTCCTCCATCGTCTTGCCCGCTCCATCGACGATCCGTGCACCCGACTCGACCCGTTCGACGCTCGCGCCGATCAGCGTCTTGATCTCCTTCGCCGCATTCGCGCTGCGCTGCGCGAGCGCCCGCACTTCGCCCGCGACCACCGCGAAGCCGCGTCCCTGATCGCCCGCGCGCGCCGCTTCGACCGCCGCGTTCAGCGCGAGGATGTTGGTCTGGAATGCGATCCCGTCGATCACGCCGATGATGTCGGCGATCTTGCGCGAGCTGCCGGTGATGTCGTTCATCGTCGTGACGACTTCGCTCACCGCCTGCCCGCCCCGCTCGGCCGCTTCGCTCGCGGACACCGACAACTGGTTCGCCTGCTGCGCCGTCTCCGCATTGCTCGACACCGTGGCCGTCATCTCGGCCATCGACGCGGCGGTTTGCTGCACGCTGGTCGATGCCTGTTCGGTGCGTGCGCTCAGGTCGTTGTTGCCCTGCGCGATCTCGTTGCTCGCACGCTGCACGTTGAGCACTTGTTCGCTGACGTCGTCGACGAGCCAGCGGAACATCAGCCCGAGCTGGTTGATCGTGCGCAGCGTCATGCCGATTTCGTCGACGCGATTCATCGCGACGCCGCTACGGCTTTCACCGGTCGCGACACGCAATGCCTGATCGCGCAACTGCATCAGCGGACGCGCGATCTGCGCGTCGAGCCATAGCCCGGCGGCAATCGACGCCCCAGCCGTCGCGGCGGCAAATGCCGCGAACCCGGCACCGGCCAGCCCGCATGCCCACCCCGCGCCGACGACGGCCGGCGCCAGCACGCACAGCGTCGAATGCAGCCGCGCACGCACCGACATCGTCTGGAACAGCGACGCGACGCGCATCAGCCCGCCTCGAACAATCAGACCCTTGTGGAAACGGCGGTTGCCGGCCTTGCCTTCGCGGAACGCGCGGTACAGCTCGTCGGCCGCCGCGATCTCGTCGCGCGATGCCTTCGTGCGCACTGACATGTAGCCGGTCGGCTGCCCGTTGCGCATCACCGGCACCGTATTCGAACGCACCCAGTAATGGTCGCCGTTCTTGCGGCGGTTCTTCACGAGCGCGGTCCACGGCTCGCCGTTCCTCAGCGTCGCCCACATGTCGGCGAACGCCTCCTTCGGCATGTCCGGGTGACGCACGACGTTGTGCGGCTGACCTTCGATCTCCTCGGGGGAAAATCCGCTGACCTGAATGAATGCGGCGTTCGCGTACTTGATGTAACTGTCAGCATCGGTAGTCGACATCAGCGTCGCATCATCCGGAAAATCGAATTCGCGTTGCGTGACAGGCTGGTTATTGCGCATGGTGTGGAGTCCCGGGTTGCGGATTTTGCGTCCGCCTGTGGATGAATTCGAGACCGTACGCATCGCGGACAGCCCGCATGCGTTCGATCAGACTCCTGCGCTTTCGGCAAATCTGGCGAAAACATTATGCCAACCACGGGTAAATATGCATTAATCGTTCATCGCCTTGATTTAGCCGAATACTTTGTTTATACGTAAATCAAAAACTCCGCTTTATCAAATAGTTGCGCGCCAATCGTCTGATCATTCAGGACAATTCCTTCGACCGGATTGGCGCATAAATCCGGTTTGATGCATTCGAATCCGATCAAACCGGAAAGAGATTTCGCCGCCTCGTCGCGACGGGATACGCAAGCACGCGCGGCGATTACCGAAACACGTTCACCGCATCCACGAGCCGCGTCGCCTGCTGCTTCAGGCTCTCCGACGCCGCCGCACTCTGCTCGACCAGCGCCGCGTTCTGCTGCGTGATGTTGTCCAGGTGCACGACCGCCTGATCGACCTGCGCAACCCCCGTGCTCTGCTCGGCGGTCGACGAGCTGATCTCCGCGATCAGGTCCGACACGCGCTTCACCTGCGTGACGATGTCCTCCATCGTCCTGCCCGCGTCGTCGACCCGCCGCGCGCCTGATTCGACCCGCTCGACGCTCGCGCCGATCAGCGTCTTGATCTCCTTCGCCGCATTCGCGCTACGCTGCGCGAGCGCCCGCACCTCGCCCGCGACCACCGCGAAACCGCGCCCCTGCTCACCCGCACGCGCGGCTTCGACCGCCGCGTTCAACGCGAGGATGTTGGTCTGGAACGCGATCCCGTCGATCACGCCGATGATGTCGGCGATCTTGCGCGAGCTGTCGGTGATGTCGCTCATCGTCGCGACGACTTCGCTCACCGCCTGCCCGCCCCGCTCGGCCGCTTCGCTCGCGGACACCGACAACTGGTTCGCCTGCAACGCCGTCTCCGCATTGCTCGACACCGTGGCCGTCATCTCGGCCATCGACGCGGCCGTCTGCTGCACGCTGGACGCGGCCTGCTCGGTACGCGCGCTCAAATCGTTGTTGCCCTGCGCGATCTCGTTGCTCGCGCGCTGCACGTTGTGCACCTGTTCGCTGACGTCGTCGACGAGCCAGCGGAACATCAGCCCGAGCTGGTTGATCGTACGCAGCGTCATGCCGATTTCGTCGACGCGGTTCATCCGCACGCCGCGGCGGCTTTCGCCGGTCGCGACGTTCAGCGCCTGGTCGTGCAGCAGCTTCAGCGGACGCACGATCTGCGCGTCGAGCCACAGCCCGGCCGCAACCGACACCCCGCCCGTCGCGGCGGCAAACGCCGCGAGCCCTGCACCGGCCAGCCCGCATGCCCACCCCGCGCCGACGATGGCCGGCGCCAGCATGCACAGAGCCGAATGCACGCGCGCGCGCACCGACATCGTCTGCGGCAGCGACGCGATGCGCAGCAGCCCGGTGCGGACGATCAGTCCTTTGTGGAACTTGCGTTGCCCGGCCTTGCCGTCGCGAAACGCACGGTACAACGCGCCGGCGGCCTCGATCTCGTCGCGCGGCGCCTTGGTACGCACCGACATGTAGCCATGCGGCGCGCCGTTGCGCATCACCGGCACCGCGTTCGCGCGCACCCAGTAATGGTCGCCGTTCTTGCGGCGGTTCTTCACGAGCGCGGTCCACGGCTCGCCGTTCTTCAGCGTCGCCCACATGTCGGCGAACGCCTCTTGCGGCATGTCCGGGTGACGCACGACGTTGTGCGGCTGGCCGACGAGCTCATCGTTCGAGAAGCCGCTCACATGGGCGAACGTCGTGTTCGCGTACGTGATGTAGCTGTCGGCATCGGTGGTCGACATCAACGTGACGTCGTCGGGAAATTCGAATTCTTGTTGGGTGACAGGCTGGTTGTTGCGCATGCAGGGCTCCGAAAGGCGGATCGGAAGACAGGATCCGCGCGGCGCGAAAATCACGCTCAGTAGCCGAAAAACGGTTTATCGCTTTACGACGGTCTCGTTCTTGCTGTCGGCAATTTCAGCTAAAACCTTACCCCTCGAATACAAAAAACACCGAATTCGCTTATCAAAATGACTTGGATCAAATAATCTCGCGATAATCGATGCCCGCACTGTTCCACCGCGGCTCGATGCGTTATGGGAGAACGCCGGGCGGCAAGCCAATGCCGGCAACGGCGACGCTCAGCGAAACGATTCGCCCCCTTTCGCCCAATTCAACCGCCATTCGAAAAATTCGATGAAAAAGATCCGGCACGAACTGAATCGGCCACGCAGGCATACGCCATGCCGCTCGCAACGCGCCACCGGCCAGGCGACCGGATGACGCGCCGCACCGCTACCGAACGCGACGCGCTGTCGGGCCGCCTGCTCGCGCGCGACGAACTGCCGCTGGTGTGGAGCATCGACCGACGCGAGATCATCCACCATCTGTACGCGCTGCGCGACGGCGAGCTGCATCTGGTCCCGGACTTCTACGACGTGCAGGGCTGGCCCGACGGCGAAGCCGAACACTACACGCCGATCCTGCTCGACTGTCACGATCGCGGCGGCTGGTGCCTCGGGATGTTCGACGGCACGCGGCTCGTCGCGGCGGTCATCGTCGACGCCGATCCGCTCGGCGCGCAGCGCGACATGCTGCAACTGAAGTTCCTGCACGTGAGCCACGACTGGCGCGGCTGCGGGCTCGGCGCACGGCTCTATCGCGCGGCCCGCACGCAGGCGCGCGCGATGGGCGCGAAACGTCTGTACGTCTCCGCCACGCCGTCGCAGCACACGATCGACTTCTACCTGCGGCTCGGCTTCACCGTCAGCGCGTCGCCCGACCCGGTGCTGCATGCGCTCGAGCCGGAAGACATCCATATGGAAGCACCGACCGCCTGACGCGAACGTGCGAGCGCGACCGCGAGCCGCGCATAGCACTTCCGCTCGACCCACGCCGCCAACACGGAGAACGACCATGCAGAACGCGCCGCCGCAGCCGGTCCCACCGAAAATCCTCGTCAGCATGTGCGTGCTCGGTCACCCGGTCCGCTACAACGGCTCGGCCAGGACCGCCGCTCACGCGGCGCTCGAACGGTGGCAGCGCGAAGGGCGCCTGGTGCCGGTCTGCCCGGAACTGGCAGGCGGATTGAGCGTGCCGCGCCCGCCCGCCGAGATCGCGGGCGGGGCATCCGGGCAACGCGTGCTGTCGGGTGCCGCGCGCATCGTCGACGTGCATGGCACGGACGTCACGGCAGCGTTCGTCGACGGCGCGCAAACCGCGCTGGCGCTCGCTCGCGCGCACGACTGCCATTTCGCGATCCTCGCGGACGGCAGTCCGTCGTGCGGAAGCCGCTTCATTCATGACGGAAGTTTCACGGGCCGGCGGCATGCCGGTGCCGGCGTCACGGCGGCGTTGCTGCGCGAGCATGGCGTCGAGGTGTTCGCGGACACCGAGATCGACGCGCTCGTCGCCCGCCTTGCGCAACGCACGGAGGGCTGAATGACGAAGTGGCCGTCACGACGATCTCGTGACGGCCACTTCGTTGGCGTTGAAGCAGCGGCGAAGCGGCGCGGATCCTGATCCTGCCGCTTCTTCCGGGTGACGCGCTCAGACGCGTTCGATCGCGATCGCGATGCCCTGGCCGACGCCGATGCACATCGTGCACAGCGCGAAACGGCCGTGGGTGCGATGCAGCTGGTACATCGCGGTCGTCACGAGACGCGCGCCCGATGCGCCGAGCGGATGGCCGAGTGCGATCGCGCCGCCGTTCGGGTTCACGCGAGGATCGTCGTCGGCAACGCCGAGCATGCGCAGCACCGCGAGACCCTGCGACGCGAACGCTTCGTTCAGCTCGATCACGTCGAACTGGTCGATCGTCATTCCGAGTCGCGCGAGCAGCTTCTGCGTGGCGGGCGCCGGGCCGATGCCCATCACGCGCGGCGCGACGCCGGCCGTCGCGATGCCGAGCACGCGGGCGCGCGGCGTCAGGCCGAAACGCTTCGCGGTGGCTTCGTTCGCGAGCAGCAGCGCGGCGGCGCCGTCGTTGACGCCCGACGCATTGCCCGCCGTCACCGAGCCGTCCGGGCGCACGACGCCCTTCAGCTTCGCGAGCGTCTCCAGCGACGTTTCGCGCGGATGCTCGTCACGCGAAAAGACGACGGGATCGCCTTTCTTCTGCGGAATCGTGACCGACACGATTTCCTCGGCAAGCGTGCCGTCCTGCTGCGCACGTGCGGCCTTCTGCTGGCTGCGCAGTGCGAACAGGTCCTGGTCGGCGCGGCTGATGTTGTAGTCGACCGCGACGTTCTCGGCCGTTTCGGGCATCGAATCGACGCCATGCAGCTTTTTCATCAGCGGATTGACGAAGCGCCAGCCGATCGTCGTGTCGTGGATGTCGGCCTGGCGCGCGAATGCGCTGGCAGCCTTGCCCATCACGAACGGCGCGCGCGTCATGCTTTCGACGCCACCGGCCACCATCAGCGCGGCCTCGCCCGACTTGATCGCGCGCGCGGCCACGCCGACCGCGTCCATCCCGGAACCGCACAGGCGGTTGATCGTCGAACCCGGCACACCCTCCGGCAGGCCCGCGAGCAGCGCGGACATGCGCGCGACGTTGCGGTTGTCCTCGCCGGCCTGGTTCGCGCAACCGTAGATCACGTCGTCGATCGCGGTCCAGTCGACGTCGCGGTTGCGCTCGACGAGCGCCTTGAGCGGCACCGCGCCGAGGTCGTCGGCACGCACGCCGGACAGCGCACCGCCGTAACGGCCGATCGGCGTACGAATCGCATCACACAGAAAAGCTTCAGTCATCAGTGTCTCCGGTCTCATGCAAGGCTGGGAAGTGAATGAAACGCGCCCCTTGCATTGCCCGCCGGGATGCGCTTAAATGTTCTATATACGAACATAAGATCGTGTATCGAACGTTCAACGCATCATAGGGAGTGCGGGGACGACCTGTCAAGCGCCTGGTCCGCCGTGCGGTTGGCGTGTCAGGCCCCATGCGCTATCTTCTCGGCTGCACGACAATTCGACCGTTCATGACAACCGAAGACATCCAGAAACCCGGCGACTCCTATGTGCAGTCGTTCGCGCGCGGCCTCGCGGTGATCCGCGCGTTCGACGCCCGGCGCCCGGAGCAGACGCTCACCGAAGTCGCGTCGGCCACCGGACTCACGCGCGCGGGCGCGCGCCGGATCCTGCTCACGCTGCAGACGCTCGGCTACGTCGAGGCCGACGGCCGGCTGTTCCGGCTCACGCCGAAGATCCTCGAGCTCGGCTTTGCGTATCTCACGTCGATGCCCTTCTGGAATCTCGCCGATCCGGTGATGGAGCAACTGTCCGCGCAGATCCACGAAAGCTGCTCGGCGGCCGTGCTCGACCGCACCGAAATCGTCTACGTGCTGCGCGTGCCGACCCACAAGATCATGACGATCAACCTGTCGATCGGCAGCCGCCTGCCCGCGTACTGCACGTCGATGGGCCGCGTGCTGCTGTCCGCGCTCGACGATGCGGCGCTCGACGAGACGCTCGCGCAAAGCGGCATCCGCGCCCACACGCAGCGCACGATCACGGATCTCGGCGAACTGAAGGCGACGATCGCGCAGGTGCGCCAGCAGGGCTGGGCCGTGGTCGACCAGGAACTCGAAGTGGGACTGATGTCGATTTCCGCGCCGATCCGCAACCGGCGCGGGCAGGTGATCGCCGCGATGAACATCAGCGGCAACGCGCAGCGGCACACTGCGAAACAGATGGTGAAGGAATTTCTCGGGCCGCTGCAGCAGGCCGCGCAGACGGTGTCGGATCTGGTGGCACGACGCGGCTGAGCGGCAGGCTCGCATGCCGGCTCGGCGATACGGCATCTCGCGGACAAAAAAAGACGGGCGGCATGCGCCGCCCGTTCAACTCTCTGACTCTGCTGCAACTCCTTCTCACGGAACACGGAGCATGCTCCGCACCGCCCAATTTAGTGACGCGGCGCAAGGCGGTCAATTTGACGAGAACGAAATTGCCCGGCACCTTTCGGACGCCGGGGTGCCTCAGCGCCCCGCCGCTCATGCGCCGAGCAACATCCCCTTGCGCACCGGCACCGTGCCCGTCACGCGGCCGAGCGGCGCGCCGGCCGTCACGAAGCGGATCGCGCGACGCATGTAGAACACGCCGTCGGTGCTGCTCGACACGGTCGTGATCGCATCGGTCAGCGGATCGACGATGTCGAACAGCGGATCGCCGGCGCGGATCGTCGCGCCGATCGCCGCGCGATGCACGAGAATCCCGCTCACCGGCGCGTAGAACTGCTCGCTGCCGGCGAGCGGCGTGGCCGGCGCGAGAAGCGGCGGCAGCGGCGTGCGCTCGCCGCGCACGGCGCCGCACCACACCAGATAGGCGACGAGCGCATCGGCGTCGCGCTCCGCGTATTCGTACGTCACGTCGCGCTGGCCGCGGCATTCGACCGTCACGGCCACCGTGCCCGCCGCCATCGGCGTATGCGCCGGCAAATGCTGCCGCAACTGCGACCACAGCAGGTGATGCGCATCGTCGAACGCGTGGCCGCCCGAATCCTCGGCGAGCAACGACACCTCGGCACCGAGATAGCGCGCAAGCGGCTCGACCTGCGGCCACGCGGTGTCGCTCGTGTACACATGCATCGCCGCTTCGAGCGAACAATGCAGGTCGATCACGACATCGGCATCGTGCGACAGCTTCAGCAGCGCGAGCTGCAACGCGTCGAATTCGGTGCGCGGCGCGATGTCGTCGAGCGCCGCGCCGACGCAATCGCGCACGATCGCGCGATTGCGCGCCGGGTCCGCGCCGAGCCGCTCGCGTGCCCGTGCGGCGATCTCCGCGAGCGGCAGGAAGCCGCGATTGAAGTTGCGCCCGCTCGCGAGATCGAAGCGGCCGATGAATTGCCCGAGCAGATGATGATTGAGGCCGACCGGGTTCGCGACCGGCACGAGCACGATTCCGGCCGCGAGCCGGCCTTCGGCGTCGAGTTGCGCGAGACGCTGCTTGAGCACGACCGCGGCGAGCATCGCCGGGGTCTCGTCCGCATGCAGCGCGGCCTGCAGGTAGATCTTGCGGCCGGCGTCGGCCGGCCCGAAATGGAAGCTCGTCAGCGTGCGCTGTGTGCCGATCGACGGCGACAGGAGCGGCGTGGTGCGAATCTGCATCGATGATCTCGAATGAGGAAGAACGGGAGAATGGGAGATTGGCGCGGCTCAATCGCCGTACGGGTTGAAATCGAAGTACTTCTTCGCGATCCGGTCGTACGTGCCGTCCTTCAGCATCGACGCGATGGCGCCGTCGATCGACGCCTTGAGCGCCGTGTCCGACTGGCGCATCCCGATCCCGACGCCGCGATCGCCCATGTCGAGCGGCGCGCCGACGAACGCGAAGCCCTTGCCCTTCGGCTGGCGCAGGAATCCGTAGTCGGCTTCCACCGCGCCGAGCAGCGCCGCGTCGAGCCGGCCGTTGACGAGATCGGCAAACACGTCGTCCTGGCTCTTGTACGGCACGATGCCGACGCCGGCCGGCGCCCAGTGCGCGAGCGCCCACGATTCGAACTGCGTGCCCGACTGCACGCCGACGCGCTTGCCGGCGAGCGACGCGGTCGTACTGCCGAGCCCGAGCGCGGGCCGCGCGACGAGGCGCGACTTGAAGCGGAACAGCTTCGACGAGAACAGGATCTGCTTCTCGCGCTTCTCGGTGATCGCCATCGACGACAGGATCGCGTCGATCTTGCGCGCCTGCAGTGCCGGGATCATCCCGGAGAATTCCAGCTCGACCCACTGGCAGCGCAGTTGCGCGCGGCGGCAGATCTCGTTGCCGAGATCGACGTCGAAGCCCTTCAGGCTGCCGTCGGGCGCCTTCGCGTCCATCGGCGGATAGGTAGGATCGATGCCGAGACGCACCACGTGCGCGTCGAGCGCATGCGCGGGCGCGGCCGCGAATCCGATGCACAGGGAAACCAGCGGAAGGAGGAAGCGACGGAAGCGTTGCATGCGTTTCATGGTCGACGGAGGGCAGGAAGAGGAACAAGCGGCACGAGCCGGACTGCCTGCGATCGTAGTGCGTGCACGTCGCCGCCGGAACGCGCGGCTGTCTTATCATGATCACTCTTTCCGATCACCGGCACCGCGCTCGACCATGGCGTTCACGCTGTCCCAGCTTCGCATCTTCCAGGCCGTCGTCGAGCATGGCAGCCTGCGCGCCGCCGCACGCGCGCTCGATCTCGCGCAAAGCGGAGTCACCCAGCAGTTGCAGAGTCTCGAAGCAACGCTCGGCGCAACGCTGTTCACGCGCACCAATCGCGGGATCGTGCCGACTGCCGTCGGCCAGCGGCTGCTCGCCCGTTCGGGCGCGATCCTCGGCGAATGCGAACAGGTCGAGCACGAGATCCGGCAACTGAGCGGCACCTATGAGGGCACGGTCACGCTCGGCCTGGTGGCCGAACCGCTGATCGACGCGTTCGCGCCGGTGCTGACGGCATTCCGCGAGCGCTTCGCGAAGGTCGACGTGCACCTGCGCACCGGCACGTCGCGGATGATGATCGGCTGGCTGCGCGAGAACGCGGTGGATTTCGCGATCGCGCTCGTCGCGAAGCAGACCGACACGACCGATCTCGCGGTCACGCCGCTGCATGCGTCGGCGCCGGTGGTCGTCTGCCGCAGCGGCCATCCTGAGCGGCACGCGCAATCGCTTGCCGAGCTGGCCGATTACGCGTGGGTGTCGACGCGTTCGCCGAACCTGAGCGCCGATCCGGTCGTCAACCGGCTGCTCGCGTACTTCGATGTGCACGGCCAGCCGCCGCCGAAGATCATCGCGACCGTCGAAGGGATGTTCGAGACGCTGCAGCTCGTCACGCAGACCGATTGCCTCGCGCTCGAAACCGAAGCCGTCACGCGGCACGGGCCGTTCGCCGGCGCGCTCGCGAAAGTGCCGGTGCGCGAGCAGGCGGAATCGCAGGAGATCTGCCTGCTGCAGCGCGCGGCCGTGCCGTTGACGCCGGCCGCACAGGAACTGGCGACGATGCTTGCGTCATACCTGAGGGCCGTGCGTGGGCGGTAAGCGCGGCGCGCCGCCCGCGGCACGGTCAGTCACGTCGTGTCAGTCCATCGACTCGCGCGCCGTCTCGCGCAGCATCGCCACCGCGATCAGCGACAGCACCACGCACGCCGCCACATAGCCGGCCGGCGCGAGCTTGCTGCCTGTCGTCTTCACGAGCCACGTCGCGATCAGCTGCGCGGTGCCGCCGAAAATCGTCACCGCGAGCGCATACGCGATCGAGATGCCCGTCGCGCGCACGTGGCGCGGCAGCGACTCGCACATCAGCGCCATTTCCGATGCCGACCCGAGCGAATAGAACAGCAGCATCAGCGCGGTCAGCGGCAGGATCACCGACAGCGTCGGATGATGGTTCATCAGCCAGAACGCGGGGAACAGCAGCGGCACCAGCACGCCGCGCCCGACGAAGATCGGCATGCGCCGGCTGCCCAGGCGATCCGACAGCCAGCCGAACATCGGACACGTGACCAGCATCACGCACCCCGACGCAACGCCGACGAACATCGACAGCTTCATCGGCAGGCCGAGCGTATGGATCGCATAGGTCGGCATGTAGAACGTCAGGATGTAGGTCGACACCGTGCCGCCCATCACCGTCAGCATCAGCAGCACGACCGTGCGCGTATGCTGCGAGAACAGCTCGCGCAGCACGCCGCGTTCGATGCCGTGATGGCTGTCGCCGGGCGCATCGTCGGCGAGCCGGCGGCGCAGGTACATGCCGACCGGCGCGATCAGCACGCCCACGAAGAACGGCAGGCGCCAGCCCCAGCCTTCGAGCGCCTCCTTCGTCAGCGTGTTCGACAGCAGCGCCGCGAAGCCCGAGCCCATCAATGCCGCGCCGCCTTGCGTCGCGAGCTGCCAGCTCGCGCGAAACGCGCGGCGCGAAGTGCCGCCCTGCTCGATCAGCGTCGACGTCGCCGCGCCAAACTCGCCGCCCTGCGAAAAACCCTGCATCAGCCGCGCGCAGACGACCAGCAGCGGTGCGGCCACGCCGACCTGCGCATAGGTCGGCGCGATCGCGATCAGGCCGGTGCCGAGCGCCATCAGCATGATCGTCAGGTTCAGCGCGGCCTTGCGGCCCTTGCGGTCCGCATAGACGCCGAGCACGACGCTGCCGAGCGGCCGCGTGAAGAAGCCGGCGGCGAACGTCGCGACCGACAGCAGCAGCGACGTGGTCGGATCGCTCGACGGGAAGAACAGCTTGCCGATCAGCACCGCGAAGAACCCGTACACGGTGAAATCGAAGAACTCCAGCCAGTTGCCGATCACGGCCGCCGCGATCGCGCCGCGCCGCGTGACGGCGGGTGCGCCGTGCGTCTCGGTTCCGGCTGCCCCCGTTGACGCGGGGTGCAGCGCGAGATGGTCTTTCTGCATGCTTCGTGCCTCCTCTCGATGCGGCCGGAAGCGCCGGCCGCCCGCCGTCTCCTGCCACGCTCACTACCCCAGGTAGCGCTCCACGAGACGCGCCCAGAACGCCGCGCCGATCGGCAGGTTGCGGTCGTTGAAGTCGTATTTCGGGTTGTGCACCATGCAGCCGTCCTCGCCTTCGCCGTTGCCGAGCCGCACGAACGAACCCGGCCGCTGCTGCAGCATGAACGCGAAATCCTCGCTGCCCATCAGCAGGTCGGCCTGCTCGACCACGTGCGCATCGCCCACGAGCTCGCGTGCGACCTGCGCGGCGAAATCCGTTTCGGCATCCGTATTGACGACGACCGGATAGCCTTCGATGTACTCGACATTCGCCGTCGCGCCATAGCTCGCGGCCTGCGACTCGGCGAGCTCGACGATGCGGCGCTTGAGCAGCGCGCGCACTTCCGGGCTGAACGAACGCACGCTCAGTTCGAGGCGCGCGCCGTTCGGGATCACGTTGTTCGCGGTGCCCGCATGCATCGAGCCGACCGTGACGACCGCCGGCTGCGACGGGTCGACGTTGCGCGCGACGATCGTCTGCAGCGCCATCACGATGCTCGCCGCGACCACCACCGGGTCGACCGTCAGGTGCGGGCGCGCCGCGTGGCCGCCGACGCCTTCGATCGAGATGATCGCCTTGTCGCCGGCCGACATGAACGGGCCGCGCCGCGTGAGGAACACGCCCGGCGCCGCGCCCGGATGGTTATGCATGCCGTACACGGCATCGCACGGAAAGCGCTCGAACAGGCCGTCGTCGATCATCTTCTTCGCGCCGCTATCGACGCCGTGCTCTTCGGCCGGCTGGAAATACAGGTGCACGGTGCCGGAGAAGTTGCGCGTCTTCGCGAGATGCTGCGCGGCGCCGAGCAGCATCGTCGTATGGCCGTCGTGGCCGCACGCGTGCATCTTGCCGAGCGTGCCGCTCGCGTACGGCAGGCCGGTCGCTTCGAGGATCGGCAGCGCGTCCATGTCCGCGCGGATGCCAATGCTGCGCTTGCCGTCGCCCACGCGCAGCGTGCCGACCACGCCCGTCCTGCCGACCCCGCGCGTCACCTGCCAGCCCCATTGCTCGAGCTTGTCCGCGACGAGCGCGGCCGTTTCGTGCTCCTCGTACGCGAGCTCGGGGTGATGGTGGATGTGGTGGCGAATCTCGCGCAGCCCGTCGGCGGCGGGCATCAGGTCTTCGATTTCGGTGAATCGGACGTCGGTGGTCATCAAGCGGCTCCTGCTGTTTGTCAGCGTATCTGCGCACGCGGGCGATTGCGTGCGGTAAAGCGAGCCACTATATCGAGCCGATACCGGTTCAATAAGATGCTGAATTTTTCACCGCGATAAGCTTTATTAATCAGGGTTAATACTGGCAAGCGCTGCCCGAGCGACGTCGCCCGACAGGCCATTCGCCCCGATTGCCGCCTCGGTCATTGATTTTTGAGACGAACGGTCTATTATTCGCGGATGGACGTTCGAACCGACCCGCCTCGCCGCCGCGGCAGGCCACCCAAACGACACGAGGACCTCGTCGCCACGCGTGACATGCTGTTGCGCACCGGGCTGGAGGTGCTCACCGAAAAGGGCTTTTCGGCCACCGGGCTCGACGAGATCCTCGGCCGCGCCGGCGTGCCGAAGGGCTCGTTCTATCACTACTTCGACAGCAAGGAGGCGTTCGGCCTCGAGTTGATCGACCGCTACGCCGAATTCTTCGCCCGCAAGCTGGACCGCCATTTCAGCCAGCTCGACCGTACGCCGCTGCAGCGCGTGCGCGCGTTCGTCGACGACGCGTGCGAAGGGATGGCCCGCTACGCATACCGCCGCGGCTGCCTGATCGGCAACCTCGGCCAGGAAATGGGCGCGCTGCCCGAGCCTTTCCGCGCGCGGCTGCGTGCCACGTTCGAGGACTGGCAGCGCCGTCTGGCCGACTGCCTGGCCGCCGCGCAACAGGCAGGCGAGCTGGCGGCCTCGGCCGACGTCGCCGAGCTGGCCGCGTTTTTCTGGATCGGCTGGGAAGGCGCCGTGCTGCGCGCGAAGCTCGAACGCAGCGACGTGCCGCTCAAGCTGTTCGCGCAGTTTTTCTTCAACGGCCTGCCACGCCACTGAGTTTTTTTGCCATTGACTAGACGATCGGTCTAAAAAGGAGAACGCATGTTCCAGGGCATCGTGATCGACAAGGACGAAACCGGCCAGCACGCGCGGCTGCAAACGCTGGACGACGCGCAGCTGCCCGCGGGCAACGTGACGATCCGCGTCGGCTATTCGACACTCAACTACAAGGACGGGCTCGCGATCACCGGCAAGAGTCCGGTGGTCCGCAAGTTCCCGATAGTGCCGGGCATCGATCTGGTCGGTGAAGTCGAGCACAGCACGCATCCGGATTACCGCGCGGGCGACCGGGTCGTGCTCAACGGCTGGGGCGTCGGCGAAACGCACTGGGGCGGCCTCGCGCAGAGGGCGCGCGTCGACGGCGACTGGCTCGTGCCGCTGCCGGCCGCGTTTTCTCCAGAACAGGCGATGGCCATCGGCACGGCCGGCTACACCGCGATGCTGTGCGTGATGGCGCTGGAGCGGCACGGCGTGCGTCCGGACGACGGCGAGATCGTCGTGACCGGCGCGGCAGGCGGGGTAGGCAGCGTCGCCACCGCGATTCTCGCCCGGCTCGGCTATCGCGTCGTTACCGTGACCGGCCGCCCCGACGATGCCGACTACCTGCGGCAACTCGGTGCGGCGGAGATCCTCGACCGGTCGCAGTTCAGCACACCCGGCAAGCCGCTCGGCAAGGAACGATGGGCCGGCGCGGTCGACGTTGCCGGCAGCCATGTGCTCGCCAACGTGTGCGCGACCACGCGCTATCGCGGCGTGGTGACCGCCTGCGGCCTCGCCGCCGGGATGGACTTCCCCGCGAGCGTCGCGCCTTTCATCCTGCGCGGCGTGACGCTCGTCGGCATCGACAGCGTGATGTGCCCGCGCGCCGAGCGGCTGGAAGCATGGCGCCGTCTCTCGTCCGATCTGGATGTGGAGAAGCTCGGCACGATCAGCCACCAGGTCGGCCTCGGCGATGTCATCCCGCTCGCCGGCGAACTGATCGGCGGCAAGGTGCGCGGCCGCATCGTCGTGGACGTCAACGCGTAACACGCGCCATGGCAACCCGTCGTTTCTTTTCAGGCGCGCGGCTCGAGCATCGGGCCTGGCCGCGCCGCTTCCTCCAGGAGACTCCATGACCGCTGCAGACAACGCCCCCATCAGCCGCTTCCCGGTGCCGGCACTGGAAGACCTGCCCGACGACATTCGCGAACGCATCGCGGCCGTCCAGGAAAAGTCGGGCTTCATCCCGAACGTGTTCCTGACGCTCGCGCATCGCCCGGACGAGTTCCGCGCGTTCATGGCGTACCACGACGCGCTGATGGACAAGCCGGGCAATCTCACGAAGGCCGAACGCGAAATGATCGTCGTGGCGACCAGCAGCGTGAACCAGTGCCAGTACTGCGTAATCGCCCACGGTGCGATCCTGCGCATTCGCGCGAAGGATCCGCTGATCGCCGATCAGGTCGCGACCAACTACCGCAAGGCCGACATCACCGTGCGTCAGAAGGCGATGCTCGACTTCGCGATGAAGGTGTCGCAGACCGCGCACCAGGTCGGCGAGGCGGACTTCGACACGCTGAAGTCGCATGGTTTCACCGAGGAAGACGTGTGGGACATCGCGGCAATATCGGCGTTCTTCGGGATGTCGAACCGCATCGCGAACGTGACCAACATGCGGCCCAACGCGGAGTTCTACGCGCTGGGGCGCTGAGGGGGCAGGCCGCTTGGCGTCGCGGCGATGCGGCGCCGCCCGCCACGTCGCTGGCCCCTTACCAGTCCTGACCGCGAATCCGCAACCGGTCGCGTACCTCGGCCACGCCCGGCACCGACTGCGCCACCGCAACGGCGATCGCAGCCTGCTGCGCATCCTTCACGTCACCCGACAACGTCACGATGGCGCCGCGCGCAAAGATCAGCATCCGGCTTGCATCCAGGGTCCTCGCCCTGCCGAGCGCGCGTGCAACACGCCGACGCAATGCCCGATCGGCCGCCTTGTTCGCCGCCTTGCTCTCCCCGGCGGGCGCAGATGCCTGCACCGCGGCCGCCGGGGAGGACGCCTCCGTGCGCGGCTCCTGCGCCGTCGCGGCCGCCGCGATCGTCATCATCATCGCGGCAACCACATACCGCCGTTTCGTTGTTCGACCCTGCATGTCCTTTTCTCCTCTGTTTCATACGATCCGGATATCGGCGCGACTCGCGCACCGTCGACCGATTGGCACGCGGCCCGGCTAGAACTGGGTGATGACGCCCATCGAAATGCCGGTGACGGTCCTGCCGTCCGGCCGCAGGCCCAACCCCGCCACGTTCGCCGGGTCCTTCTTGTACGCGCCGGAAAACCCGTTCCGGTCGAACTCCAGATAGAGCTCGGATCGCTTCGACAGGAAATATTCGAGCATCGCGTATGTGGACGTCTTCTTGCCGTCCGCGTTGGTGCGATTGCCGAGATTGCTGGCGATGTCGTAATACGCGGCACCGGTGAACCGTAACGCCGGCGTGATCTGATAGATGATCCCCGCCGACGGAATGCGATCGTGCCGCTCCGCGCCCGACACGCTCGCCGCGCTGACGTCCAGCGCGCTGTAGCCGAGATAGAGCCGCGTCGGTCCGAGTTGCCACGTCGCGCCGCCGATCACGGTTCTCGCCCATTGAGCCGCGGTGGCGTTGTAGGTTTGCTGATACGCGCCGGCGACGAGCACGTCCCGATACTGATAGCTCGCGCCGAGCGCCAGGTTCGTCCCGGCCCGGAAGTTCCCTGCCGCGCCGCCCGGAGAGTAGCTCGCGCGCAGCGCGAAGCCGCCGACGCGTCCGACGTACTTGATCGTGTTGTTGAAGCGTGAATCGAGCGTAAAGAAACTGCCGGCCCAGACGACGCCGGGCGTCGTCGCGAGCGCGGGTCCGTTCGCCTGATTCGGATCGAGCTGCACCCCGATATCCTCGGCGGCGTTGAGCTGGCGCCCGAGTGTCAGTCGGCCGAAGCCGCCTTCCAGCCCGACATACGCACGCTTCGAAAAGAGGCTGCTCGACGAGGCCAGGCTACCGGTCCCGCTGATGAATCCGCTTTGCAGCAGAAAGGTGGCCTTCCATCCGCCGCCGAGATCCTCTTCGCCGCGCATGCCGAACGTGTTGCCCGATACCGAATTGCTGTCGAAACCGACCTGTTGCCCGCCCTTCGCGCCGTCGGTCCACCGTACCCCGCCGCCGATCGTTCCGAACAGCGCGACGCTCGACTGCGCCGCTGCGCACGATGTGAACGTCATGACGCTCATAGCCAGTATTGCTCTCCTCACGATGTCTCCATATTTATTAGTTTTACTGAACGACAACACAAACAAACCTCTACGGCTGCGACGCACGTGCGTGACGAAATCGACCGTTGCGTCGGGTTCGCTCCGCTCTATTGCAGCCGGCGCATCGGCTCCCGGCTCGTCGCCCGGCCGATAATTATCCGATCGGATAATTTAAAGACAAGCCGGACTCCATGTCAAACAACGTGTCGGAATTAGAATAGGTCGACGGTACGGATTTCGATTCGATCCCTGACGAACAGGCGGGCGCTGCACGCGGCCACATTGGAACGGTTTGCCGGCGTCTGCCGCCTGACCATTGCGACGCGCCGCGCGCGGCGGCAGAATTGCACATTTCGATCGGCGGAATACGACGATGCAGATAGCCCGGCAAGCGCAACAGGAACGCAGCGAGCAAACGCGTGCCGACATACTGGACATCGCGCTTGAGCAGTTCTCGACGCGCGGCTTCGACGCGGTGAGCCTGCGGGACATTGCGGACGCGGCCGGGGTCAATCACGCGATGATCCGCTATTACTTCGGCAACAAGGAGAATCTCTGGCGCGCCGCCGTGACACAGCTTTTCGACCGGTTCATGGCCGGTGTCGAACTGCCGTCGCCATCGTCGGATACGTTCTCCATCAATGCGGTCAAGCAGTACATCCGCAACTACGTGCGCTATTGCGCCGCGCATCCCGAGCATGCGCGGCTGATGATGCAGGAAGCGAACCGCGACTCCGAACGCCTGAAATGGATGGCCGAAACCTTCGTGCGGCCTCGCCACGACCGCACCGTCCCGCTGATCCGCTACGTCAGCGAGCAGATCGACGGGCTCGCCGGAATCGATCCGGTGAGATTGCTGTACATGATCACCGCGATCGCCCAGGTGCCTTATCTGCTCACTGCCGAGATGCGCTACGCGCACGGCATCGACGCGCTCGACGAGCAGGCGATCGACGCGCATTGCGACGCGGTCATCGCGCTGGTCTTTCGCTGACCGCCCCAGCATTTGCCGCCGTCGCGCGATGGCACGCGTCGCGCCCGCGCCGAGCCGAAGCCGCTCAGACGATTCGCAGGTTTCGGATCGGAAAAGGCGGCTTGACCGGCTCCGCCGGACGGCGCAGATCATCCGCATGCTTCAGCGCAAGCGCGTCGGCCAGCTCCGCGCGCCCCGTCGCCCGCAACCGTTCGAGATACGCGTGCAGCTTGCCGCGCACGTGATACGGGCCGCCCTCCTTCACGACGTTGACGAGCGGGTCGCGGCCGCGCGCCGCCGACGGCAACATGTCTGCTTCCCATGCATCCAGAAGGCCGATCCCCCGCGCCACGATGTCGGGCCGCTCGCCGGCCAGATTGTGCTGCTCGTGCGGGTCCGTATCGAGGTCGAACAGCAGGATGTCGTCGAACAGGTGATATCCGTCGTGCAACGTACGGATCATCATCCAGTTCTCGAACCGCACGCCGCGCTGGCAAGTCCACGCGCCCTGCGAAACGACCAGGTGATCGCGCCCCTCGTCCGCTCCGGCTTGCAAGCTGGCGGCGAACGACGCGCCGTCCCAGCCTTCCGGGACGGGCTGCCCCAACAGTTCCAGAAGCGTGGCCGTGATGTCGATCTGGTAATGGAACGCGCGATATTCCCGGCCGGCCTCGAGCCCCGGCCACTTCAGCAGCAACGGCACGTGCGTCGTGAACTGGTCCGCGGTCTGGTGATCGCCGTAGACGTTCAGTTCGCCCAGCGTCTCGCCATGGTCGGACGACAGCATGACGGCCGTTTCATCGCCCACGCCGAGCGCCGACAGTTGCGCGAGCAACTTGCCGACATACTCGTCGGCCACCCGCACGCCGGTGTCGTAGCCGTCGAACATCGCGCGAACCGCCGCCATGTCGGGAATGCTCTGCGGCTGGCGCGGATACCACGCGCGCGCGGCTTCGTTCGGCGCGAAACCCGTGCACTCCTGCGCGCCGTGCGGGCCGCAGCCTTCCCAGTGACGGGCCCGAACCGCTTCGGTCAGCCATGCCGGCAACGGCGCATCGGCGAAGGGCTCGCCGTATTCGGCCGCCGCGCGATACGGCGTATGCGGATCCCACATGTGAACGTGGAGAAACCAGTTGTCCTCGGCGCCATGGCGCGCGAGCCAGTCCGACGCCAGCGCGAAGACCTCGTCGGCCGTCTCCCGGCCGAACTTGCCGACGTTGTAGGTTTCGTCGAAACCGGCATACCAGTGAAACGCCGAATGGCGATGCGCGAACGAACTGACGCTCACGGTCTTCAGCCCTGCCTGCTGCATGCGAAACGGGAAGCTGTCGAAATGCAGTTGCGACCAGAACTTACGGTCGGGGCCGCCGATCACCGGATCGGCGTCTTCGCCGCCGTGATTGACGACACCGTTATGGATCCCGAAGCGTCCGGTCAGCAGCGCCGTGCGGCTCGGCAGGCAAGGCGTGTCGGATGCATGGACGTTGCGGAACAGGATGCTCTGTGCGGCGAGCCGGTCGATGTTCGGGCTGGTATTGCGATGGTAGCCGTAGCAGCCGAGATGATCTGGCCTCAGCGTGTCGATGTCGATATAGATGAGTCGCATCGTTGTTCGTCTCCGTATGTTGAATGGATGCGGGCAAAGACCCGCACGTAATCGGTTCGTGGCCGCACCGCATGCCAGGCTGCGTGGCGGCCCGAGAAAGCGACGCGCCGATTGAAGGCGCAGTCAACGTCCGAACGCCCGCGCCTCCAGCGTCGCTTCCGCCGACAGGGCGAAGTCCCCCGCGGACCGTCCGAGCGCCACGCGGTACCGCCCCGCGTCGATACGCCAGCATTTCGACGGCGAGTGAAATCGCGCAAGCAGCCGAGGATCGGCACGCACGGTTACCCGGATCGATTCGCCGGGTTGAAGATGAACGCGCCGGAATCCGAGCAAGCGCATGCGGCAGTCGCCGGCCGCCTCCGTCAGATAAAGCTGCGGGACGTCGGCACCGGCGCGTGCGCCCGTATTGGCGACCGTAAAGGTCGCCGTGACCGTCTCGCCGGCGTCGATCCGGAGATCCTCGTAGGCAAAGCGCGTATAGCTCAACCCGTGCCCGAAGTGAAACAGCGGTTCGCGGCCCGTCTTCGCAAACCAGCGATAGCCGACCTCGGCGCCCTCGTGGTAGTGGACGACAATCGGCGACCCAAGTTCGACATCGGCACCGGGCAACGCCGGATGCGGCGTCTGCTCGACGCCGGCCGGAAACGTGACCGGCAGCCGGCCGGACGGATTGACGTCGCCCGTCAGCACGTCGACGAGCGCCTGCGCGCCCGCTTGACCCGGGAACCATACCTGCACGATCGCACGAACCTTGTCGTGCCACGGCATCGCCACGGGATTGCCGGTCTGCAGCACGACGACGACATGATCGTGCACGCCCGCCAGCGCATCGATCAATGCATCCTGGCCGAACGGCAGCGTCATGTCGGGGCTGTCGAAGCGTTCCGCCTCGTGCCGGATCGCATGCACGATCACGATGTCGGCACGCTTCGCCACGGCCGCCGCATCGGCCACGTGCGCGCCGCTGTCGAACTCGACGACGGCCTCCGGCAAGCGCTTGCGCAGTTCCGCCAGCGGCGCCGGCCCGAACAGCCGCATCGTGGTGGGACCCAATAGCGGATGGCTGCGCAACGGCACCTGCGCGGCATAGCCGCCCGGCGGCATGACCTGGCTCGAGCCGTCTCCTGACAACACGCCCGCCTGCGCATAGCCGCCGATCACGGCAATCCGGCATCGCCCGGGCGACAGCGGCAACGCATGCGCGTCGTTCTTCAGCAGCACGATTCCCTCGCGCGCCGCTTCCAGCGCCACCGCGTGATGCGCAGTGAAGTCGACCGGTTCGGCCGGGCCCCATCGGTCGATCCCGACCGCGTAGCAGGAGCGCAGCATGCGCCGCACCATCTCGCCGATCCGCGCCTTCGAAATCCTGCCGGCTTCATACGCTTGCCGCAGCGGCCCGTTGAACCACTCCTGCGCATCGAGCTGCGCACCGGACTGCTGGTCGAGCCCGTGCAGAGCGAATTCCCAGCCGTAGACCGCCCGCCAGTCGGACATCACCCAGCCCTTGAAACCCATCGCATCCTTGATCGTCTCCTGCAGCAGTTCGCGATTGCCGCACGCATACGCGCCGTTGACGAGGTTGTAGGCGCCCATCAGCGCGCCGGGCTCGCTCGCCTCGAGTGCGATCTGGAAGGCCAGTAGATCGCTTTCCCGATGCGCGGCCGGATCGATCACCGCGTCCAGGAAAAACTTGTTCGTTTCGGTCGCATTGAGCGACACGTGCTTGAGCACGGCGATCACGCCCTCCTGCTGCGTGCCGGACACCATGGCGGCGCCAACGAGACCCGACAGCAGCGGATCCTCGGAGATGTACTCGAAGTTCCTGCCATTGCGCACGTCGCGCACCAGATTGATGCCGCCGCCCAACGCAACGTTGAAGCCGCGCGCCCGCGCCTCCTTGCCGACCGTGCGGCCGATCGCGAGCGCCAGGTCAGGATTGAAGGTCGCCCCGAACGCAAGCCCCGACGGAAAAGCGGTCGCGCAGTCGTCCGGCCCATGCGTATGACGCAGCCCGAGGCTGGCGTCCGCCATCTTCAGCGCCGGAATGCCAAGACGCGGCACGCCCTGCGTGTAGCCGGCGATCACAGGCAACTCGGCCGGCACTCTCGGCTCGCGTCCGGGCCTGCCGAACACGCGTACCATGAGGCTGTAGAGCAGCGCAAACCGCTCGTCGTCGGTCATTTGCGCTTCGCATTCGCTGGCGCGCCGGTCGGGATCGACCTGCGCAGGTTGAATCAAATCGGGCCGGTCGAGAAATTTTTCGGATTCCATGACAATTTTTACAGGGTCGTTCATCGGGTATGTCGACGCCGGTGGCGATGGCCGCACGCGCACGACGCGGCGCACGACGTCACCGCGAAGCGCCCGCAACGGCGCTCGTTCAGGCAGATGGGTGGGTGCGGCGCGCGTGCAAGTCGCGCACGATTTTCCCGTGCAGATCGGGCGAGACCGGATAGCAATACGCAAATAGCGCCGCGATCCCGAGCAGCACCGCCGGCCCCTGCCACTGCAGGGCCCACATGCCGTCGATCGCGGCTTTCGACTGCGGCTGGTTCGCGACGAAACCGATCGCCCCGAGCACATGGCCGATACCGGCCACCGCAATCGCAAGCGCCGCCTTGCGCACGAAAGCGACCACGCCGAAAAGCGTTCCTTCGCCCCTGACGCCGGTGCGCCATTGACCATATTCCACGGTGTCGGGAATCATTGCCCATAGCGAGAGCGACGTCGCGGCCGTGCCGAAACCGATCACGCCGAGCGCGACGAGGAACGACGGCACGCCGATACCCTGCAGCCCGAGCGCACCGAGCATCGCGTTGCCTGCGATCGTGAAGCCGCAACCCAACAGCGCAACGCGCCGCTTCGACGTACGGCGCATGATCCACGCCCAGAACGGAATGGCGACGAACGCCTGCAGCGCGACGACGCCGAGCGCCGTACCGATCAGGTCCTCTCGGTGCAACACGTACTTCAGCAGGTAGGGCAGCATCTTCGACATGACGGTGCTGGCGGCGAACAGTGCGATCGACATCCCGCAAATCAGCAGGAAGGCGCGATTGCGCGACACGGCGGCGAACGCTTCGCGCACCGAGATCGGGTGCGCGTCGGCGCCGATGCGCTCGGCGGTGCAACAGAACGTGAAGAGCAGGACCGGCAATGACGCAGCCGCATAGACGATCGCCACGACGAGGAAACCGTGCCGTTCGTCCGTCGGGCCGAACACGTGCACCAGCTTCAGCATGGACAGCGCCACTACGACGCCTGCCGTGCTCGCGCAGATCATCCGGTAGGCCGCGAGACTGCCACGCTCGCGACTGTCGTCCGTCAGGGTCGCCATCAGCGAATCGTAAGGCATCGACAGCACGGTATAGGCCGTCCGGAAGAGCACGTGCGTGCCGAGGACGAATGCGGTCAGGCCGATGCCACCCGCCATACCGGCGGGGACGAACATCGCGACGAAACTGACGGCGAGCGGCACGCAACCGTACAGCAGATAGGGCCGATAACGGCCCCAACGGGTGCGCGTGCGATTCGCGACGTAGCCGACCACCGGGTCGCACAACGCATCCCACAGCACCGCCCCGCTGAATATCCAGCCGGCCGTGACGGGCGACAGGCCTACGACGTCCGTGTAGTAGTACAGCAGGTACAGCGTGGTCGCCTGCCAGTACAGGTTGAGCCCGAAGTCGCCCATGCCGAAGGCGAGCCGGGTGCGCAGCGCAAGCCTCGCCTTCGATTCCGGCCGGGTTGCCGCAGGTGTCGTCGAATCGGGCAGCGCCACGGAATCGGAATGTGCAGCAGTCATCGAACTCGCCTCGCCAGAAAGGACCTTCCGCGCCCGCCGCGTCAACGCGGCCGGATCGAGCGGGAAAGGCCGACGGCCGTCGCGGGCTGCGCCCGGCCATAAATTATCCGATCGGATAATTTATGGCCGGGCGCGATACGTGTCAAGCGCGATAGCCTTCCATTGGGGCAATCCCCAGGCCCGCGAGCCCACGGATGCAACGCAATCCCTGTTGCATACGGGGGAACCCATCCGCGATCGGGCAAAACCGTGCACTATTGGCGTTTTCACGTACGGGCGCCAACGCACCGGCGCCCGGCGCTTCGACGTCCGCTCCACGCTCACCCGTTTCAGACCGCGAACCACTCATGACGAATCAGCCCAACCAGACCGAAGCCGACCGGCCCGTCGACATGATCATCTTCGGCGGCGGCGGCGACCTGGCCGCCCGCAAGCTGTTGCCCGCACTGTACATGGCGCACCTGCACCGCAACCTGCCGCCGGAGACGCGCATCATCGCGGTCGGCCGCCGCGACTGGGGCATCGACGGCTACCGCCAGTTCATGGACGAGCAGTCGCGCCCGTTCATCGACGACAAGGCCTTCGACGCCGACGCGTGGGCGCGCTTCCTCGACCTGTTCAAGTACGTGCTGATCGACGTGAACGCGCCGGAAGACTATGCGCGGCTCGCGGAAGCGGCGCGCGGCGACGCGATCCGCGTGTTCTACCTGTCGACGTCGCCGGAGCTGTTCACGACGATCTGCGACAACCTGTCGGCCGCGAACCTCGTCGATTCGCGTTCGCGCGTCGTGCTCGAAAAGCCGCTGGGCCACGATCTCGCGTCGGCGAAGGCGATCAACGATGCGGTCGGCAAGCACTTCGAGGAATCGCAGATCTATCGGATCGACCATTATCTCGGCAAGGAAACCGTGCAGAACCTGATGGTGCTGCGCTTCGGCAACCCGATCTTCGGGCCGCTGTGGCAGGCGCCGAGCATCCGCAGCGTGCAGATCACGGTCGCCGAGACGGTGGGCGTGGGCAGCCGCGCGGGCTTTTACGACCATACCGGCGCGCTGCGCGACATGGTGCAGAATCACCTGCTACAGCTGCTGTGCATCGTCGCGATGGAACCGCCGGTGTCGCTCGACCCGGACGCGGTGCGCGACGAGAAGCTGAAGGTGCTGCGCTCGCTGCGGCCGATGGCGCTGTCGGATGTCGCGCGCGACACGGTGCGCGGCCAGTACACGGCCGGCGCGGTCGACGGCCAGCCGGTGAAAGGCTATCTCGAGGAAGACAACGTGCCGGCGGACAGCCGCGCGGAAACCTTCGTCGCGCTGCGCGCGCACATCAACAACTGGCGCTGGGCCAACGTGCCGTTCTTCCTGCGCACCGGCAAGCGGCTGCAGCGCCGCCAGTCGGAAATCGTGATCGAGTTCGCGGACATGCCGTTCTCGATCATTCCGAGCGGCCCGCGCCACTACAGCAACCGTCTCGTGATCCAGCTCCAGCCGGAAGAATCGATCCAGCTGCAGATGCTCGCGAAGGAACCGGGCAGCGGGATGAACATGGTGCCCGTGAGCCTGAACCTCGACCTGCAGCAGGCGATTCCGGAACGGCGCGCGGAAGCGTACGAACGGCTGCTGATCGACGTGATCCGCGGGCGCCTCACGCACTTCATGCGTCGCGACGAGCTCGAAGCCGCATGGTCGTGGGTCGAGCCGATCCTCGACGGCTGGAAGCAGCTCGGCGATCGTCCGCGCCTCTACACGGCCGGCACCTTCGGGCCGGCGGCCTCGTCGGCGCTGCTCGCGCGCGACAACATGTCGTGGTCGGAAGAGGCATAAGGAGCACAACGCGCGACGGCGTGCCCGCGGCGCAAGCGCCGCACGGCACGCCGGTGCATGACGGCGGCTGCCCGTCTGCCCGTTCCGCCTGCCGCGCTTACAGCGGCCCCACCCACGCGGCCTTGCGCCGCGACGGCGCATCGCCCCCGCCACCGGTGCCGCCCAGCACCTCGATCATGTAATCGACGAACGACGCGATCCGCGACGAAATCGCCGTGTTGCGGTAATACACCGCGTTGATCGGCTGTTCGACGTCGAGCGTCTGCCGCGCGAGCACCTGCACGAGGCGCCCGGCCTCGCGATCCTGCGCGGTCATGAAATCCGACAGGCACACGACGCCCGCGCCCTCCAGCGCGAGCTGCCGCAGCGTCTCGCCGCTCGACGACCAGATGCCGGGCTCGATGCGCGACGGCTCGCCGTCCGCGCCGAGGATCGGCCACACGTTCAGCGATTCGGGCTGCGTGAAGCCGAGCAGCGTGTGCTTGTCGAGATCCTCGACCTTGCGCGGCTGGCCGTGCGCTTCGATATACGCGGGGCTCGCGAGAATGCGCAGCCGGCTGTTGCCGATCCGCCGGCTGTGCAGCGTCGAATCCTTGAGCCGGCCGATCCGGATCGCGACGTCGGTGCGCCGCTCGAGCAGGTCGATGATCCCCTCGTTGCTATTGAGCTCCAGATCGACCTTCGGGAAGCGCTCGCGGTAGCCGCGCACGAGCGGCACGATCACGTGCAGCATGAACGGCGTCGCGGCGTCGACGCGCAGCCGCCCCAACGGCATCTCGCGCCGCGCGAGCATCTGCTCCTCGGCATTCTCGACCGATTCGATGATCGCGCGCGCGTCCTGCAGGAACGCGCGCCCTTCTTCCGTCAGCTCCAGCCTGCGCGTGGTCCGGCGCAGCAGCGTGGTCTTCAGCTTCTCCTCGAGCCGCGCGAGCGTGCGGCTGGCGGCCGACACGGTGAGGTCGAGCTGCTGCGCGGCGGCGGTGATCGAACCGGAGTCGACCACGGCCGCAAAGGCCTGGAGTTCGTCGAGCGTGATTTTCATCGCTGCATTCTTGACTGGAAATCAAAACATTTTGGTTTATAGACGTGTTTTTCAGCAAAAGTAAAGTCGGCACACTGTCCATCGATCGCATCCGGACCGCCTTCGACACCGGCCCGACAACCGGCGCGAAGCCGTTTCACTTTCCCAGGAGCACATGATGAGCAGGATTCCCGCATTCGGCCTCGGCACCTTTCGCCTGAAAGACCAGGTTGTCATCGACTCGGTGCGCAACGGCCTCGACGTCGGCTACCGCGCGATCGACACCGCGCAGATCTACGGCAACGAAGCCGAAGTCGGCGCAGCGATCGCCGCCTCGGGCGTGCGCCGCGAAGACGTGTTCCTCACGACCAAGATTTGGGTCGACAACTACGCACCGGAAAAGCTGGCTGCCAGCCTCGAGGAAAGCCTGCGCAAGCTGCGCACCGACACCGTCGACCTGACGCTGATCCACTGGCCGGCCCCGGGCAACGGCGTGTCGATCCAGGCGTTCATGACCGCGCTGGCCGAAGCGAAGGCGAAGGGCCTCACGCGCCGGATCGGCATCTCGAACTTCAACATCGACCTGACGAAGGAAGCGATCGCGGCCGTCGGCAAGGATGCGA
Source organism: Burkholderia sp. Bp9016 (assembly GCF_003857765.1). Lineage (NCBI taxonomy): Bacteria > Pseudomonadati > Pseudomonadota > Betaproteobacteria > Burkholderiales > Burkholderiaceae > Burkholderia > Burkholderia sp. Bp9016. Next base: position 27,193 of record NZ_QTPY01000005.1, read on the forward strand.
TCGCGACGAACCAGATCGAACTGAGCCCGTATCTGCAGAACCGCAAGCTGGTCGAGTTCCTGAACGCCGAAGGCATCCACGTGACGTCGTACATGACGCTCGCGTACGGCAAGGTCCTCGGCGACCCGGTGATCGGCGCGATCGCGCGGCGTCACGACGCGACGCCGGCGCAAGTCGCGCTCGCATGGGCACTGCAGCTTGGCTACTCGGTGATTCCGTCGTCGACCAAGCGCGAGAACCTCGCGAGCAACCTGCTCGCGCAGACGCTGCGCCTGACCGACGAAGACATGGCGCAGATCGCCGCGCTCGAGCGCAACGGCCGCGAAGTCGACCCGGCCGGCCTCGCGCCGAAGTGGGACTGAGCCACACCCTCAATCGACCCGTCCGCGGCCAGCCGGCCTCGGCACCCGACAGGACACCATCATGACCCAGGACCCGCTTTTCCAATCGCTGCAGTTCGGCGCGCTGACGCTGCCGAACCGCATCGTGATGCCGCCGATGACGCGTTCGCGCGCCAGCCAGCCCGGCGACGAAGCCAACGAACTGATGGCCGCGTATTACGCGCAACGCGCGAGCGCGGGCCTGATCGTCAGCGAAGGCACCTATATCGCGCCGCTCGGCAAGGGCTACGCATGGACGCCCGGCATCCACACGCCGTCGCAGGTGGCCGGGTGGCGCAAGGTGACGGACGCCGTCCACGCCGCGCATGGCCGCATCTTCGCGCAGCTCTGGCACGTCGGCAGGCTGAGCCACACGAGCCTGCTCGGCGGGCGGCAACCCGTGTCGTCGTCGCCGCTCCAGGCGAAGGGCGTGAACGTGTTCGTCGCCGGTGCAGACGGCAGCACGCCGGGCTTCGTGCAAGCGTCCGAGCCGCGCGCGCTGTCCGTCGACGAAATCCGCGAGATCGTCGATCAGTACCGCGCCGCCGCCCGCAATGCGATCGAGGCCGGTTTCGACGGCGTCGAGCTGCACGGCGCGAACGGCTATCTCGTGAACCAGTTCATCGACTCGAACGCGAACACGCGCACCGACGCATACGGCGACTCGCTCGAAAACCGGCTGCGCTTCCTGCGCGAAGTCGCGCAGGCGCTGATCGAAGGCACGGGCGACGCATCGCGCGTCGGCATCCGCCTCGCGCCGCTGACCACGCTGAACGGCTGCGTCGACGACGATCCGCAAACCACCTACCTCGCCGCGGCGAAGCTGCTCGGCGAACTCGGTGTCGGCTACCTGCACATCGCGGAAGCCGACTGGGACGACGCGCCGCTGATGCCGGTCGAATTCAAGCAACGGCTGCGTGCCGCGTACCCCGGCGTGCTGATCTACGCCGGTGCCTACACCGCCGAGCGCGCACGTGAAGCGATCGCCGCCGGCTGGGCCGACCTCGTCGCGTTCGGCCGCCCGTTCGTCGCGAACCCGGACCTGCCCGAGCGCCTGCGTACCGGCGCCACGCTCGCGCAGCACGACCGCAACACGCTGTTCGGCGGCGGCGCACAGGGCCTGACCGACTATCCGACGCTCGCCCAGGCTGCGGCGTGAGCCGGATCGAGCCTTGCACGCTCGCGCTCGAACGCCCGGCCCCGGACGGCTTCCTGCTGGCCGCCGGCCGCTACACGCTGCTCGACCATGCGGGCGCGCTCGAGCAGCTGATGCCGTAAAGCGTCGCGTGGGACGCGCTGAAGGCCGAACGCCTGATCGCCAGGCATGCGCCGGCGCCGGCCGGCGCGCACCGAGATTGCCGGTTTGAATCGGCCAGGCGCAAATGACTATCGCCGCGATCGTCATTTGCGCATTGCGGCCGGCGCGATTGGCGTCTAGCGTTGACGGGTTCGCCGATAGTTGACCGTCACCCGACCTGAAAGGATGCCCTGCCATGCGAAGCCGTTCCCTGCAACGCGCCACGCTGCCGGCCACCGTGGCCTGCCTTGCGCTGGCCGTCTGTACCGTCTCCGCCCGCGCCGACGAAGCCACCGGTCTCGCGCCGCCCCAGCCGGCCACACCCGTGCTGTCGACGACGGCAGCCGGCGTGCAGGTCTACACGTGCGACTACGACGCCGGACACAAGCTCACGTGGGTGTTCCAGCACCCGGAGGCGATGCTGTTCGACAGCAGCGGCACGCTCGTCGTCCGGCACGGCACAGGGCCGTCGTGGGAGGCGACCGACGGCAGCCGGATCACCGGCAAGAAGCTCGCGCAAGCGCCAGGCGCGCGGCCGGACAGCATCCCGCAACTGCTGCTCGCCGCGACGCCTGCCGCAACGGACCCGAAGACCGCGACCGGCGCGCTTGCCGGCGTGCGCTTCGTCCAGCGGCTCGACACCGCGGGCGGCATGCCGCCGGAATCGGCGTGTTCGACCGAGCATGCGGTCGGCCGTTTTCCGTATTTCGCGCGTTATGTGTTCCTGAAGTAACGCACGACGACGGCTGCCCGAATCCGGGGCGTCGCCGCCGCATCCACTTGATCAGGTATCCTCCATTTTTTCGGCGCCGCTCCGGCTGCCGTGCAACGACCCGGCCTCAGCGAATCCGCATAGACAGCTCGACATCGCCGCCGAACGGCACCGACAGATAGCCGTTGCGCGGTGCGCGCACGTAGGCAAGATAGTCGGGACTGTATTCCGCGTTGTCGGCGACGACGAACGCGCCGGGCCGCAGCCGCGGCTCGACCCGCGCGAGGATCTCCGGATACAGCGCCTTCGCGCCGTCGAGCAGCAGCAGGTCGACGGTATCCGGCAGATCGACAGCCAGCGTGCGCAACGCATCGCCTTCACGGATCTCCACGAGATCGTCGAGCCCGGCCGCGGCCAGGTTCGCCCGCGCCCGTACAACCTTCGACGCTTCGAACTCGCTTGTGATCAACCGGCCGCCGCCGTTGTCGCGCAGCGCGGCCGCGAGGTGCAGCGTCGAAATGCCGAACGACGTGCCGAACTCGACGATCGAGCGCGCGCCGCCGCTGCGCGCGAGCATGTACAGCAGCGTGCCCGTCTCGCGCGACACCGCGAGCGGATAGTCCTTCAGGCGCGCATAGAAATCGGCGTAATCGGTCTTGCTGCGCATCAGCCGCGCGTGCTCGTCGTGCGTCAGGTCGGCGAAGTCCGGATGCGACGCGGGCGACGACGCATCGGCTTCGTCGAACAGGCGCGCGAGCAGCGACGCCAGCGGGGGGTGAATCAGGGTGGTCATGCGAATCTCCGGTGTCAGGTTGAGTGCGTCAGCGCACCCGACTAGAATATGACGAACCATTCACGTTTTACCATTCGCATTGGCAGACCCGTCATGACCGACCGCCGCAACGCCCCGATCGCCTCGCGCAGACAGCCTCGGCAGGCCCGCTCGACCCGGCTCGTCGACGACGTGCTCGAAGCCGCTGTTCAGGTTTTGGCGGCCGAAGGCGCGCAGCGCTTCACGATGGCGCGCGTCGCCGAGCGCGCCGGCGTGAGCGTCGGCTCGCTGTATCAGTACTTCCCGAACAAGGCGGCCGTGCTGTTCCGGCTCCAGCACGAGGAGTGGCGGCAGACGTCCGACATGCTGTGCGGAATGCTTCAAGACGAGCGGAAGACGCCGCCCGAGCGGCTGCGCACCGCCGTCCACGCGTTCATCCGTTCAGAATGCGACGAGGCGCCCATGCGCATCGCACTCGACGATGCGGCGCCCCTCTATCGCGATGCCCCCGAGGCGCAGGCAGTGCGGGCCGAGGGCAACCGGATCTTCAGCGCGTTCATGCGCGAGGCACTGCCCGACGTGTCCGACGCCACGCATGAGATCGCGTGCGAGCTGGTCATGACGACGCTCACGACGGGCGGCAAGGCGTTCTCGGAGACCGCGCGCACGCCGGCGGAAATCGACGCCTATGCGTCCGCGATGGCCGACATGTTCTGCGCGTACCTCGCGCATCTCACGCATCCCGTACAGGATTGACGAAACGAGGGGCCGGAACGAGCGTCAGCGCAGCCCGCGCGCGGCACCGGTATCATCCGGATGCAGGTTGCGCGCGGCCGCGTCTAGCGTAAAACACGGCCGGTTTCACGCGCTTGCGCAGCCTCGACGAAAGACATTCGTAAGATCAGATGCACCACCCGCTCCCGCCCTGCCCGCCGACCCCGCATTCAAATAATCGCCTTAACGGATTCGAACTAGGCGTATACACGCGTTCCGCGACGACGAAGCCCCGTTACACGCCGATATAAGCGCTGAGACATGCGCTGCATGCTTTTCGCCCAATGGGACGTGATGGGCCGTTCGCCTAACCTTCGCTACGGCAAAGCACACGTGACGGGGTCGACCACACCACGCGTCGTACGACGCGACACACTCGCGCCCGCCTCACGGCGCGTACGACGACACGAATCACGCGTCAGGCGTCCCCACGACGTTGCCGACCATTCCAACCAGATTCGAGACACCCTGACGACGGTCCGCTACGACCGTTTCAGCATGCTGATAAAGGAGCAAGCTCATGAGTGATACCCCGGTGCAGCCGACGGTCGGCGTCGGCGCGGAAGAAACGGACTTCGGCACCAAGGGAGTCATCGACCGGTACTTCGACATTTCGTCGCGCGGCAGTACGCAGCGCCGCGAAATCGTCGCGGGCGTGACCACATTCCTCGCGATGGTCTATTCCGTGTTCGTCGTTCCCGGCATGTTCGGCAAGGCCGGCTTCGACACGAGCGCCGTGTTCGTCGCGGTCTGCCTGACTACCGCATTCGGTTCCCTGCTGATGGGCCTGTGGGCGAAGCTGCCGATCGCGATCGGCTGCGCGATTTCGCTGACCGCGTTCACCGCGTTCGGCCTCGTGCTCGGCAAGGGGCTGCATCCGACCGTCGCGCTCGGCGCGGTGTTCCTGATGGGCCTCGTGTTCACGGGCATTTCAGTCACCGGCGTGCGGTCGTGGATCCTGCGCAACCTGCCCGCGGGCGTCGCGCACGGCACCGGGATCGGCATCGGCCTGTTCCTGCTGCTGATCGCGTCGAACGACGTCGGGCTCGTGATCAAGAACCCGGGCGCCGGCCTGCCGGTGTCGCTCGGCCAGATCACCGCGTTCCCGGTCATCATGTCGGTCGTCGGCCTCGCCGCGATCTTCGGGCTCGAGAAGCGTCGCGTGCCGGGCGGCATCCTGCTCGTCGTGATCGCGATCTCGCTGATCGGCCTCGTGTTCGATCCGGCCGTGAAATACCACGGCATCTTCGCGCTGCCGTCGCTGAGCGCACCGGGCCATGCGTCGCTGATCGGCGCGATGGACATCAAGGGTGCGCTGTCGATGTCCGTGCTGCCGAGCGTGCTGGCGCTCGTGATGACCGCCGTGTTCGACGCGACCGGCACGATCCGCGCGGTGGCTGGCCAGGCCGGCCAGCTCGACGAGAACGGCCGCATCATCAACGGCGGCCGCGCGCTGACCGCCGATTCGGTCAGCTCGATCTTCTCCGGCTTCCTCGGCGGCGCACCCGCCGCGGCCTACATCGAATCGAGCGTCGGCGTGGCCGCCGGCGCGAAGACGGGCCTCGCGGCAGCCGTGGTCGGCCTGCTGTTCCTGGTCGTGATGTTCCTGTCGCCGCTCGCGGGCCTCGTGCCGTCGTACGCCACGGCCCCCGCGCTGATGTACGTCGGCCTGCTGATGCTCGGCAGCGTGAGCAAGCTGCACATGGACGACATGGTCGACGCGATGTCGGGGCTCGTATGCGCGGTGTTCATCGTGCTGACCGCGAACATCGTGACGGGCATCATGCTCGGCTTCTCGACGCTCGTGATCGGCCGCATCGCCAGCGGCGAATTCCGCAAGCTGAACGTCGGCACCGTGCTCATCGCCGCCGTGCTTGTCACGTTCTATCTCGGCGGCTGGGCGATCTGACCGCGGAACATGCGCGACGCTGCCGGCAGAAGGGCGGCGCGCATCGGGACGATCTCGTCTCCTCCACCATCCTCGTCGATGGCCTCCAGGCCTGGAAACGCATGTTTCCAGGCTTTTTTTGTCGGTACGGCGCATGGCGGCGCACAGCGCCCAAACGGCGCGACGCGAATTCCCGCCCGGTGCTACGATCGCGCTTTGCCTTCGGGAGCCGCCATGAAAGCGCTCGGCATCGTCTCCGAATCGAGCACCAGGGAGTCGGCGCACAAGCCGCCGTTCATTCCGTCGTTCGGCTTTCACGAGGTGCATGAGTCGCAGCCGATCGGTGCGGCAGCCGCGCGCATCATCGACGCCGTTGCGTCGCTCGACATGCGCACCGATCCGGTCGTCGACGCACTGCTTACGGTGCGCGAGTTGCCCACGGCACTCGTCCGCACGCTGCGCGACGGGCCGGCCCGAGGCGGCGAACGCGCGCGCTTCGGTTTCGATACGTTCACGCTGCTTCACCGCGACGACACGTCGCTGTCGCTCGGCCTCGTCGGACGCTTCTGGCGCCCGGCGCTCGACGTGCGGACGATCGCCGACGCAACGGCCTTCGTGCGGCACGACGACCCGCGCGACGCCAAGCTGGTGCTGCGATTCGAGGTCGTCGGGCTCGCAGCCGGCGCGCACGTGCTGCGCACGGAAACCTTCGTGCACTGCCCGAGTGCGCGCACGCGGTGGCTATTCACGCCGTACTGGCTCGCGATCCGGCTGGCGAGCGGCTGGATCCGGCGCCGCACGCTGACAGCGGTCGAAGCGGCGCTCGCCTGACGCACGCGGCCAGGCTCGAACGCATGCGCGATCCGCCGCATCCGCAAACACGCGTGCTGCGTCATCTGCAATCCTGACCGGCGCGCCGCGGACAGCGGCTCAAAAAGGCCGTCCGCCGCCCGGCGATCCTCGCTGCGCCCGGCGTCCGCCCCGCGACGCGCTACCCTATCGCTCTTCGCGCCGGCGCCCGGCCCGACGCGAGATCCGAATCCGATCGATGACCCGCATCCGAAACCAACTGAACATCGCGCAGCTCCAGGCGTTCGTCTCCGCCGCGCATCACAAGAGCCTGCGCGCCGCCGCGCGCGAGCTCGGCGTCACGCAGCCCGCGATCACGCATACGATCCGCGAACTCGAAACCGCGCTGAACGCGGAACTGCTCGTCCGAAGCGTGCGCGGCGTCGAATTGACCGCGTGCGGCCACGCGCTGCTGCCGCGCGCCGAGCAACTGCTCGGCGACATGCGCCGCACGGTCGAGGCCGTCGAGCAGGTGAAGGGGGAAATGTCGGGCCGCGTCGCGGTCGGCACGATGCCGTCGATCGCGCTGACCGCGCTGCCGCATGCGGTGACGGCATTCCGCCGCTCGATGCCGAACGTGAGCCTGCATCTCGAGGAAGTGACGGTGCCCGACGCGCTCGCGCAACTGCGCAACGGCACGCTCGACATCGCTGCGATGCACCATGTGCCCGCGCTCGACCGCGATTTCACGCAGGTGCCGCTGCTGTCGACCGAATTCACCGTCGTGATGCGCGAAGGGCATCCGCTCGCGCACGCGCGCCGGTTAGAGGAATTACTCGACGCCGAATGGATCGTCACGGTCGGCGCCGAGCAGTTTCCGCACAGCGTGATGATCGCGATGTTCGAGGCCCGCGGGCTGCCGCTGCCGAAGCGCCTGCTGCGCTCGCCGATGTCGTTCGCGGTGACGCTCGGCCTGGTCGCGCACTCCGACGTGATCGGCTGCTTCACGCGTCCGCTGGCCGCGATGGTGGCGCCGCTCGGCATCCGCACGGCCGAACTCGACGAAAGCATGCCGCGCTTCGACCTGTCGATCATCGCCCGGCGCGACCTGCTGCCGACGCCCGCCGTCTCGCAATTCGTCACGTGCCTGCAGCGCGCGGTCAACGAAACGCTCGGTTGAATCGTTCATTCGTCTGAAACGGTCGCGCATGTTCGCACTGCCGTCGGGTCCGGTATCGGGGCATGTCCTAGGCGCCCCGCCGGCATTTTGTCTTGATAATCTTGCGCACGTCGCGCGCCCGAATCGGGCAAGCGAAACGGACAGTCCGACGCGAAACCGCGCCGGGCCGAAGGCTTACGGCGCGGCACAACCGCGCACCCATCGAACAAAACGAGGAGTCACCGAGTGAAAAAGATTCTTGCGGCTGTGACCGTTGCCGTGCTCGCCGTATCGGCCGGCAGCGCCTATGCGAAGGAATGGACGACCGTGCGCTTCGGCGTCGACGCAAGCTACCCGCCTTTCGAATCGAAAGACGCTAGCGGCAAGGTGGTTGGCTTCGACGTCGATCTCGGCAACGAAATCTGCCGTCGCATGCACGCGAAGTGCGTGTGGATCGAAAACGACTTCGACGGGATGATCCCGGCACTGAAGGCCCGCAAGTTCGACGGCGTGCTGTCGTCGATGTCGATGACGCCGGCGCGCCAGGAACAGATCGCGTTCTCGGCGAAGCTGTTCAACACGCCGACGCGCCTCGTCACGAAGAAGGGCGCGGGCCTGCTGCCGACGGCCGAATCGCTGAAGGGCAAGTCGGTCGGCGTCGAGCAGGGCACGATTCAGGAAACCTACGCGAAGACCTACTGGGCGCCGAAGGGCGTAAACGTCGTGCCTTACCAGAACCAGGACCAGGTCTACGCCGACCTGATCTCGGGCCGTCTGGACGGCGCGCTGCAGGACGCGGTGCAGGCTGAAATCGGCTTCCTGAAGACGCCGCGCGGCGCGAGCTTCGACTTCGCCGGCAAGGATATCGACGATCCGAAGACGCTCGGCAACGGCGCCGGCATCGGCCTGCGCAAGGAAGACACCGACCTGAAGACGCAGATCGACGGCGCGATCGCCGGCATGCGCAAGGACGGCACGTACGACAAGATCGCGAAGAAGTACTTCGATTTCGACGTCTACGGCAAGTAATCGCACGTAAAAGCGCGCTTCGCATCCGCGCAGACGGGCCCCGCCAGGGGCCCGTTTTTTTTGTCCGCACGCGGCCGAACACGACGAGAAGCGCATGGCCGAGGCGCTGCCGCGAGGTTATTTTTTACGCGCCAACCTGATGATTCGCAAAGGAAAATAGCGTGCTCGGGGAGCGGTTTGATAGGTTCGACGAAGGCAACGTACAATCGACCTTCCACGCATACCGGATCACTCGCGGCTGCGCCGCACTCTCCCCATCATGCAAACGCAGACCCATCCGCTGATTTCCCCCGCCATCGGCACCGAACGCCAGATCACGAGCTTCCACTACGGCCCGCGCGGCGGCAAGAAGGTCTACATCCAGTCGTCGCTGCACGCGGACGAACTGCCCGGCATGCTGGTCGCCGCGCTGCTGCGTCGCAAGATCGCCGCGCTCGAGACCGCCGGCAAGCTGCGCGGCGAAGTCGTCATCGTGCCCGTGCCGAACCCGATCGGCCTGTCGCAGCACGTGTTCGGCGACCACCTCGGCCGCTTCGATCTCGGCTCGATGCAGAACTTCAACCGCAATTTCTACGATCTCGCGGCGCTCGTGCTGCCGCGCATCGAAAGCCGCCTGACGAACGACGCGCAGCGCAACGTCGCCGCGGTACGCGCCGCGATGCGCGAAGCACTCCACGAGCAGATGCCGCGCACCGAGCTCGACTCGCAGCGTCTCGCGCTGCAGAAGCTGTCGTTCGATGCGGACATCGTGCTCGATCTGCATTGCGACAGCGACGCGGTGCTGCACCTCTATACGAACCCCGACCTGTGGGAAGACGTCGAGCCGCTGGCGCGCTATCTCGACGCGCAGGCCTCGCTGCTCGCGCTGAATTCGGTCGGCAATCCGTTCGACGAGATCCACAGCTTCTGCTGGTCGGACCTGCGCAACCGCTTCGGCGACCGCTTCCCGATCCCGAACGGCGCGATTTCCGTCACGGTGGAGTTGCGCAGCGAGCGCGACGTGTCATACGAGTTCGCGGAGAAGGATGCGCAAGGGATCGTCGAATACCTGACCGAGCGCGGCATCATCGACGGCACGCCCGCGCCGCTGCCGCCGCTCGCGTATCCGGCCACGCCGCTCGCGGGCACCGATCCGCTCGTCGCGCCGGTGTCCGGCGTGATCGTGTTCCGCACGCCGGTCGGCGCGTGGATCGAGGCCGGCCAGGAAGTGGCCGACATCGTCGATCCGCTGACCGACCGCGTGATCACGCTGAAGAGCAGCGTGTCCGGCGTGCTGTACGCGCGCCAGATCGTGCGCTTCGCGACGGCCGGCATGGAAGTCGCTCGCATCGCGGGCGCCACGCCGATCCGCACCGGGTCGCTGCTGTCGGCCTGAGCGGCCCGAACGCCGGCTCGCACGCCGCGCAGCGGCGCGCAGCAACGAAATCGCCCGCTTGCGCGGGCGATTTTCTTTTCGGCTTGACGGCATGCCCGGCCGCGGTGCCGGGCGGCGGCGTGCGTCGACGCTCAGAACGCCGGCACGATCGCGCCGCCGAACTTCTGATCGATGAACTTGCGCACGTCGTCCGATTCATAGGCCGCGACGAGCTTCTTCACCCACGGCTTGTCCTTGTCCTGCGCGCGCACCGCGATCAGGTTCGCGTACGGCCCGCGCAGGTCCTCGATCGCGATCGCATCCTTCACCGGCGTGAGCCCCGCCTTCACCGCGTAGTCGGTGTTGATCGACGCGGCGTCGAGGTCGGGCAGCGCGCGCGGCAGCAGCGCGGCGTCGAGCTCGACGATCTTGATCTTCTTCGGGTTCTCGGCGACGTCGAGCGGCGTCGCGTTCACGCCGTTCGTGCCGGCGCCCGCCTTCAGCTTGATCACCCCGTATTTCTGCAGCAGCAGCAGCGCGCGGTTGCCGTTCGACGGATCGTTCTGGATCCCGACCTTCGCGCCAACCGGCAAGTCCTTCAGCGATTTGAGCTTCTTCGAATAAAAGCCCATCGGCGCCGTGTAGGTCAGCCCGACGTTGACGATCTTGTAGCCGCGCTGCTTGATCTGGCTGTCGAGGAACGGCTGGTGCTGGAAACCGTTCGCATCGAGGTCGCCCGAATCGAGCGCCGCGTTCGGCTGCACGTAGTCGTTGAACTCGATGACCTTGATCGCGAGGCCTTCGCGCGCGGCGACCTTCGTCACCTCGGTCCAGATCTGCGCGTCGGGGCCGCTCATCGTGCCGATCTTCAGCGTCTGAGGGTCGGCGTGCGCGCCGGGCGCCGCAAAGGCCAGCGCCGCGGCGAGCGCGCCGAGGCCGGTCAGGATCGAACGTCGCATGGTGTTCCTCTTGTCCCGTGTCGTTGTTGAACGCGCATCGTGGCACGGGGCCGGAACGGCACCAACCAAGCTTATTTCATGTGCATATTCCGGCGCCGAATCGACGCTCAGGCGGAATCGGTATAACTCCCCGCTGTACAAGCAGGCAGAATCCAGTGTCGCATCGGCACCACACATTCGTCATATGACAAACGCTGTCACATTCATTACGTGGCCCGCCGATAAAGTTGCGACCGGTCCGTGAAAGCGCCCACAGAGAGCGCCGGAACCGCAACTGGACACGCCATTTATTCGCTCGGAGAATCCTTTGAACAAGAAACTGTTGACCCTCGCCGCCCTCGCAGCAACGACTGGCGCGGCGCACGCGCAAAGCAGCGTCACCCTGTACGGCGTGATCGATGCCGGTATCAGCTACGTGAACCACAGCAAGACCGCCAACGGCGGTAGCGGCAAGCTGTTCAAGTACGACGACGGCGTGGCCCAAGGCAGCCGTTGGGGCCTGCGCGGCACCGAAGACCTCGGTGGCGGCCTGAAGGCGATCTTCGTGCTCGAAAACGGCTTCAACAGCGGCAACGGCACGATCGGCCAGGGCGGCGCGATCTTCGGCCGCCAGGCTTATGTCGGCCTGAGCCAGGCGCAATACGGTACGGTCACGCTCGGCCGTCAATACTCGTTCTCGACCGACATCCTCGGTTCGAACTACTCGACGGGCGGCAACACGGTCGCCGGCAACTACGCGTACCACGTGAACGACATCGACCAGCTCACGTCGAGCCGCATCAACAACGCGGTGAAGTTCCAGAGCGCGAACTACGCCGGCTTCACGTTCGGCGCGTTGTACGGCTTCTCGAACTCGACCGACTTCGCCGGCGCACCGTCGACGACGACGGGCACCACGACGACGGCCGGTTCGTCGCGTGCATACAGCTTCGGCCTGAACTACGCGAACGGCCCGTTCGCCCTCGGCGCCGCGTATACGGACATCCGCTTCCCGAGCCAGGCATCGCCGGCGTTCTCGACGTCGATCGCGAACATCGCGCTGACCAACATCCGCGACCTGCGCACGTACGGCGTCGGCGGCCGCTACGTCTTCGGTCCGGCAACGGCATGGGCGCTGTGGACGCGCACGCAGTTCACCCCGGTCGCCGCAGGCGCATCGGGCACGTTCTACAACGCATACGAAGCAGGCCTGAAGTATGCGATCACGCCGGCCCTGTCGGCAGCAGTCGGCTACACGTACACGAACGCAACGCAAAGCGGCAACTCGGCGCACTGGAACCAGGGCAACGTGGCGCTGGACTACGCGCTCAGCAAGCGTACGGACGTGTACGGCCTGGTCGTCGCGCAGAAGGCATCGGGCAACAACGTGCAGGCTCAGATCGGTTCGAGCACGAGCTACTTCAGCACGTCGGGCAACGGTTCGACGAACCAGATCGCCGCTCGCGTCGGTATCCGTCACAAGTTCTAAAGCATCCGCTTAACTCGCGGATCACGACGGCAAGAAGCGCCCCGCTCACGCGGGGCGCTTTTTTATGGGCTTTTAAGTTTCGCTTAATTCTGGACTGAGAGGATGCTCTCACCCCCCCTGTTGGCCGCCTGAGCATCGGCGGCTTTTTTTTTGAGCCCCCTACGGCACCGCCATCAACTGCCCACAAGACAGGATCGGAGGCCATGATGATCGAAGATACCGTTTTCAGCCATCTGCACGCGATTCTGACGCGCCAGCATTCGCTTCCCGTTCAGAGTTGCCGCGTGTCGGTGGAAATGCAGCGCCCGTGGGGCCGCCCGTACCGGCTCGTCGAATGGACGATGCATCTCGACGCACCCGCGCGACGCCAGATCGTACCGGCCGAATCGACCGACGAAGAGATCGCCGAAGTCGTCGCATCGCACGTGCCGGGCCGCCTGTACGGCGACGGCAGGCTGCAGTTCTGACTCCCATACTGTTCCGCTCGTCATCCCCATGCCGGCTCCTCCGCACATGTCATGCGGCACTCGGCCTCGTTTGACGCAGCAACGAAGTCTGCTACGCTGCGCGTTTTCGTCCACGCAACATACGATGGAAAACGCATTCAATGAACGCGGCGTGATGGTCACGCGCAACGGCCTGTCGGCCGCGGGCCAGGTCTTCCCGCTGCGCGACATCCGCAACGTCGACGTCGTCAAGATCCCGAAGAATCGTCTCGTACCGTCGCTGATCTCGCTGATCGGCGCGGCCACCGCCATCGCCGGCGGCATCGGCGCATCGAGCGCGGCGCTCGTCGTCGGCGTGATGCTCGCCGTCGTCGGCTATCTCGCATGGACCACGCAGGACGTCACGTACCGGCTGATGGTCGAGATGCCCGACGGCAAGCGCGAAGCGCTGTCGAGCGTCGACGCCGAGTTCGTCGAACGCGTCGCGCAGATCGTGCGCGATGCACGGACGGCGACGGCCGCCGGCTGATTTCCGCTGCGCGCGGCGACCACCTACTATGGAATGAGCGGCACGCCGCCGCATCGTTCCAGGAGGTCGGCATGAACGCCCAATCGTTGTCCGGCATGCTGCGCGCGCAGGAACTGCTGCTCGTCTCGATGATCCGCTCGCTTCCTCCCGACGCGCGCACCACACTCGTCGACCTCTACGCCGAGCAGCTCGCGTTCGCCGAACAGGCCGGCTTCGAAGGCCACGGCGACCGCGCGACGCACGACGCGTTCATCGCGCATGCGCGCAGCCTCCTGATCCGCATCGAATCGCTGGCCTAGGGCCGGCTTCTCCCGGTTTTCCCCCGCGCGACGCGTACGCCCCGCGCATGACGGCGCTCGTCCGCACGAGTCGCCTTTCTTTCTTGTATTGATAATAATTCTCATTTACACTGACAAAATTGTCAGATTCCTTTCAATTCGCCGTTCGCCGCGTGTCGCGCAAACGGGCCAGCCAGGTGGACGCGTCACCCAGCCAGCCTTCGGGCTTGTTATCGTCAATGGGAGACCACCTGTGCATTACTATCCGCTGGCACGGCAGCCGATCTGTGCCGCGCTGTTCGGCGCGTTCGGCCTGTCCGCCGCCCCGGCTCACGCCGATTCGTCGCCGCAAGGCGCCAACCCGCCACCCGCCGTCCTGACCACCGCCGCCGCGTCCACGCGTGGCGATGCGCTGCTCGATCCCGTCACCGTCACGGCTACCCGCACCGCCACCGCCGCGAGCCGCACGGCTGCGTCCGTGTCGGTCATCACCGCCGACGACCTCGACGAGCAGCAGGCCACCAACATCAAGGACGCGCTGCGCTACGAGCCGGGCGTCACGGTGCGCCGCACCGCGTACCGCCCGGGCAGCGCCGCGCTCGGCGGCGGCCGCGACGGCGATTCGAGCATCAACATCCGCGGCCTCGAAGGCAACCGCGTGCTGCTGATGGAAGACGGCATCCGCCTGCCGAACGCATTCTCGTTCGGGCCGCTCGAAGCGGGCCGCGGCGACTATGCGGATCTCGACATGCTCAAGCGCATCGAGATCCTGCGCGGGCCGGCCTCGGCGCTGTACGGCAGCGACGGGCTGACCGGCGCCGTGAACTTCATCACGAAGGATCCGCGCGACTTGCTGTCGATCTACGGCAAGCCCACCTACTTCTCGTTCCGGCCGAGCTACGATTCCGCCGATCGCAGCGTCGGCGCGACGGTGTCGGCGGCCGGCGGCAACGATCGCGTGCAGGGGATGATCATCGCCGACGGCCGGCGCGGCCACGAGGTCGACACCCGCGGCGACAACAATTCGGCGAGCACGCTGCGCACGACGTCGAACCCTCAGGACGTCTATTCGGAATCGCTGCTCGGCAAGCTCGTGCTGACGCCCACCGCGCGCGACACGATCAGGTTCACCGCCGAAACCGTGCAGCGGCGCGTGAGCACCGACGTGCTGTCGGCGATCAACCCGCCGGGCACGCTCGGCCTCACGACGAACGACCGGCTCGAGCGCAACCGCTTCAGCGTCGACTACGACTTTCGCGACGATACGTCCCGCTGGTTCCAGAATGCGCACGTGCAGTTCTACTACCAGGACGCGAAGCAGGACCAATATGCGTTCGAGACGCGCGGCACGCAGCCGTCGCGCTCGCGCGACAACCAGTACAAGGAGCGCACGTTCGGCGGCTCCGCGTTCGCCGAAAGCGGCTTCTCGACCGGCCCGCTCGCACACAAGCTGCTGTATGGCGTCGACGGCAGCCTGTCGCGCGTGACGAACATGCGCGACGGCACGGTGCCGGGCGTCGGCGAAGCATTTCCGAACAAGGCGTTTCCCGATACCGACTACACGCTGTTCGGCGCGTTCGTGCAGGACCAGATCGGCTATGGCCGGCTGCTCGTCACGCCGGGGCTGCGTTTCGACACGTACCGGCTGAGCCCGACGCAGAGCGATCCGCTGTTTACCGGCACCGCGGTGTCGACGAGCGCGAACGAAGTGTCGCCGCGCGTCGCCGTGCTGTACGAGATCACGCCCGCGCTGATTCCCTATGCGCAATATGCGCACGGCTTCCGCGCGCCGACGCCCGACCAGGTGAACAGCAGCTTCTCGAACCCGGTGTACGGCTACACGTCGATCGGCAATCCGAACCTGAAGCCCGAAACCAGCGACACGTTCGAAGCGGGCCTGCGCGGCAAGGCCGGCACCGGCTACGGCGTCGTGCGCTACAGCGCGGCCGCGTTCACCGGCCGCTACCGCAACTTCATCTCGCGCACGACGATCGCGGGCAGCGGCCGCCCGAGCGACCCGTTCGTGTTCCAGTACGTGAACTTCGCCGATGCGCGCATCCACGGCCTCGAAGGCCGCGCCGAATGGATCATGCCGAACGGCATCACGCTGAAGACGGCGATGGCGTTCACGAAAGGCTCGACGCAGAACGACGGCGCGGCAAGCCAGCCGCTGAACACGATCAACCCGTTCTCGGCGGTGTTCGGCGTGCGCTACGAGCCGGGCGAGCGCTGGTTCGTACAGACCGACCTGCTGTTCCAGGCCGCGAAGCGCGACAAGGATATCGACAAGTCCGACTGCTCGAACAAAGCGTGCTTCGCGCCGCCGTCGTCGTTCGTCGTCGACCTGCGCGGCGGCTACCGCTTCAACAAGCACGTGAGCGCGACGATCGGCATCCGCAACCTGTTCGACCGCAAATACTGGAACTGGTCGGACGTGCGCGGCATCGCCGACGATTCGAAGGTGCTCGATGCGTACACGTCGTCCGGGCGCACCGTCGCCGTCAGCATGAAAGTCGATTTCTGATGCGCGCCGCCGCGCGCTGCTACCCAACCGTCACTTGAAGGAGTCCGACATGATGCATTCCGCCCTTCCCGGTCAACCCGCCACGCCGGCGCGTGCGCCCGCCGCCTTGCGCGACGCGTTCGTCAAGCTCAAGGCCGAGCGCCAGCTGCGCAACCGCGACGTCGCGCAGGCGCTCGGCGTCAGCGAAGGCGAGGCGCTCGCCGCGTTCGTCGGTGAACACGTGGTGCGTCTCGACGCGCGCTTTCCGGCGATGTTCGAGGAAATGCCGCGCCTCGGCCGCGTGATGGCGCTCACGCGCAACGACACGGCCGTCCACGAGAAAGACGGCGAGTACGCGCAGATGAGCCACGACGGCCCGGTCGGCCTCGCACTCGGCGACATCGACCTGCGCATCTTCTATCGTCACTGGGCGTCTGCGTTCGCGGTGCACGACGAAACCACGCACGGCCCGCTGAAGAGCCTGCAGTTCTTCGATGCGCAAGGTCATGCGATCCACAAGGTGTACCTGCGCACGCACAGCGATCATGCGGCGTACGACGCATTCGTCGCACGCTGGCGCGCGGCGTCGCAACAGCCGGGGCTCGATGTCGCGCCCGCCGCACCGAAAGCGCCCGAGCGCGCCGACACCGACATCGACGTCGCGGGCTTTCGTACCGCGTGGGACGCGATGACCGACACGCACCAGTTCTTCGGCATCACGCAGCGCTTCGGCGTGAGCCGCATGCAGGCGCTGCGCCTCGCCGATCCGCGGTACGCGTACCCGGTCGAGACCGCGCATGCGCTGCGCCACGTGCTCGAACGCGCCGCGCAGAGCGGCCAGCCGATCATGGTGTTCGTCGGCAACGCGGGCATGATCCAGATCCACACGGGCCCCGTCGCGAACGTGCGCGAGGTCGGTGCGTGGATCAACGTGCTCGACCCGGGCTTCAACCTGCACGTGCGCGAGGACATGATCGCCGCCGCATGGGTCGTGAAGAAGCCGACAAGCGACGGCATCGTCACGTCGCTCGAACTGTTCGATCGTCAGGGCGACCATGTCGCGCTGCTGTTCGGCGAACGCAAGCCCGGCCGGGTCGAGCGCGACGACTGGCGCGCGCTCGTCGCGACGCTGCCGGCCACTGCACACGGAGAGGCCCGGTGAGCGCCCGATCGTTCGATGCCCGGCGCCGCGTCGTGCTCGCGAGCGCGGTTGCCGGTGCGCTCGCGGGCGTACTTCCCGGCCGCGCGCTGGCGCAGGCCGCGCCGAAGCGCGTCGTCGTGATCGGCGGCGCGATCGCGGAAACCGCGTTCGCGCTCGGCGGCGCCGACGCACGCGGCTACCGGCTCGTCGGTGCGGACACCACCTGCACGTACCCGGATGCCGCGAAGCGCCTGACGAAAGTCGGCTACCAGCGCGCGCTGTCGGCCGAGGGGCTGCTGTCGCTGCGGCCCGATCTCGTGCTCGCGTCGGCGGAAGCCGGCCCGCCCGCCGCGATCGCGCAGGTGAAAGGCGCCGGCGTCGCGGTAACGACGTTTGACGAGCGTCACGACGTCGACTCGGTGCGCGCGAAGATCACCGGCGTCGCGCAGGCGCTGGACGTACGCGATGCCGGCGTCGCGCTGCTGCAACGCTTCGATCGCGACTGGCAGGCCGCGCGCGATGCGGTCGCCGCGCACGTGCCCGGCGGCGCGCAGCCGCCGCGTGTGCTGTTCGTGCTGAACCACACCGGCAACCAGGCGCTCGTCGCCGGCCAGCGCACGGCCGCCGATGCGATGATCCGCTACGCGGGCGCGCGCAATGCGATGCAGGGCTTCGATCACTACAAGCCGCTGACGACCGAAGCGCTCGCCGCCGCCGCACCGGACATCGTGCTGATCTCCGACGAAGGGCTCGCTGCCGTCGGCGGGCGCGCCGCGTTGCTCGCCGCGCCCGGCTTCGGCGCGACGCCGGCCGGCCGCGCACGGCGCGTCGTGTCGCTCGACGCGCTGTTCCTGCTCGGCTTCGGCCCGCGCCTGCCGCTCGCCGTCACGACCCTGCACCGACGCCTGTCGGATGCGCTCGCCTGATTCCGGATCGTCCCGATGCCTGCTCATGCTTCGCCTTTCTCCGCGTCGCCGCACCCGCCGGGCGCCAACGCCGGCGCCGCGCGCGTCGGCGCGTCGCGCCGCGTTGCGCCATTTGCGCTGGCCGCGCTCGCCGTCCTCGTGTGTGCGATGTCCGTCGTCGCGCTGTGCGTCGGTGCCTACCGCATTCCGTTCGCCGAAGCGTGGGCCGCGCTGAGCGGCGACCCGGCCGCGCAGCAGGCACACGCGGTGCTGTTCGACATTCGCGCGCCGCGCGTTGCGCTCGCGCTGCTGGTCGGCGGCGGCTTCGGCGCGGCCGGCGCCGCGATGCAGGCGCTGTTCCGCAATCCGCTCGCGGACCCGGGGCTCGTCGGCGTGTCGAGCGGCGCGGCGCTCGGCGCGACCACGACGATCGTGCTCGGCCCCGCGCTTTTCGCCGCGCACGTGAGCGCGGCCGTGCTGCCCGTCGCCGCATTCGCGGGCGCGCTCGCGGTCGCGGCGCTCGTCTACCGGCTCGCCGCATCGCGCGGCCGTCTCGCGCTGCCGCTGCTGCTGCTCGCCGGCATCGCGATCAACGCGCTGGTCGGCGCGGCGATCGGGCTGCTCACGTTCGTCGCCGACGACGCACAATTGCGCTCGCTGACCTTCTGGAGCCTCGGCAGCCTCGGCGGCGCGCAATGGTCGGCGCTGGCGGCCGTCGCGCCGTGCGTCGCGATCGGCTGCGTGCTGCTCGCGCGCGACCGCGATGCATTGAATGCATTGCAGCTCGGCGAAACCGAGGCATTGCATCTCGGTGTGCCCGTGCAGCGTCTGAAGCGGCGCGTGCTCGTCGCGGTCGCGCTCGCGGTCGGCGCGCTCGTGTCGTGCGCAGGCATCATCGGCTTCATCGGCCTCGTCGCGCCGCACTGCGTGCGCCTCGCATGCGGCCCCGACCAGCGCGTCGTGCTGCCCGGCGCCGCGCTGCTCGGCGCACTGCTGACGCTTGCCGCCGATCTCGCCGCCCGTACGGCGGCCGCCCCCGCCGAGATTCCGCTCGGCGTGCTCACCGCGCTGCTCGGCGCGCCGTTCTTTCTCGCGCTGCTGTGGAAAAGCCGTGGCGCGCTCGGCGGTTGAACCCTTCATTCACGAATCATGCTGACCGCCCATCATCTCGACGTCGCCCGCCGCCACACCGCCGTGCTCCGCAACCTGTCGCTGTCGATCGAACCGGGCCGCGTGACCGCGCTGCTCGGCCGCAACGGCGCGGGCAAGAGCACGCTGCTGAAGACCTTCGCGGGAGAGCTGACCGGCAGCGTCGCGCCGAACGGCGTGCGCGTGACAGGCGACCTCGCGCTGAACGGCGAACCGCTCGCGCGCATCGACGCGCCGCGACTCGCCTGCCTGCGCGCCGTGCTGCCGCAGGCCGCGCAGCCGGCGTTTCCGTTCAGCGTCGACGAAATCGTGCTGCTCGGCCGCTATCCGCATGCGCGGCGCAGCGGTGCAACGTCGCGCCGCGATCGCGACATCGCGTGGTGGGCGCTCGAACGCGCGGGCGCCGACGCGCTCGTCGGACGCGACGTGACGACGCTGTCGGGTGGCGAGCTGGCACGCGTGCAGTTCGCGCGCGTGCTCGCGCAGCTGTGGCCGGACGACGACGCGCCGGAAGCCGCTCCGCGCTACCTGCTGCTCGACGAACCGACCGCCGCGCTCGATCTCGCGCATCAGCACCGGCTGCTCGATACCGTGCGCGAAGTCGCGCGCGAATGGCAGCTCGGCGTGCTCGCGATCGTCCACGATCCGAACCTCGCCGCGCGGCATGCGGATACGATCGCGATGCTCGCCGACGGCACGATCGTCGCGCACGGCGCACCGCGCGACGTGATGACGCCCGCCCATATCGCGCGGTGCTACGGCTTCGCGGTGAAGATGGTGGAAACGGGCGACGGGGCGCCGCCGGTCATGGTGCCGGCGTGACGCCGTTGCATGGCATGAACCGGCTGCGTGCTGCGCAGCCGGCCTCGTCATTCGCTTATCGCCTTCCAGGAGACACACATGCCGCTTCCGATGACCCGCATCATCCTGTACGTGCAGGACGTCGCATTGCTGAAAGCGTTCTATCGGCAATATTTCGATCTTCCGGTCGTCGAGGAAATCGACGACGAATGGGCCGTGCTCGACGCAGGTGCGATCGAGCTCGCGCTGCATCTGGCCGGCCCGGCGTTTCGTCACGCGGCAACGGCGCCCGCGCGCACGGATTCGAACAACGTAAAGCTCGTCTTCTCGATCGACACGGACATCGACGCGCATCGCGCGCGCTTCGTCCGCGATCGCGTGACGGTGCGCGCGCTCAAGCGCTACGACGGCTTCCCGTACCGGATGTACGACGGCGTCGATCCGGAAGGGAATGTCTTCCAGGTGATGCAGCCGGACTGAATGCGTGCGCGACGGCCTATCCGTCGCGTCGCCGCGTCCGGCACACCCGCTCGCTCAATGCTCGAGATCCGCGACGCCGAACGTCCGCATCTTCCAGCCGAGCCGCACCGCGAGCATCCGCATCGTGAAGCCCGCCGCCAGCGCGACCACCGTCGCGACACCCGCATCGATGCCGGCGTGCTGCATCCCGACGTACAGCGCGCCCGTGACGAAAGCGACGCTCGCGTACAGTTCCTCGCGCAGGATCAGCGGCATCTCGTTGCACAGCAGGTCGCGCAGCATCCCGCCGCATACCCCGGTGATCGCACCGGCGAGCACGACGATGATCGGCGCGGTGCCCGTCGACGCGCCGATGTCGCAGCCGATGATCGTGAACGCCGCGAGGCCGATCGCGTCGACGGTGACGAACAGCGTCTTCATCCGCGCGACGTGCCGCGCGGCCCACGAGGCGACGGTCGCCGCGGCGAGCGTGATCATCAGATACTCGGGATGGGCGATCCAGCCGAGCGGATAGTGGCCGAGCAGCACGTCGCGCACGGTGCCGCCGCCGAGCGCGGTCACCGCTCCCACCAGCGCGAGCCCGAAGCGGTCCATCCCGCGCCGCATCCCCATCAGTGCACCCGACATCGCTTCCGCGACGATCGCAATCAGATAAAGCGTATGCATCGTGTGCCTCAGTCTTCGGTACGGAACAGGTCGAGCACGCGCTCGCGCTCGGCCGCGTCGACGGCCGCGGGCGTCGGCGAGTCGGGTTTGCCGTCATTGCCCGGCGCATCGGACGCCGGCGCTCCGCCGCATGCGTAGCGGCTGCGGATGAACGGCGGCACGTCGGCGGTGCAGGTGCCGCGCAGGTATTCGGCGTACACGAAATCGCCGTCGGCGAGCGCGACGTGCTCGTAGAACTTCGCGTCCTCGGCCGCGAGCAGCGCGTGCCGCCTCAGCGGCGAAATGTGCTCGAGCGGCACGAACTCGCGGCGCTCGATGCCATCTTCGGCCAGCAGTTCGCCGTCGCGCGCGAAAATCCGCAGCGGCAGCGCGGGACGATAGACGGCCAGATGTTCGACGGACGGCAGTTGCGTCCAGATGCGATGGATCGTCCATGCGCCGATGCCCGCGCACGCGAGCGTCAGGCCGGGCAGCGCGCCCGCGAGCATGCGCCATTTGCGGCGACGTGGCGATGCGGGAGGCGGAGAGGAAGCGAGGTGGTCGGTCATTCGGGTTCCTTCTTCGATGCGGTGACGGCGGGCGCGCACCACGCGCCCATCCGTCACGAAAGGCGCGCATTGTCGAAGGGATGCCGGGATACCGGAACAATCTTTAGCCAATGTTTGGCTGGCTAAATTTTATTTAGGAATGGCGGTTCATTCGAACCGTCGAACCGCGCGGCGCGAGCTTCGCTTCGCCTGTACCATCGTCGGCATGTTCGACACCTGCCTGCGCCTGTGGGACCTCGTGCCCGACGGCGGCCCCATCCTGACCGCGTGCGGCGGCGTGCTGCCGAACGCCTGGCACGCGCGGCCGGCGATGCTGAAAATCGCCACGTGCGACGAAGCGCGTCGCGTCATGCTCGTCGCCAACGCGGCACAGCTCGACCTGCGCCGGTTGCTGCAATGGATCCTCGCATGGGCCGGCCTGTCGGCGAGCTGGCTGATGGAAGACGAACAATCGCCCGACACGCGGCTGCAGGTCGCGGCACTCGCCGCCACCGCGCTCGGCGCGTAGCACGCGGCGCGCTGCACGGCAACTTCGACGGCGCCATCCGCCGCCGCGCAAATAAAAAAGCCCGCCGGCAATTCACCGGCAGGCTTTCACATCCGACTACCTGCGCGATGCTCAGCGCGCGGGGTTCAGCGTCAGGTTCATGTGACGGTTCACATCCTTGTACAGCAGGTAACGGAAGCGGCCGGGCCCCCCCGAATAGCAGGCCTGCGGGCAGAACGCGCGCAGCCACATGAAGTCGCCCGCTTCCACCTCGACCCAGTCCTGGTTCAGGCGATAGACGGCCTTGCCTTCGAGCACGTACAAGCCGTGCTCCATCACGTGCGTTTCAGCGAACGGAATCACGCCGCCCGGCTCGAACGTCACGATGTTCACGTGCATGTCGTGACGCATGTCGCTCATGTCGACGAAGCGCGTCGTCACCCATGCGCCGTTGGTGCCCGGCATCGGGATCGGCTCGACGTCCTGCTCGTTGGTCACGAACGCTTCCGGCAGCGGAATGCCGTCGACGACCTGATAGTGCTTGCGAACCCAGTGGAAACGCACGGCTGCATCGCTGACGTTGTGCAGCGTCCAGTCGGCACCCGGCGGAATGAATGCGTAGCCGCCCGGCTTCAGCGTGTGCTTCTTGCCCTGCAGCGTCAGCTCGGCTTCGCCTTCGACGACGAACAGCACGGCTTCCGCGTTCTTGTCCTGCTCGGGCTTGTCGCTGCCGCCGCCCGGGTTCACTTCGACGATGTACTGCGAGAAGGTTTCGGCGAAACCCGACAGCGGACGCGCGATCACCCACAGGCGCGTGTTGGTCCAGAACGGCAGCCAGCTCGTGACGATGTCACGCATCACTCCCTTCGGAATGACCGCGTACGCCTCGGTGAACATCGCGCGATCGGTCAGCAGATCGGTCTGCGGCGGGTGGCCGCCATGCGGCGCGTAATACGTTGTCTTAGACATAGAGCATCCAGGCAATGGGTTGGTCCGGCCCCGGGAGAAAACGCCAACCGCGGCACACAGGCGCGTGGGGCACGCATGCGGCGGCGGAACATCGTTGCCGGGGTGGCTTGAAAGCGCGTGCGCCTTCGTTCGGTCGGCCAGGCTTCGCGACGGGTCCGTCCGGTTCAGCGGACGGAGCGACCCATGCTTGTGGGTCCGGCGGCCGGGCCGCGAACACCCGGGGTCATGCGGCGGGGCACGGGGGACGGCACGGTTCGATTCCGTACGCGGGCAGCGCTGACGATAGCGAAGTCGATCCCGATCGACCAATTAAATGTTGCGATGACATCCATTCGATTTCCCACTACCGGCCAGCGCCCGCGACGGCCAGTGAACAGGCATGTCGCGCGGTTTGCGTATCAGGGAAATCCTGATGCGCGGGCTCGTGGATGCGGTGCAGGTGAAATGTCCGGCGCGGACGCGATGCGGACGATCACGCGAATGATGGGCAAGCAGATGCCGCGCTGCTTCGATCACGCGTGCGCGTCGGCTTCAGGACGTGGCGTGACAATGAATGACGTGCATCGGGCACACGGGGATGCAACCGGCGATGTCGTCGCCTGGCGGGAGAGGTCGAGCGGAAGGGAAAGAATGCCGGCCCGTCGATCGGGGCTGACACGATGAACTGCTGAAACCGCGGAAGGTGGCCGGTCCGGCCGGCGATGGCGGCCCGGCTCAGGCTGCCGGTCCGACCATCGGATCGGGTGCTGACGCATCGGGCGCGCCGGTACGCAAGCCGCGCACCGCGCCGCGCCCGTGGCGCTCAGTCCCAGTGACGGTTGTGGCGATGCTTGCGGTGGCGATAGCCATGATCGCGCTCGTACGAGCTGCGCGACATGTTGCCGCCGAGCGCAGCGCCGGCGCCGCCGCCGACTGCCGCACCCAGCAGGCCGCCCGTGCGGCCGCCCATCGCGTTGCCGGCCGCGGTACCCGCGCCGCCGCCGAGGGCGCCGCCGATGATCGCGCCGGTGCGCTCGCGACGGTTCGACGTCACGGCGCCGCCGGCGCCGCCGCCGATCGCACCGCCGATGACGGAGCCCGTGCTGCCGCCGACCGCGCCGCCGACAGCCGCGCCGGCAACCCCGCCGAGCGCGCCGCCAAGCGCGTTGTTCAAGTCACCGGCCATTGCCGGCAGTGCGGTCGCGCCAGCCAGGGCGGCGACGACGAGAGCGGGGGCGATTTTCTTCCACATTCCCGTATTCTTCCTTGTTCGCAATCTGGTTATCGAAGGTCCGCTCGCTACGACGATCTGAACCGATCGACATCGATTCAGGCATTGTGCCGAATCCCGGACCAATTCATTTCAATGAGCTTGCGGCGAAGAATAGCACCGCTCCCGCCTCCTTGCCGTCGACATTCTGGTAACAAGTTGTTTACGAAAATGGACGCTCCGGCGGGCCGGTTGAGAATCCGCAAACGACCGCCGGACGGGCGTTCGCGCGATTTCGGCCCACCTCGGCGGAATGGCCGTGGGCACCGGAATCGCCCTGCCGAGACACACGTGGCAACACATCGGGAAGGAGCGGCGCGCGGTGCCGGCTTCAACCGGCCATCCGGAATTGATGAGGGTCAGTACAGGCCCGGGAGCAGGCGCCAGGTTCGCGCGAAGTACGCGTCGTATTCGGCGCCGAACTGTGCGCGCAGCAGCGCTTCCTCGGAGCGGATGCGCGCGACCAGCGGCACCAGCATCAGCGCGACCAGCAGCAGGCCGACGCCCGAGCGGAACGCGCACGCCCAGCCGATCGAATTGACGAGCAGGCCGAGATAGCTCGGGTTGCGGATGTGGCGATAAATACCGCCCGTGACCAGCGTATGGCCCGGCTGGATGGCAACCAGCCCGCTGAAGCGCTTGCCGAGCACGAATACGGGCCAGATGCGCAGCACCCCGCCCGCGACGTACAGCACGACGCCGAGCCACCGCACCGCATCGCCGCCAAAGGTCCAGACGTCGAGCCGGTCGGTCAGCGCGGGCAGATAGGCCAGCAGGAACCCGCTCGCCCCGAATGCCGCGAGCACCCAGCGGTTGTCGCGGTTCTCGCGCTCGCCAGCGCTCAGGTTGCCTTCGCTAAACATCGCGGCGCAGGCCAGCGCGAACGTCACGACGGCGACAGCGGTCAGTTGCGGATGGGAGAAGAAGGCGGCGAACCCGCCGATGCCGAGCACGGCGAGCCCGAGATAGACGAGCGTGGAGACGCTCGACACGATTGCGACCTTGCGCATGACGGACATGGCTGCCTCGCCGGGATGGGCTTTCCTGTGAAGTACGGGAACCCGGGCAAGCGATGCGCACGCGCGCCGCGACACGGTGCGCGCGTCGACCCTGCCGATGGCGCCACGGCGCCGAACGACACGGCTGCTCGATGTACGGCGCAGCACGCGGGCCGGGCCCGCATGCGTGCACCGCCTGCTCAGCGGATGCGGAAGTTGCCGCCGATCCCGACGCTGATGGGCGGTGCGTAATACGCCGGCGCATAACCGTAGTAGCCCGGCGCGGGCGCATACCCATAAGGCGGCGCAACGTAGCAGCCGGACAGGCCGCCGATCAGCGCAAACGTGATGAGGACTTTGTACATGGCTCGATTCCCGGCGAAAAGGACACGTGGCACCTTGCGAAAGCCGGACCGCCGCGACCTGCGACGACCGGCACGAAGAGGCGATCCGCCCTTCCTGTCGCTCGATGAAACAATGCGCCGAGTCTAGCGCCGGGCCCGCGCGGGCGAGTTTCGCGAGCGGTTACACGTGTTACCTCGCGTCACCGCTGATACAGATGCGCCCCGCGCCACCCACAGGCGAGCCGTGCCCGCGTTACACGAAATGGGCGCGAATGCGCTGCGCGACCGATTCGAGCGCCGCCGCGTCGGCGATGTCGCGCGCGTGCATCCGCAATTCGACGCCTTCCCAGCGCGGGATCACGTGGAAATGCACGTGCGGAACCGTCTGGCCCGCCGCCGCGCCGTTGAACTGGCCGATGAACACGCCGTCCGGTCCGAGCGCCGCGCGCACGGCCGCCGCGATGCGCTGCGCCATGCGGATGCCGGCCGCGGCCGCCTCGCCGGACAGATCGAAAATCTGTGCGGCCGACTCCTTCGGAATCACGAGCACGTGACCGTCGGACTGCGGCATGAGATCCATGATCGCGATGGTTTCGTCGTCTTCGGCGACCTTCACGCACGGCAGTTCGCCGCGCAGGATCTTGGCGAACGGGTTGTTGTTGTCGTAGGTCATGGCGTTTTCCGATAGCGGTTTGACAGGTAGAAGAGCAATGCCGGACGATTATCGGCCGACGCCTCGTCCGAGTTCAACCCGTCCTTTGCCGTGCCGGCCCGCCGATCGCCAAAGCGCGCGACCGGAAAGCGCACGCGGCCGCCATCCATTCGTCACGCAACCGCGATTGCGCCGCGTCGCCGGAACCTGCGACACTGCCGCATCGTTGCCGGCCGGCACGCCACCGAGGACGCTCGCGCATGACGATGTCCATCAAATCGCTGATCCTGCGCGGCGCGGCGCTCGCGGTCGTTGCCGCGATCGGCTACACGGGCTACATGCTGTCCCGGCTCGCGCCGATCGCGACCGGCTATGCGGCGAAAGCACTGTGCTCCGGCGTGTTCGTGTCGGGCCGTCCGGCCGCATCGGTGATCGACATCGACATCATGGCCGGCGTGCATCCGCTCCTGAAACTGGTGCGCCCGTCGATCGATCCCGAGCATCGTCGCGCCGTCGCGACCTTCGCCGGCTTCGCGCAACGCGAAGCGGACTTCAGGCCCGGGCTCGGCTGCACGCTCGCGCTCGGGCCGTCGCCCGGCGTGCTGCCGGCCGCGCTGCCGCCCTTCCCCGACCCGCCGCCCGCGCAAGCGGCGCCCGTCGCCCCCGTCGAGCCGATCGTGCCGCCCGCCGGCATCGACGCACGCAAGCTGCAGACCGCGCTCGATCGTGCGTTCGACGAACCCGATCCGGCGCGGCCGCGGCGCACGCGTGCCATCGTCGTGATGTGGCGCGGCCAGGTGATCGCCGAACGCTATGCGCGCGGCTTCACGGCCGACACGCCGCTGCCCGGCTGGTCGATGACGAAGACCGTGACGGCCGCGCTCGTCGGCATGCTCGTCGCGCAACACAAGCTGTCGCCGGATGCGTCGGCGCTGCTGCCCGAATGGCGCGGCAGCGGCGATCCGCGCGCGGCGATCACGCTCGACGAGCTGCTGCGGATGACGAGCGGCCTGCAATTCAACGAGGACTATGACGACCCGCTGTCCGACGTTGCGGTGATGCTGTTCACGCAGCCCGACACCGCGCGCTTCGCGTCGTCAAAACCGCTCGCCGTGAAGCCCGGCACGCAGTGGCACTACTCGAGCGGCACGAGCGCGATCGTCGCGCGCGTGATGCGCGTCGCGACGGGCGGCACCGAGGACGACTACCTCGCGTTTCCGCGCCGCGCGCTGTTCGCGCCGCTCGGGATGCGCAGCGCGGTGTTCGAGCCCGATGCGTCCGGCACGCTCGGCAGCGCGTCGTTCATGTATGCGAGCGCGCGCGACTGGGCGCGCTTCGGGCAGTTTCTGCTGCAGGACGGCATGTGGAACGGGCAGCGGCTGCTCCCCAAAGGCTGGGTGCGCTACCTGACGCGCGCGACGCCGCTGTCGCCGCACGAGGAATTCGGCGCACATCTGTGGGTGAAAGTGCCGGAGCCGTTCAACGATACGGGCCCGGATGCGCGAGCCCTGCCCGCCGACGCGTTTCATGCGGTCGGCCACGAAGGCCAGTTCGTGAGCGTGGTGCCGAGCCGCCAGCTGGTGGTCGTGCGGCTCGGGCTGTCGCGACCGGAATCCGCGTGGAATCACGAAAGGTTTCTCGAGCGCGTGCTCGACGCCGTGCCCGCGCCGGGCGCGTGACGGCCGGCGCGCGGCTTCCGTGATGCGGGCGGTGACACGGCGGCGGCGGCCAACGCCGTGCCGCCGCACCGCGCCGCGCCTGCTACTCGCGATGCATTACGGATTCGCGCTGCCCGCGTACAGCTTGAAGCCTTCGCGCGTCGCGAGACGGTCGATGTAACGCTTCACCGCCGGGAAATCCGGGTGCTCGAACGGCGTGCCGAACCAGCGGTTCACCGACAGGCCGATCGGAATGTCGGCGAGCGTGAAGTGGTCGCCGGCCACGTATGCGCCGGTCGCTTCGAGCTGCGCGTTCAGTACCGTCATGAGCTTCGTCCAGCCCGCGATCGACTGCGCGATCACCGCCGGATCCTGATGATCGGGCGACTTGCGCACGAGGCCGAGGAATGCGCCCACCCATGAACGGTTCAGGTCGGCCGCCTGCCAGTCGATCCACTGATCGACCCGCGCGCGCGCCTGCGGCTCGGCCGGATACAGCGCATCGCCGCCATACCGGTTCGCGAGGTAGCGGATGATCGTGTTCGACTCCCAAAGCACGAAATCGTCGTCCTTGATCACGGGGACGAGCGCGTTCGGATTCAACGCGAGATAGGTCGGGTCGTTGGTCGTGCGGAAGCCCGAGCCCCAGTCTTCCTGTTCGAACGGCAGGTTCAGCTCGGTGCACAGCCACAGCACCTTGCGGACGTTGATGGACGGGATCTTGCCGAGGACGTGCAGCATGCAGTCTCCTTGTGAGGTCGGATGCAAGGCGTTCGGGACACTCGACAGGCCCGAACGGGTATCCGCCGAATTTATACACGACCTCGGCGCAAACGGCAGGCCGCGCGCGCAAAATCGGTGTGCGGCCGATCGGTCAGGTCGCGCAACGCGTGCTCGGCCGTCGGGAACCGGAACATGAATCCGTCCTGATGCAGCCGTGCCGACATCACGCGCTGCCCGTCCAGCAGCAGCCCGGCCATCTCGCCCATCGCCAGGCGCAGCGGTGCGGCCGGCACGTGCAGCCAGGCGGGACGCCGCAACACCTTCGCGACGACCTGCACGAACTCGCGCTGGGTCAAGGCCACCGGCGCGACCGCGTTGTAGACGCCGCGCATGCCGCCATTCGACATCGCGCGCGCGATGATCCGCAGCACGTCGTCCCGGTGAATCCAGCTCATCACCTGCGCGCCGTCGCCGAACCGGCCGCCCATGCCGACGTAATGCGGCAGCAGCATCGGACGCAACGCGCCGCCGGGGCCGAACACGATGCCCAGCCGCAGCACCACCGTACGCACCCCGTACCGCTCGAGCGGCTGCACCGTCTGTTCCCACTGCCGGCACAACGCCGACATGAAGCCGCTGCCGGCACTGCTGTTCTCGTCGAGCCGCTCGTCGGCCGGCCGCACGCCGTAGTAGCCGATCGCCGACGCCTGGATCCACGTGCGCGGCTTGACCTCGGCGGTCTCGACCCAGCGCATCAGCGCCTGCGTGACGCCGACACGGCTGGCGAGCAGCAGCGCCCGGCGCCGCGTGCTCCAGCGCGCGCCCAGCACCGGCGCGCCCGCGAGATTGACGACCGTGTCGAAATGCTCGTGCGGCTGCAACTGCGCAGCGGACGTCACGCTGCGCACCCGGCCGTGAAACTGGCAGGCCGCACGCAGCGGATCGCGCGCCAGCAACGTGACCGTATGTCCCGCATCGAGCAACTGGTTCACAAGGATTTCGCCGATGAAGCCGGTCCCGCCGGTCACGAGCACGTTGCCGGCCGGCTGCCCGGCGAACGGATTGGCGGCCGGCGCCCGCCGCGCGACCCGGCAGGCCGCGATCCCGTCGCGGATGCCCGACAGCGTCACGCCGACGGCAAACAGGCTGAGCAGCCAGCCGCGCCAGCCGGAATCGAGCGCGCGCAACGCGGTCGGTTCGTGTGCCCACGCGGCCAGCTGCATCGCGAGCATCCCGAACAGCGCCCCGCCGTTGACGGCCAGCAGCGTGTGCAGCACGCGCTCGGTCGCGGGCAGCTTGCGGCTTTGGTCCTCGACGACGAAATCCCACAACGTCAGCGCCACTTCGACGAGCACGACCGCCGCGACGGCCGCCACCCACGCGCCGTGAAAGGCGACGTTCGCGATCGACGCGAACACGACACCGTAGAGCACGGAACGCGCCGCATGAATCGTCAGTTCGAGCCGCGCGCGCGGGCGGTGCGGCAGGTCCTGCGTGAGTTCGTGGTGGTAAAGCGTATCGAATGCGCCCATCGCGCCCTGCACGATCAGCAGGTCGAGTGCCCAGTGAAAAGCCGGCAGCGTGTTCATGCGGTATCCCTCCTCCACAACCAGACGAGCGGCGGCACCATCGCGACGAGCGCCGCAACATCGGCTGCCACGTGGCTCCCTGCCTGCGCGTGCAACGACAACAGCAGGTCCTGCGGTGCCCAGATCAACAGGCCGGCCAGCAGCCATCCCCACACTTCGCGTCTGCGCAGCCGATTGCCGAGGTGAACGAGCGCCAGCATCCAGACCGATGCGCATTGCAGCGTCGCGCCGAACAGCGACAGCCACCAGATCTGCTGCGCGCGCGCCGCGTCGGGCGCCGTTGCGGCCCAGAAATGCAACTCGATGCGCCGGTGATACGTGTCGAGCCACGACGCCCCGGCGACCCACGGAAGCGCCGTGCCGACGAGCAGATGCACGATCGCCGCCGCATACATCCAGTTCACGACGATGCGACGCATGTCGTCGCGCGCGGGCCGATCCGTCGCCGTACCTTGAGCGGCCGTGCCGCTACCGCACGCCCGGGTATCGCAGCGCGCTTCGGTGCGATACCCGAGCCAGCGCGACACGGCGTACCGGTTGCGCGCGACGCGGCGATACAGCGGCGCGAACACGTCGCGCACGGCCGGCGCGCGCAACAGCCAGACGAGCCCGTGACGCCCGACCAGCGTATAGGCGGCCACGATACTGTCCATGCCGGTCAGCATGCGTCCGTCGGGCAGGCGCGCATGCAGCTCGCGATTCATGGCGGAAAGGTCGACGCCCAGCGGCGCGGGATCGAAGCCCGGCTCGGCGATATCGACGCAGGCCAGCCGGTGCTGCCTGTCCCGCGCGCCGAGACGCCTGATTTCCGCCGCGCATAACGGACACCGCCCGTCGAAGTAAAGAACCAGTTCATTCGAACTCATGCTTTGCACTCCTTCTTTTTATCGCAATCATCCTGAATCGATCGACTGCGCGGAACTGCTTACCCCCACCGCACCTGCGCGGCGGCAACGCGCTTACATCGGCTTGAGCACCATCAGGAAGTAGACGGTCATCATTGCGAAGAATGCCGGATAGCCGAGCAGCTCCCAGCGCTTCGCATAGCGCCAGTAGCGCTCCGGCAAGATGGCGTCGCCGTTCGCGTATGCGAGCTTCGCCATCGAGGCCAGTTCGATCTGCAGCCACACGACCGGTAGCCAGCACACCCCCGCGATCGCATACAGCACGATCGACGCGACGAGCCACGGCGTATCCCACTGCCAGCCGGCCGTATGCGCGAGCCACAACCCGGACGCGGGCTGGAACAGTACGGCCGGCGTCGTGAACCACCAGTCCGCGCGCACCACGAGACGCGACACGGCCGCGATCGCCGGCACCGAGCGCGTACGGTTCGCGAAGAACAGGTAGAACGCGGTGCCGAAACCGGTGCCCACCATCAGCACCGAGGACAGGATATGCAGCGTCTTGACGATCAGATAGATATTCATTTTTATTTCTCTTCGGCAAACAGGATCAACAGGATCGCGAGAATCGGCACGTTCTTGAGCACGGGGCCGAACGGCTCGGCGAGCAGGGCCGGCATCGTGACCGCGATGACGGCCGAATACGCGACGATCAGCGCGCCTTGCGCGACCCACAGGCGGCGGGACGGCACGACGACGGTCGCCACGCCGAACGCGAAGTCCAGCGCGCATGCCGCGTAGAGCGCGATCAACGCGGGCAGCCCGGTCAGGTGGGCGTGCGCGAGCATCGCCAGGCTGTCGCTCCGCGGATGGACGAATGCGCTGACGATGGCCGTCCAGATCCAGACGATTGCAAGCGCGCCGAGCAGCAACGGCCGCCGCCACATCGCGAGCGCGTCGTGGCGCAGCACGACCGCGTCCGCGCCGATGAAATGTCGCAGCCCGCGCGGCGGCCGGCCGAGCACGGCCGCGATGGTCGCGGGGTTGCCCGTGTTGCCGCCGCGCAGCATCGTCCACGTGTCGCGGGTCAGCATCGCGCCCGGAATCGCGCCGGACAGCATGGCCGCCGCCCCGACCAGCGGGCTCGGCAGCGCGATACGCGCCGCCGGCGGAAAACCGAGCGCCGCACGATAGCCGCCCAGCATGTCGCGGTACTCGACTTCGTCGGCGCCGACGGCGTCGATGACGCGCTCGCCGGCCGCCGGCGCATCGACGAGCCGCGCGACGAGTTCGGCGAGATCGTCGACATGCACGGGGCGCAGCCGTTGATGGCCGCCCGCCGGCAGCACGTGCACGGGCAGGCTCGCGAGCATCCGGAAGAACCGCGCCGACGTGCCGGACGCGCCGTAGACGAGCGCCGGACGCACGATCCGGGAATCGAGCGGCAGCGTCTGCAGGAAGCGGTCGGCCGCGTGCTTGCTCGCGAAATACGGCGTATCGCCGCGTTCGACGCCCAGCGCAGAAATCTGGATCACGCGCCGCACGCCGCTGCGGCAGCACGCGGTAAAGAGCGCGCACGGCGCCGCCCGATGCACGGTGTCCAGCGCCGCACCGCGCCGGTCGGCGAGGATGCCGACCGCGTTGATCACCACGTCGACGCCGTCCAGCCGGGCCCGCCATGCATCGGCGTCGACGTCCTTCGCGAAGTCGATTTCGACGTCGCGCGGGCCGGCCGCGCGACGCACGCCGTGCAGCACGCGGTGGCCGCCGGCTTCGAGCCGCGCGCTCAGCGCCCGCCCGATGAAGCCGTTCGCGCCGCAGACGAGGATGTTCATGTCGCACTCCGTCGTGCGGCATGCCGGCGATTCGACAGCAAGGCCATGGTCATCGTCATCCTTTATTTACAGTTACTTCTGTAAAGACAGAAATATGAACTCCAAAAAAAGCGGGCTGTCTGCCCGCACGTCCGGTGCCGCCTACTTCGACGACTTGCGCCGGACCGTCTGGCTGATCTTCGCGCCGATGCCGAGCGCCTTCATCAGCGTGTCCGGCTTCAACCGCAGCATTTCGTCCGACCAGGTCGTGAGCGTCTCGACGAACTGCAGCGTGTCGCGGATGCGCTGTTCGGTCTCGCGGCTTTCTTCGGCGATCTCGGGGCTCGTCAGGCAATCGCGGAGCACCGTGAGCGTCGGTTCGATCTCGCGCTGGCGCCGCCCTTCGACGATCAGCTTGAACAGTTCCCAGATGTCGGTCGACGTCTCGAAATGGTCGCGGCGATCGCCCAGCACGTGCACGACCTTCGCTAGCCGCCAGGACTGCAGTTCCTTCAGGCTCGTGCTGACGTTGGAGCGCGCGACGTTGAGCGTCTCGGCGATCTCGTCGGCCGCGATGGGCCGCCCGGCCAGATACAGCAGCGCGTGGATCTGCGAGACGGTGCGGTTGACGCCCCACCGCGAGCCCATTTCGCCCCAGTGGAGAATGAATCGTTCGGCAATCGGTGTGAGTTCCATGTCGGAAAATTTAGTTTTTTCAGTCATTTCTGTCAAGAGAGAAATTAATCGGCGAAGACGCGATGCGCTGCCCGGATAGCCCGGCCCCCGCACGGCTGCGGTCGCCGTTACCGCCCGCCTTTGCCGCCCCGCCTGCCCGCTTCCATTACAATGCGCGGGATTTTTCCGATTTCAGGCCGTCCGCGCCTTTCTGACTAGAGGTTCCCAATGATCATCAAACCGCGCGTGCGTGGCTTCATCTGCGTGACGACTCATCCGGTCGGCTGCGAAGCCAACGTCAAGGAACAGATCGACTACGTGACTTCGCACGGCCCGATCGCCAACGGCCCGAAGAAGGTGCTCGTGATCGGCGCGTCGACCGGCTACGGCCTCGCCGCCCGGATCTCGGCCGCATTCGGCTCGGGCGCGGACACGCTCGGCGTGTTCTTCGAGCGCGCCGGCAGCGAAACGAAGCCGGGCACGGCCGGCTGGTACAACAGCGCCGCATTCGAGAAATTCGCCGCTGAAAAGGGGCTCTATGCGCGCAGCATCAACGGCGACGCATTCTCCGACAAGGTCAAGCAGGTCACGATCGACACCATCAAGCAGGATCTCGGCAAGGTCGATCTGGTTGTCTACAGCCTCGCGGCACCGCGCCGCACGCATCCGAAGACGGGCGAAACCATCAGCTCGACGCTCAAGCCGGTCGGCAAGTCGGTCACGTTCCGCGGCCTCGACACCGACAAGGAAGTGATCCGCGAAGTGTCGCTCGAGCCGGCCACGCAGGAAGAGATCGACGGCACCGTCGCCGTGATGGGCGGCGAGGACTGGCAGATGTGGATCGACGCGCTGGCCGAAGCCGGCGTGCTGGCCGACGGCGCGAAGACGACCGCGTTCACGTATCTCGGCGAGCAGATCACGCACGACATCTACTGGAACGGCTCGATCGGCGAAGCGAAGAAGGATCTCGACAAGAAGGTGCTGTCGATCCGCGACAAGCTGGCCGCGCTCGGCGGCGATGCCCGCGTGTCGGTGCTGAAGGCCGTCGTCACGCAGGCGAGCTCGGCGATCCCGATGATGCCGCTCTACCTGTCGCTGCTGTTCAAGGTGATGAAGGAAACCGGCACGCACGAAGGCTGCATCGAGCAGGTGTACGGGCTCCTGAAGGACAGCCTGTACGGCGCGACGCCGCACAGCGACGACGAAGGCCGCCTGCGCGCGGACTACAAGGAGCTCGATCCGCAAGTGCAGGGCAAGGTCGTCGCGATGTGGGACAAGGTGACGAACGAGAACCTGTACGAGATGACCGACTTCGCCGGCTACAAGACCGAATTCCTGCGTCTGTTCGGCTTCGAGATCGCCGGCGTCGACTACGACGCGGACGTGAACCCGGACGTGAAGATCCCGGGCATCATCGACACGACGGTCTGACGACCGGGCCCGCCGCGCGCGAGCGCGGGCGGCGGGTCGTCTTCCACGAGCGGCGTCAGACCGGCGCCGCCTCGTCCAGATACACACCGTCCGACAACGTGGCCTTCACCTGCCGCGTGAAGTCGTCGGTGGACACCTCCTCCGCTCCGGATTCGATCGCGTCGTAGGCCTGGCGCACGACGTCGGCCGGCGTCGCCTTGGGTACGTCGAGGCCGCGCGTCAGGTCCGTATCGATGAAGCCGGCGTGCAGCCCGACCACCTGCGTGCGTTGCTCGCGCAGCGAATGCCGCAGCCCGTTGGTCAGCGCCCACGCGGCCGATTTCGACACGCCGTAGCCCGACAGGATCGGCCGGTTCACCCAGCTCGCGACGGACAGCACGTTCAGGATCGCGCCGCCGCCGTGGCCGGCGAGCGTTCCCGCGAACGCGCGCGACATCGCCAGCATCCCGAACACGTTGGTCTCCAGGTGAGCGCGCAATGCGTCGACCGCGCCGTCGTCGGTCAGGCTGCCAAGCCGCGCGATGCCCGCGTTGTTGATCAGCAGCGTGACGTCGCGCGCCGCGTCGGCGGCCGCGGCGACCGCCGCCGGGTCAGTCACGTCGAGCTTCACGGGCACCACGCCCGGCAGCGTCACGCTGGCCGGATCGCGTGCGCCCGCATAGACCTTGCGCGCGCCCCGTTCGAGCGCCTGCTTCGCGAACTCGCGGCCAAGCCCGCGGTTCGCGCCCGTGATGAAAACGACTGCACCTTCGATCTTCATGATCGTTCCTTTCCGAGATTCGATCCCGTCCGCGCCGGTTCGCCGCGCGCCCGGAATCCGGTAAAAAACCACGCTGCCTTCGCGCACCGAACCGTTGCCCCGCCGGTACCGGAAGCCGGGCCGTCCCGCCCCCCGCGCCTCGCCGCACCCACGACCCCGACCGACATCCATCCGTGCCGAGCCGGTTGCTTCGCTTCGTCTGCGAAGTCGGCTACACTTAATCTCAATGTCGATCACCATCGTCTTTGCGATGCATAGTGCCAGCACGATTTCGGTACGTCAATGGTGATCGCCATTGTGATTTTCAATCGCGGCAATTGCTGGAATGGGGGAAGGATCGATGGGTGTCTCGAGACAACAGGCTGCCGACAACCGCAACGCGATCGTCGCGGCCGCCGAGCGGCTGTTCCGGGTGCGCGGCGTCGACGCGGTCGGGTTGACGGAATTGATGAAGGAAGCCGGCTTCACGCAGGGCGGCTTCTACAACCATTTCAAGTCGAAGGACGCGCTGGTCGCCGCCGTGATGGACAAGGCGATGCAGGATCGCGCCGATTCGCCGAACGCCGGCAGCGTCGCGAAACAGGCGGCGGCGTACCTGTCGGGCGCGCATCGGGACAACGTCGAAGCCGGCTGCCCGCTGTCGGGCTTCGCGGGCGATGCGCCGCGGCTGACCGACGCGGCGCGCGCTTGCTACACGCGCGGCGTCGCCGCGTATCTCGACCGGCTGGAACGCATGGTAGCCACGGAAGGCTCGGCCACGGCCGACGCGCGCGGCGACGCGATCGCCGTCTTCAGCCAGATGGTCGGTGCGCTGGTGCTGTCACGGGCGGTTGCCGGCACCGATCCCGCCTTGGCCGACGAGATTCTCGATGCGGCACGCCGCGCGCTCGTCGGACAGCCCGGCGATCCGGCCGGGCCGGCATAGCGGCACGGCGCCGTTCGAGCGCTACCGCTACTTCCTGTCGCCATCGCTTATTGGATCGCCCCCGCCGCATCCCACAGCGGCTGCCGGCCGAGCGCCGCATGCCATGTTTCGAACTGCGTGCGCCATGACTCGAACGGCTCCTTCAGCGGATGACGCGGATCCTCGCTGAGCGAATACGCCATCCCTTCGATCAGCCAGCGTGGCTTGGTCGCAACTGCGAGGTTGCCGAGCACTTCGGCCTGCCGGTGATGGATCAGCTCGTGCGCGAGAAAGTAGGTCTGCCAGCCGCGCGGCGCCACGGCCACGCCGAAATCCCCGAGCGTCAATGCCGCGCGTTCGCCGAGGCCGAAAGCATCCGCACACGCGCGCGTCGAGCAGAACACGACGCGCGGTGCCTCGCGAAACGGGCCCACCGCCGCCGCCGCGCGCGCGTAGCCGTCGCGATAGAGCTGCTGCGCCTCGTCGAGCTTCGCGAGATCGTCGATGCAGATGTCCGCGCGTGGACACGACACGCCGGGCAACAGCGCCGGCACGACGACGCGCAGCGGCTTGACGAGCGCGCAAGCGGCGATCGGCAGCGCGACCAGCAGCCCCGTAAGGGCGAAAGCGACGTGGGAGCGTTTCATCGTGGCGGCCATTCCGTTGGCGTTCCGGTGGAGTGTTGCAGCACGAATATATCGGAGCCACGCTGCCGCCGGCCGGCCTTTCTTGCCGCGTGGCTTGCACATGGGCGGCGCGGCCGGTGACGCGCGACAGGAGCGGGCGTCGGAACGTCGCATCGCTGCCCGCTCGGGTTGTCGTTCCGCCCAACTATTAAGACGTTTTTCGACTTGATTTCGCCTGAATAATATATTGGACGGATTACCGGAAGCGTCGCATCCTTGCCGCACATCGACCCGCCGCACCGCAAGGACCGCACATGAAACACAACGAATGGCTCACCGGAATCGGCTACGGACTGCTCGCGGCGCTCATCTGGGGCGGCTTCCCGGTCGTCACGCGGCTGGGCGTCACGCATGCCGCGCTCGACGCGTTCGACATCGCGTTCATCCGCTTCGCCGTATCGGGCACGCTGCTGCTGCCGGTCGTGCTGCGTCGCGGCGTCCGCTCGCTGCGCCCCTCGGCGATCGTGCTGATGGTGATCGGCGCCGGCGCGCCGTACATCCTCACGGTCGCGGCGGCGCTCAGTCGTGCGCCGGTCGGCTACTTCGCGCTGACGCCCGGCAGCATGATCGCGTTCACGGCCGTGCTCAGCCGGTGGATCGCGCGCGAGACGCTGTCCGCCGCACGGATCGCCGGCATCGTCACGATCCTGGCAGGGATGGCGCTGGCCACATCCGACGCACTGAGCGGCGCGATCGGGCCGCTCGCGCTCGCGCTGTTCGTGCTCGGCGGCCTGCTGTGGGCCGTCTATAACGTCACGACGAAGCACGCGGCCGCCGGTGCGCTGCATGCGACGGCCATCGTGTCGGTCGATTCCGCGCTACTCTACTGCCCGCTTTATCTCGTCGCGCGTGGCGACGCCGTATTGCACGCGCCCGTCGCGGCCATCGCCACGCAGGCGATCTACCAGGGCGTGCTGATGTCGGTGCTGGCGCTCTACTGCTTCAGCCGCGCCGTCGTTGCACTGGGCCCGGCGATCGGCGCAACCTTCGCCGCGCTGATGCCGCTGCTCGCCACGCTCGAAGCGGCGCTGCTGCTCGGCGAACGGCCGCACGCCGCGGCGCTCGCCGGCATCGCGGTCGTCACGGCCGGCATGATCGCGAGCCTCGTGAGCCGGAGGCAGTCGGGAGCACCGCGCGCCGTCGCGTCGCCGAAGCCGGCCGCGAACGGGTGACGCGGAAGGCGGCCCGTGCGTCGCCGATGCACTCCGGGCCGGCGCCGCGCTGTCGCAGATCGGGGCCGGCAGCGGCCGCATGCGACGACGCGCGTCATGCCACGCGCCCGCGGCCCGTCGCATCGGCCCCCGATCCTCGTCGACTCCAGCGAATGCCTGCCCACAGAATCGCGAGGCTGCAGACGAGCAGGATTGCCTCGATCAGTATCGAGTCGACATGCCAGTGCCGCGACAGCAGCACGACGACGAGATCGATCCCGAAATGGATCGCGATCGCATAGGCCAGCCATCGCTTCGTCCCGCGCACGAACGTCTGCAACACGATCAGCGACATCCCGACATGCGCCGCGAGCGCGCTAACGCGTTCGAGCAGCGCCAGGAACGGTGACGCGAGCGTCATTCCGGAGAACTGCGACGCGATCAGCGATTGCACGCCGGTGCTCGCGACACCCCCGGCGCGCTCGAGCAGGTAGCCGCCGCAGAGCGCGAGAAAGCCGACGCCGACGAGCAGCATCGCCTCGAGCCCGCCGTGTCCGAGCCCGTACATCACGGCGGTGCGCGGATCGCGTCGACCGGCCAGCAAGTAGCGGAACGCGACCCAGCGCCCGCACTCCTCGAAGAGCCCCGCCGTGAACGCCGCGAATACAAGCATCGGCAAATGCCAGGCCGGATCGGGACCGAGCCGGCGGAACAGCGGAATCTGCCACGACAGTCGCAGCACCGGCTGGAACACGAAAAAGATCAGCATCCCGCACCAGAACGCACGCATCGGCACGTGCGTGCGGCGCCGCCACGCGATCGCGAGCAGCGGCGGTCCGATCAGCGCGGCGATACCCGCGACGAACGTGGCGAACAGCAGAATCGGCGTGACAGCGTGCATGGCGGGCGCTGGATCGCGACGTGGTCAGGCATGCCGATGCGCCCCTGTGCACGGGGGCCGCATCGGCCGGTGCCTCTACACGAGCTGCTTGTGAAAATACGTGGTCGCGCACAGCGCGCCGTCGGGCATCAGCGCGTAGTTCGGCACGATGCCGACGCGCTGCCAGCCGGCCCGCTCGTACAGGCGTTCGGCATCGCCGCCCGTCACCGTGTCGAGCACGAGCACGGTCTTGCCGGCCTCGCGCGCGGCGTCGTCTGCGGCCGCCATCAGACGCGCGGCGATGCCCTGCCGGCGCGCATGACGGGACACGAGCATCTTCGCGATGTCCGCGCGATGCGGCTGGTTCTCCGGCTGCCCGGTCACGACCTGGACGGTGCCGACGATCCGGCCGGCGGCGTCCTCGGCGACGAGCAGGATGCGCTCGCCGCTCGCGACCCCGTCGGCGACGCGCGTCCAGAACGCGACGGCCGTCGCGCGTGCGATCGGCAACATGAAGCTGACGGACGCGCCGCCTTCGACGCAATCGATCAGCACGTCGGCGAGCGCGTCGATGCAGGCGTTCGCTTCGCTCGCGTCGACACGGCGAACGGTCACGGGTTCTGTCATACCCTCTCCGGTATATCAGGCGGGGCACGCGTTCGGCCGGCGTGCGCCCGGGTCGAAAGGCATGCCGCTGCGCAGTCGTGCATGCGCAACGGCGGCAGGTGTTCGGAAACACGTCGCCCGGCCTGGTCGGCGCGTGTTATCGCCCCATCATCCTACGCGACGAAAATTCTCCGTGCATTGCCCATACTTAGCCGCATGGCTAACTTGCGCCCCGGCATCGACGACGTCTTCCACGCCCTCGCCGATCCGACGCGCTGCGCGATCGTCAACGCACTCGGCGGCGGCGGGCGGACCGTGTCGGAACTGGCCGCGCCGTTCGACATGGCGCGGCCGTCGTTCATGAAGCACGTTGCGGTGCTCCAGCGCAGCGGCCTCGTCCAGGCCCGGAAAGACGGCCGCTCGCGCACCTGCAAGCTGGTCGGCAGCCGGCTGGCCGAAGCGGAGCGGTGGCTCACCGCCCGGCGCGCGCTGTGGGAAACACGCTCCGATCATCACGAAGGCCGCCGCCGACGCCGGCTGCAGCTACGAAGCACGCGTGATGCATCCGGACGCGGCGACGCGCGAGCGCCACGAAGCGCTCGACTTTTTCGAGGGCTGGAACATCTGCATCACGCAGCTCGACGAATTCGCGACCGCCTTGCGCTGATTGCATACGCATGCGCGGCCATTGCATGCCGCCACGCACGCGCCTAGGATTCCTGAAGGCAGCACGACGACACGCCGGTATCCAGCATGCACCGTCGCGCGCGCTCCGCGGGAGGCCACATGCTGCACACGCACACGCATTCGACCCGGGTCAGCCGGCACCTGAACGCCCCGCGCGGGCGCGTCTATCGCGCACTGCTCGACCCGCACGCGGTCGAACAATGGAAAGTGCCGGACGGCATGACGTGCCGCGTGCACGCCTACGACGCACGCGAAGGCGGCGCGCTGCGCGTGTCGCTGAGCTACGACGAATCGTCGGGCGGCACCGGCAAGACCGCCGCACACACCGACACCTATCACGGCCGCTTCGTGACGCTCGTGCCCGACGAGCGGATCGTCGAAATCGACGTGTTCGAAACCGACGATCCGATGCTGCGCGGCGCCATGACGATCACGATCACGCTGTCCGACGAAGCAGGCGGCACGCGCGTCGACGCCGTACACGACGGTGTGCCGCCGGGCGTGCCGGCCGCCGACAACGAAACCGGCTGGCAGATGGCGCTAGCAAGGCTCGCGACGCTGGTCGAGAAGGGTTAGTGCGCGCTCGCGTCACGCGGTAATGCCTGCATGCTGACTGCGGCAGCAGCGGGCGCGGCGTCATCATGTGCGCCGCAGGTCCCGTACCGGACCTTGCGGCAGCGCAAAACGCCGCCACGTGCGACACTGGCCCGCATTCACGTGCGCCGCCCCGCCCGCGCACACCCCATCCGAACACGCATGAGGAGACCGACGCGATGAACGCCGCGCGCACCGCCACCTGGTATTTCGATTTCGTTTCCCCGTTCGCCTATCTGCAGCAGGAACGGTTCGACTCGTTGCCGTCCACCGTGGCGTTCGAGCCGAAGCCGATCGTGCTCGGCGCGTTGCTCGCGCACTGGGGCCAGAAAGCGCCGGCCGAGATCGCGGCGAAGCGCACCTTCACTTATCGGCATGCGCAATACCGCGCGGACAAGC
Organism: Burkholderia sp. Bp9016; assembly: GCF_003857765.1. Lineage (NCBI taxonomy): Bacteria > Pseudomonadati > Pseudomonadota > Betaproteobacteria > Burkholderiales > Burkholderiaceae > Burkholderia > Burkholderia sp. Bp9016. The sequence continues at coordinate 69,321 of NZ_QTPY01000005.1, forward strand.
TCGGCGTCGCGTTCCGGATGCCGCCCGCGCATCCGTTCAACCCGATCCGGCCGCTGCGTCTCGCGATCGCGATGGGCGGCTCGCCCGACGCGATCCGGCGGATCTTCCGGCACATCTGGCGCGACGGCAACGACGTCTCGACGCCGGACGGCTTTGCCGCGCTGTGCGACGCGGTCGGCTTTCCCGAAGGCGTGACGGCCGTCGAAACCCAGGCGGTAAAGGACGAACTACGCGCGAACACCGATCAGGCGATCGCACACGGCGTGTTCGGCGTGCCGACCTTCGAACTCGACGGCGACCTGTTCTGGGGCGACGACGCGACCGACATGTTCGTCGACTGCGCGACGTCGCGCGCGTGGCTCGACTCGCCCGAAGTGCGCCGCATCAGCGCATTGCCCGAAGGGATCCGGCGCGGCTGACGGGGCGCGCGGCGGCGCCTGCCGCTCACGCATCGCGTCCTTCGACGAGGGCAGGCACGGCCTCGCGCATCATCGCGACGAAGCGCACGAGCCGCGACGGATAGAACTGCGCGTGCGGGTAGGTGATGTAGACCGGCAACGGTGCGGCCTGCCACTCGGGCGCGAGATGCAAGAGTTCGCCGCGCGCGAGATGGTCGGCCAGCATCCACGACGAACCGACGCACGCGCCGACACCCAGCAGCGCAGCGCTGCGCAGCGCGTAGAGATTCGCGGTGGTGATGCGCGGACGAATCGCGATGCGCCGCGTGTCGCCCGTGACGGCTTGCGTCAGCGTCAGCTCGGTCCGGTAGTACGTGCGCAGCGCGAGCCACGGCAACGCGGCAAGCGCGTCGGGATCGGCGGGCACCTCGGCGCCGTTCAGCACGGACGGCGCGGCCACCACGAAGCGCGGCACCTTGGTCAGCCGGATCGCGACGACAGACGGGTCGGTCGGCTCGCCGACCTGGATCGCGCAGTCGATCCCGCTGCCGACGAAATCCCGCACCTCGTCCTGCAACAGCCACTCCACCGATACGCGCGGGTAGTCACGCAGAAACCGCGCGAGCGGCGCGACGAAGCGCTCCTGTCCGAACGCATGCGGCACCGCGACCCGCAGCAGGCCTTCGGGCTCCTCCTGCGCGCCGCGCAGGTCGGCCTCGAACGCCGCCCAGTTCGTCAGCAGCTCCTTCGCGCGCGTGAAACAGCGCTCGCCGTCGACCGTCAACCGCATCGTATGGGTCGTCCGCTGCAGCAGCCGGACCCCGAGCGAGCGTTCGAGCGCCTGGAGCCGCCGGCTGATGGTCGGCTGGGTCGTGTGCAGTTGCGCGGCGGCGGCCGACAGGCTGCCGGCCTCGACTATGCGTACGAAGGTTTCCATCAACTCGAAACGATAGCCCGCGCCGTCGACAGGCACCGCCTGAATGCGCACAGACCCGCCAGCAGCAGGCGAAGCAGGGATTTTCTCGGTCATGCGCCAAGCGTATAACAAATCTGCGCCGGGCGGTACTACCATGGCCGGCCGCCGGTCGGCACACTCGCGTCCATCCGTTACCCCAACAAGGATGTACGCCATGTCCACCCCGACCCGTCTCGATGCCGCGCCCCGCGCGGCCCATGCACCGGCCCATGCGGTCCATGCAGCCGCCGCATCGATGCCCGATCGCCGGCTCGTGCTGCTGTTAGCGGCGGCAGCCGGCCTCGGCGTCGCGCCGCTCTACTATGCCCAGCCGATGCTCGCCGCACTCGGCTCCGATCTCGGCGCGTCGGCGCGCGCGATCGGCTTCGTGCCGACGCTCACGCAGCTCGGCTATGCGCTCGGCATCCTGCTGCTCGCGCCGCTCGGCGACCGCTTCGAGCGGCGCCGCGTGATCGTGACGAAGGCCGCCGCGCTGGTCGTCGCGCTGCTGCTCGCCGCGATCGCGCCGTCGCTCGGGCTGCTGCTGGCCGCGAGCTTCGCGATCGGCCTGACCGCGACGATGGCGCAGGACGTCGTGCCGGCCGCCGCGACGCTCGCGCACGACACGCATCGCGGCCGCATCGTCGGCACGGTGATGACGGGGCTGCTGCTCGGGATCCTGCTGTCGCGCGTCGTCGCCGGGTTCGTGGCGGAGACGGCCGGCTGGCGCGCGATGTTCGCGCTCGCGGCCGCGAGCGTCGCGGTCATCGGCGCCGTGGCCGCGCGCGGGTTGCCGCGCTTCGCGCCGACCACGCAGCTGTCGTACCGCGCGCTGATCGGGTCGCTCGCGGACCTGTGGCGCCGTCATCCGGCGCTGCGCCGCGCCGCGCTCGCGCAAGGGGTGCTCGCCATCGGGTTCAGTGCGTTCTGGTCGACGCTCGCCGTGATGCTGCACGGCGCGCCGTTCCACCTCGGTAGCGCGGCGGCCGGCACATTCGGCCTCGCAGGGGCCGCCGGCGCGCTGGCTGCGCCGATCGCCGGACGCCTCGCCGATCATCACGGCCCCGAACGTGTCACGCGCATCGGCATCGCGATCGCGACTGTGTCGTTCGCCGCGATGGGCGCCGCGCCGCTGATGACGCCGCATGCCCAACTCGCGCTGCTCGCCGCCGCGACGATCGGCTTCGATCTCGGCGTGCAGGCAACGTTGATCGCGCACCAGGCGATCGTGTACCGGATCGATCCCGCGTCGCGCAGCCGCCTCAACGCGGTGTTGTTCGTCGGCATGTTCATCGGGATGGCGGCCGGCGCCGCGCTCGGCAGTTCGTTGCTCGCGCAACTGGGCTGGAATGCGGTGATCGTGCTGGCCGTCACGACGTCGCTCGCTGCGCTGGCCGTGCGCATGTGGCGCTGGTGATTTCCGGCGTCGCGACCCAAAGGCGGGCTTGCCCGCCTTTTCTTTTCATTTTCGTTCGACGCTGCGCGGCCGGGCGCAGCGCGTCGGATCCGTGCGGCGCGCAAGCGGCATCCGATCGTTCGATGCCAGGTTTGCGATCGCCGCGCCCCCGGCCGCGCAGGTCAGTCGCGATCGGGCGCGCCGAGCGGAAAGAACGAACGATACGGCCGCGCCTCGTCGACCGCCCGCGCAAACGACGGCCGCGCAAGCAAGCGCTTGCGATACGCGATCACGTTCGCGAACGACGGATCGATCCGGTGGGTCCAGTCCGCGTAGAACAGGAACGGTGCCGCGCCGCAGTCGGCGAGGCTGAAGCGGTCGCCGGCCGCCCACTCGCGATCGGCCATCTTCCGGTCGAGCCACGCATACGACGTGTCGAGCATCGCCCGTGCATCGGCAACGCCGCGCACGTCACGCTCGTGCTCCGGCCGCAGCGCGTCGTACACCACCTTCTGCTGCGGCGTCGACACGTAGTTGTCGAAGAAGCGATCCATCGTGCGCACCTCGAGTGCCGCGCGCGGATCGTCGGGCAGCAGGCGCACGGGGCCCGGATGCGCGAGGCCGAGATACTCGATGATGATGGTGGCCTCGACCACGGTGCGCCCCGCGTCGACGAGCACCGGGAAGCGCTTCATCGGCCAGAGCGCGGTCAATTCCTGCATCGGCTTCGGATCGTCGTGCGCAAGCACGCGATATTCGAACGGCGTGCCGTTCTCGTACAGCGCGGTCAGCACCTTCTGGCAGTATGACGAAAAGGGATGGGCGTAAAGCGTCGGCGTCATCGCGTGGTCTCCCGGGTTTCGGCGCCGCGTCGTGCAGCGCCACGTGATCGGATACCTTGACGACGAACGGCACCCGCCCGATTCGACAACGTTCCGATCTTTTTTCTCCGGCGCGCGACATCGCACCGCTACGACCGGCCGTCCTTCACGACGCGCCCTTCGCCGCGCCAGCGCAGCATCCCGCCGCCGAGATTCGCCACCGCATCGAAACCCGCCTTCCGCAGGATCACGGTCGCCTGCGCGGAGCGGCCGCCGGCGCGGCACACGGTCACGATCGGCCGGTCGCGTGCGAGCTCGCCGGTGCGCTCGGCCAGCTCGCCGAGCGGAATCGGCGTCGCACCGGGCAGGTGGCCGAGCGGGCCGGCGAATTCGTCCGGCTCGCGCACGTCGACGATCTGCACGGCCGGCAGATGATCCTCGAGCCACTGCGGATCGATTTCCCAGAACCCGGCGAACGTATAGACGAGCGGCGCCCAGTCGGCGGACTGCTGCGCATCGGGTGCGTTCGCGGCGACGCCGCACTGCAGGTTCGCGGGCACCGCGACGTCGATCTGGCGCGGATGCGCGAGCCCGAGGTTGTGCATGTAGCCGGCAAAATCGTCTTCGCTGAGATCGCCGCCCAGGCGCGGATTGAAGCGCCGCTCCTCGCCGACGCTCGTCACCGTCAGCCCGCGATAGTCGTGCGCCGGATACAGCAGGCAGGCCGCCGGCAACGTGAAGAGCCGGCCGTGCACCGCGCGATACAGCGCGTGCGGGTCGCCCTGCTGGAAATCGGTGCGGCCCGTGCCGCGAATCAGCAGGCAGTCGCCGGTGAACGCCATCGATTCGTCGTCGAGTACGAGGCTGATGCAGCCGCTCGTGTGGCCCGGCGTCGCGCGCACCGTCAGGTAACGCGGGCCGAACGTGCAGCGGTCCCCGTCGTTCAGGTAGCGGTCCGCGCCCTGCGCGCCGCTCGCGGCCGAGATCACGATCGCGCTGCCGGTGCGCTGCTTGAGCAGCCACGCACCCGTCACGTGATCGGCATGCACGTGCGTGTCGATGGTCGCGACGAGCCTCAGCCCGAGTTCGTCGAGCAACGCCGCATCGCGGCGCACCTGCTCGAACACCGGGTCGATGAGCAGCGCTTCGCGCGATCCGCGGTCGGCGAGCAGGTAGGTATAAGTCGACGATTGCAGGTCGAAGAGTTGCCGGAAGATCATGGCGAAGTGGCTCCGTCGGCTGGGCGTGGCGGTTGTGCGGCCGGCCCCGTGTGCGCCGCCGCCGCGCGGGGCGCGCGTTCATACAGGGTAGTTCAAAACGCGCACGCCGCCCGGGTCGGGCGCGCATGCTGCCTTACACTACCGGCTGTTCTCGTCTTACGTTCACAGGAATTGCGTCGACATGTCGATGACGATCGATCCGAAGCAGGCCGCCGCACTGCTGGCCGTCGCCGACACCGGCAGCTTCGAGCAGGCCGCCGTGCGCCTGCACGTGACCGCGTCCGCCGTCACGCAGCGGGTCCGCGCGCTGGAGGCGAGCCTCGGCACGCCGCTCGTGTTGCGCACGCGGCCGTGCCGGCCGACGGTGGCCGGGCAACGCGTGCTCCAGCACCTGCGCCGCGTCGCGCTGTTGCAGGCGGACCTGCAAAGCACGCTCGCGACCGAGCGCGAATCGCCGATCTCGGTCACGATCGCACTGAACTCCGACAGCCTCGGCACCTGGTTCCTGCCCGCGCTGACGTCCGTGCTCGCGGGCGAGCGCATCCTGTTCGAGCTGATCGTCGAGGATCAGGACCATACGTTCGCGTTGCTCGAAAGCGGGATGGCCGTCGGCTGCGTGACGACCGAGCCGAAACCGATGCGCGGCTGCGTCGCGACGCCGCTCGGCACGATGCGCTACCGGCTGCTCGCGGCCGCGGCCTTCGCGGCGCGCTGGTTTCCACGCGGCCTGAATCGCACGAGCGCGCGCGCTGCGCCCGTCGTCGCGTATTCGCGGCGCGACACGCTTCAGTCTGCATTCCTGAAGGAAAAGTTCGGGTTGCCCGATGGCGCGTATCCGTGCCACTACGTGCCGGGCACGCACGCGCATTTCGCGGCGGTGCGGCACGGGCTTGGCTATGCGATGGTGCCGGAGCCGCTGATCGGCGGCTCACCGCTCGACGCGCAGGGGCTCGTCGATCTCGCGCCTGCGCATCCGACCGACATCACGCTTTACTGGCATGCGTGGACCGTGCAGTCGCCGACGATGGCGTCGCTGTCCGCGCGGGTCGTCGAAGCGGCGCGCCGGCTGCTCGCGCCGCTGCCGCAGTGAAGTGAAACGAAGTGCCGGGCGTCGTGCACGGCACCATCGGGGACGTTACGCGCGCCGCTGCGCGAAATACGCGCCGACCGCGTCGACGAACGTATCGATGTCCGCGCGCGACACGTCGCAGTGCGTGACGAAGCGCGACGCGTACAGCATCTGCGTGAGGATCCCGCGCTCCTTGAGCCACGCCTCGAGCGGCGCGCAGTCGGCTTCGGGGAATTGCGCGAACACCATGTTCGTCGCGTGCGACAGCACCTTCACCTGCTCGATGCGCGCGAGGCCCTGCGCGAGATGCGCGGCGTTCGCATGATCGTCGGCGAGCCGCTCGACGTTGTGGTCTAGCGCATACAGGCAGGCCGCCGCGAGAATGCCCGACTGCCGCATCCCGCCGCCCAGCACCTTGCGCCAGCGCTGTGCGCGCTCGACCAGCGCGCGATTGCCGACCAGCACCGAACCGACCGGCGCACCGAGACCTTTCGAGAAACAGATCGACACGGTATCGAACGGCGCGCACAGCCCGGCGATCGGACGACCCGACGCGACGGCCGCATTGCACACGCGCGCGCCGTCGAGGTGCGCGGCCAGCCCGCGGCTGCGCGCGAACGCCACGGCTTCCTGCACGTAGCCTTCGGGCAACACCTGGCCGCCGATCGTGTTTTCGAGCGCGAGCAGGCGCGTGCGCGCAAAGTGATTGTCGAGCGGCTTGATCGCCGCGGCGATCTTCGCGAGCGGCAGCGTACCGTCGGGGGCATTCTCGATCGGCTGCGGCTGGATGCTGCCGAGCACCGCCGCGCCGCCGCCTTCGTACTTGTAGGTGTGTGCGAGCTGGCCGACGATGTATTCGTCGCCGCGTTCGCAATGGGCCATCAGCGCGGCCAGGTTGCTCTGCGTGCCGCTCGGGAAAAACAGGCCGGCCTCCTTGCCCGCCCGCTCGGCCGTAGCCGCCTGCAGGCGCAGCACGGTCGGGTCGTCGCCCCATACGTCGTCGCCGACTTCGGCGGCAGTCATCGCGGCCAGCATCGCCTGGCTCGGACGTGTCACGGTATCGCTGCGTAAGTCGATCATATTCGTGCCCTGAGTGAACGCGGACCGGAACCGATGCGCCCGGCCCTGCCGAAACGAGACTCAGAGTGTACGCAATTCGCGCGGCGCGTGCCGATGGGGTCGGGCCGCGCAGCGACGATGCAAGCGCGCTCCGCCGACGAACGGGACGACCACGACCACGACCGCCGCGACGCGCCCCGCGCCGGCACGGCCGGCCAGGGCGAGGCGGTGTCGTCAATAACGCGGCGGCGGCGGCTGGATGCCCGCCGGCGGCATCGGCGGCGCCGAGGGCTGCGCGCTCCCGCCGTATCCGCCGCTCATCCCGCCCGGCACCGGTACGCGGTTGCCGGATGCGTACATGCACTGCAGGTACGCGTAGTCGTAGCGGCGCTGGATGTCGTACGCCGAGCCTTGCGCGGCGCCCGCGCCCACGACGCTGCCCGCGAGCAGCCCGGCACCCGCGCCGACCGCGGCGCCGGTGCCGCCGTTGAACGCCGCACCGGCCGCCGCGCCGAGCGCGGTGCCGACGGCCGCGCTGCCGAGCGCGCTCGCGGTCGAGGCCTGTCCGGCGCTCACGCCGCCCGATTGCTGGAATGCGTATTGCCGGCAGTTCGCGTCGTCGACCCGGAACTGGTCGAACGATTTGCCGGTGCCCGGCAGCGCCATCACGCTCGGGCCGACCGGCATGTATGCGCACGCGCCGAGCAGGCCGGCCAGCGCCAGCACGGCCGGCACACGCAGGGATCGAATTGCCTGGTTCATCGTCGGGCCTCCATCATTGCGGCCGCGCCGGCACCGATCGCCAGCCCGACTTGCAGGTCTTCACATACGGGTAGTAATGCCGCGACGCGTCGCAGTAGTACCAGAGGTTCGCGTCGCCGCCCACCTGCGGCTGATCCTTCTCGACGTACTCGGGCGGCGGGCCGGGATCGACGGGCACCGCGACGACGGGCGGCGGGTAGTAATACGGCGCCGGAACGACGGGGTAGTAATACGGGTAACCGGGGCCGACATAGACCCCGACCCGGGCGGCATGCGCCACGCCGCCCGTCGCGACGGCCACCGCGGCGGCCGCGCCCAGCGCGAGCTTCAATCCATTCACGTCACGTTCTCCGGCAGGACGGTTCGTCGATACGAACCCGATACTTCGAACGCTACGCCGAGCGCGATCCGGCATCCATTACCGGCGCGCACGCGATTGTTGCGCGACGTTACCCGTGTGACAGACGCGGGCGCGAAGGCCCGCCGGCACGCCGTCGTACGTTACACGCTAATGCGTGGAAACGGATCCGCGCGGATCTGAACAGACCGAAGGCCCGCACCGGCCGCGTGCGGCCCGTTGCGCGCAGCGTGGCGGACACGTCGCATCGTTCCGATGATGCGACGCGCCATATTGACGCACGTGCGGCAGACCGCCACGCCGCGGCAGCGCAAGCCGCGCACCGCGTTCTTGATACGAATCAACGATTTATCCCGAAATCGCCCGCAGCCGGCTGGACATCTGCGACGAGTTGGCACATTTCGCGACGCAACATCGCGATCCATACTCCAGCCAACCCCGATGCCCCGTCGGCCGGGGTCCGACGGCACCCGCCGTCGGGTATCGTCAGCCTCGGTCAACTGGTATGGACACCGCATTTTCGGCCCTCGATCTGGCCCGCCTGCAATTCGCGTTCACCGTCTCCTTTCACATCGTCTTCCCGGCGCTGAGCATCGGTCTCGCCAGCTTCATCGCCGTGCTCGAATATCGCTGGCTGAAGACCGGCAAGCAGTACTACAAGACGCTATGCCTGTTCTGGTCGAAGATCTTCGCGGTCGCGTTCGGGATGGGCGTCGTCTCCGGCGTCGTGATGAGCTATCAGTTCGGCACCAACTGGTCGGGCTTCTCGAGCTTCGCCGGCTCCGTCACCGGCCCGCTGCTGATGTACGAGGTGATGACCGCGTTCTTCCTCGAAGCCGGCTTCCTCGGCATCATGCTGTTCGGCTGGAATCGCGTGAGCCCGCGCGCGCACTTCGGCGCGACGCTGATGGTCGCGATCGGCACGCTGATCTCGACGTTCTGGATCCTCGCGTCGAACAGCTGGATGCAGACGCCGCAGGGCTTCGAGATCGTCGACGGCCGCGTCGTGCCGACCGACTGGTTCGCGATCATCTTCAACCCGTCGTTCCCGTACCGCCTGTTCCACATGGCGATCGCCGCGTTCATCGTCGCCGCGCTGGTGGTGGCAGCGACCGGCGCATGGCACCTGCTGAAGGGCCGCCGCGACAAGGGCGTGAAGAAGATGTTCTCGATGGCGCTGTGGCTGCTGCTCGTGCTCGCGCCGCTGCAGGCCGTGGTCGGCGACCAGCACGGCATCAACACGCTGAAGCACCAGCCCGCGAAGATCGCCGCTATCGAGGGGCTGTGGGACACCGAGAAGGGCGGCACCGCGCTCAACCTGTTCGGCATTCCGGACATGAAGGCGGAAACCACGCGCTACGCGGTGAAGGTGCCGCACCTCGGCAGCCTGATCCTCACGCACAGCTGGGACGGCGAGATCCGCGGGCTGAAGGATTTCCCGCCGCAGGACCGCCCGAACTCGACGATCGTGTTCTGGAGCTTCCGGATCATGGTCGGCCTCGGCTTCGCGATGATCGGCCTGGCCGCGCTCGCGTGGCTGCTGCGCCGCCGCGGCCGCCTGTATGAATCGAAGGGATTCCAGCGCTTCGCGCTCGTGATGGGCCCGACCGGTTTCGTGTCGCTGCTCGCGGGCTGGGTCACGACCGAAGCAGGCCGCCAGCCGTGGGTCGTGTATGGCGTGATGCGCACCGCGCAGGCCGCGTCGCCGCTGTCGGTGCAGCAGGTCAGCCTGTCGATGATGACGTTCGTGATCGTGTACTTCCTCGTGTTCGGCACCGGCGTGTACTACATGCTGAAGCTGATGAAGGCCGGCCCCGCGCTGCCCGATGCGCCGCACGACGATACGCCCGACACGCGCCCCGATCACACCGCGCGCCGTCCGATGTCGGCCGTCGACGAGCTGATCGAGACCGTCTGAGCCCACCCATTCCGCATACGAGAAAACCTATGGACGTCACCGTAATCTGGGCCGCGATCATCGCACTGGGGCTCTTCATGTACGTCGTGCTCGACGGCTTCGACCTCGGCATCGGCATCGTCTTCCCGTGCTTCCCGGACGAGAAGGAACGCGACCTGATGATGAACACCGTCGCGCCGGTGTGGGACGGCAACGAAACGTGGCTCGTGCTGGGCGGCGCCGGACTGTACGCCGTGTTCCCGATCGTCTATTCGACGGTGCTGTCGGCGCTGTACCTGCCGCTGATCTTCATGCTCGTGTGCCTGATCTTCCGCGGCGTGTCGTTCGAGATCCGCGCGAAGGCGCGCCGAACGAAACAGCTGTGGGATCTCGCGTTCATCGGCGGCTCGGCCGGTGCGACGCTGTTCCAGGGAATCGCGCTCGGCGCGTTCCTGCAGGGCATCGACGTGAAGAACGGCGTGTACGCCGGCGGCGCGTTCGACTGGCTCACGCCGTTCAGCCTGCTGACGGGCCTCGGCCTGATCGTCACGTATGCGCTGCTCGGCTGCTGCTGGCTCGTCGCGAAGACCGAAGGCGACGTGCAGCGCCGCCTGCATCGCGTGGTGTGGCCGCTGACGGTCGTGCTGCTCGGCTTCATCGCGGTGATCAGCCTGTGGACGCCGCTGCAGGATCCGGCCATCGCGCAGCGCTGGTTCGATTCAGGGCTGTTCTGGCGCCTGCTGCCGGTGCCGTTCCTGGTCGCCGGGTGCGCGGTGTGGATGCGCCGGGCGGTGCGCGACCGGCACGACATGACGCCGTTCGTGCTCGCGCTGGCGCTCGTGCTGCTCGGTTACGTCGGCCTGCTCGTCACGCTGTTCCCGTATGCGATTCCGCAGACGATGACGATCTGGGAAGCGGCCGCGCCGCGTTCGAGCCAGACCTTCACGCTGGTCGGCGCAGCGGTTATCCTCCCGATCATCATCGCCTACACGACGATGGGTTACTGGGTATTCCGAGGCAAGGTGCGCCATGAAGACCAGCATTACTACCACCACTGATTCCACCGCCGGCCAGCCCGGCGCCCCGCGCCCGAAAATGCGCGGCTGGATGTGGTTCATCGTCCTGTGGGCGGGCGGCGTGCTCGGCGCCGTCACGCTCGGCTATGCGTTCAAGATCTTCATGAACCTGACGCTGTTTGCGGTGAAGTAGGCCGCGCGCCACGCCCGACGGCAATCGTTCGCCGCCGGGTGGCCGCCCCGGCCCTCCCTCCACGCTCCCCGCCACGGCGCATGCGCGCCTGTCATTGCGTGCACGACGTCGTGCACAGCACCTTGTCCAGTTCGCCGAAGTAGGTCCGGTAGTAGTCGGGCTCGACGACGGTCTTCGTGCGCGAATCGCCTGCGCTGTCCCACACCGTGCGATCGAACCGCGCCCGAACGATCGCGCCGCGCGCATCGCGCGCCGGGCGGACCGTCACGACCGCCGCCACGCGCTCGTGATCGGGCTTCGCCGGCAGCCATCCGGCACGCGTCTTCAGCGCGCCGCGCAGCAGTTGCCGCCACTTCGGAATCAGCGTGTCGCTGCGTCCGCCTTCGATCAGCCCCGCATCGCGATCGACCGTCACCGGCGCATAGCCCTGCGCGCGCAGCACGCCCGCTGCCGCGTCGAGCGCGCGCGCCTGCGTCGCACCCGCATAGCGGCGATCCGTCATCATGCGCAGCGTCTGCTGTTCGCTGTCCGTCAGGTCGATTTCGGTCTGGCTGGAACTGTAGCGCACCAGCGATCCGCCGCTGCCGGTCTGGCGCTCTTCGGGCGGCTGCTGCGCGCAGCCGGCCAGCATCGCGACCAGGCTCGCGGCAGCGAGCGCCCGCGTGCCGCGTCGGCACGCGAATGCACACTGCATGCGATACGGCGTCGCGCCGCACAAGTCGTCACGTCCGGGTTCCAGCACATCGCGCGGCGCTATGATCGTCATCGGGTCATTCTCCTGTCGGCGCCATGATAGGGATGCGCCCCGAACGAGACAAACGACATTTTTTGACCCACTGTGTAGCTTTTCTTCGCGATCATCCGATGCGCCGCTTGCCGCCCCTGAACGCGCTGCGCAGCTTCGAAGCTGCCGGCCGCCTGCAAAGCCTCACCCTCGCCGCCGAGGAACTGAACGTGACCCAGAGCGCGATCGCGCAGCAGATCCGCGTGCTCGAATCGTTCTTCGGGCAGAAGCTGTTCGAACGCGACGGGCGTTCGCTGCGGCTCACGCCGCGCGCACGGCATTACCTCGTCGACGTCGCGGGGTGCCTCGCGCGGCTCGCGCAGGCGACCGGGCAAATGTTCGAACCGATGGACGGCCGGCCGGTCCGGATCAATGCATCCGTGTCGTTCTCGCATGGATGGTTGCTGCCGCAACTGGCGTTGTTCCATGCCGCGCATCCGGACATCGACGTGCAACTCGTCACGAGCGCCGACGCCGAGCACGATCGCATCGACGAAACGTGCGACGTCGTGATCCGCCGCTACACACCGGAGCTGCGCCGCAAGGGCTTCGTGTCGCGCCCGCTGCTCTCGACCGTCGCGGTGCCCGTGTGCGCGCCCGGCCACCCGGTGCTCGAACAGGCGCGCGCGCCGGCAGACCTGCGCAGCGCCCCGCTGCTCCATTACGCGGGGCTGCCGCAGGCGTGGCAGTACTGGTTCCACCGGGCCGGCAGCGACGTCACCGAAACGCTGCGCGGGCCGTTCTATCGCGAGTTCTTTCTGATGGTCAAGGCAGCCGCGAGCGGGCTCGGCGTATGCCTCGCGCCGCGGGCGGTCATTCGCGACGATCTCGCGAACGGCCGGCTCGTCGCGCTGTTTCCGGAAGTGCACCTCGAAGGGCCGCCGTTTCATTGCCTGTCGCGCGACGACGGCCATCCCGCGCTGCGCACGTTCGTCGACTGGCTGTTCGCGCGGGCCGAGGCGCTCGAAGGGCCGCCGCCGCAGTAGCCGGCGGCAGGAGGTGTCGCCTGCCGCCGCCGGTGTCAGCGCCGCTCGCGCAGCGCCGCTTCGATCTTGCGATCGGTCTTGTACTGGCTCAGCGCATACACCGACCAGATCGCGGCCGGCAGCCAGCCGATGATCGTGAGTTGCAGGATCAGGCAGATGATCCCGGCGATCGGCCGGCCGATCGTGAAGAACTGGAACCACGGCAACAGCAAGGCGAGCAGCAGGCGCATGAACGATCCTCTCGGTGCGTCGTTGAACGGGTGACACGTGGCGAATATGCCGGCGCACGCGCCCGAATTCAACCCGTGCCCCGGCAGCGCGGCGCCGTCACCCGCCCGGCCCCGCCCGCGCCCGCGTCATGCCTCGGGCGCGACCCTCCCGTTCCCTGCGCTCAACGCTCGATACCGAGCCCCGGCAGCACGCGCGTGTTCTCGGCCACCACCGCGTTCAGCAGACGCGGTTCGGCGCCGAGCAGCCCGAGGATCGTCGGCGCGACCTGCTTCGTGCCGACGACGTCGGTTACGGTACGCGCGCGGTGCAGCCCCGGATACGACACGAGCAGGCCGAGGTGGCTGTCGTCCGGCGCGTTGCCGCCGTGCTCCTCGTCCTTCGTCTTGCTCGACGTGTAGATAACACCAGGATTCGGCTGGACGATGATGTCCGGCGTGCGGCCGTTGGCCGGATCGCCGAAGCGCTCGGCCAGCGCCGCGCCGTACAGGATGTAGGCCTGCGAGCCGTCCGCGCAGATCCCCGGCGCGTTGCAGCTCAGGTTCGCCTTCAGCGTCTGCACCACGGCCGTGCGCTGGTTGCGCTCGCGCAGCCAGATCAGGCCGACGTCGTCGGTCTGCACGAAGCCCGTGTCGACGAGGCCGGAGCCGTCGTTCAGGTTGCCCGTCTTCGTGTTGTTCTGGCCGAAGTTGCCGTTCGGGTCGAGGTAGTTGTTCGCCTCGAGCAGCTTCGTCAGCGTGTCGCCGTTCTTCACGAGCTTCGTGTGATCGGTCGGCGACTGGCCATGCTTCGACGTGACGATCACGGCCGTCGACGAATACAGGTTGGCCTGCTTCAGCGCCGCGACGATACGGCCGATCGAGTTGTCGACATAGGTGATCGCGTTGGCGACCTGCCCGTTCGGCGTGAAGTTCGCGTCGAGATAGCCGCCGCCCGTCGCGACCGTCGCCTTCTGCGCGACGCTGAGCGTCTGGAAGTCGGCGCCGAACAGCGTCGGCACCGGCGCGCTCTTCGTGCCCGTCGAATCGCGACCGTCGATCTGGTTGATCAGCGCCTGCACGTGCAGGTTGTCGAAGCGCGCGGTGTGCGAATAGACGTCCGTGTAGTTCGTGCCGGTGGCCGGGTCGATCGAGTTGATCTCGGTGCGCGCGAGATCGTCGACGCCGGTGCCCGACGGCCCGTTCAGCCAGTCATAGCCCCATGCGTGCTTGTCGGCCCACGCGGTGTACGCGTTCGGGATGCCGGCCTTCACGGCCTCGAACACCGTATTGGTCTTCACGTAGTTGTGCGGATAGACCGGCACGCACTTGCCGTTGACCTTCGCGTTCGGGATCGCCTGCGGGTTGAACGCACCGCCGCCGTCGAGGTGGACGAGCGCGCCGCCGTTCTCGGCATCGATGCCCGTCGTCTCGTCGAACACGACGTTCCAGCCCTGCTTGCCCGAACACGTCGTGTCGCTCGGCGCGTACAGGTTGCGGTCGTACGACACGTCGTAGAACAGGCCGGCCGTCTTCGGCGAGCCACCCGTCACGAGCGCCGCGAGCCCCGGGAACGAATCGGACAGACCGGGCGTATACGCGTTCGTGTACGTGACGCCGCTTTGCGCGAGCACCGCGATGTTCGGACACGTGTTCGCGCCGATGCAGCGCGCGAGATCCTGCTCGTGCAGGCCGTCGATGCTGAGCAGCAACACGTGCTTCACGACGCGCCGGCCGCGGCCAGCGTCGTTGCCCTGACCGTTGCCGTCCTGCTGCGCCGCGTAGGCGCCCGCGCTTGCGAGCGCCAGCGCGCCCGCCACCATTGCCGCAACCTTCCGCTGCTTACCAAGGAAAGACATCATCACCCCACCTCATCGATTGACGTTGAATTGCGTGCCCTGCCATCAGGCGCGCAAAATATCGCCGCGCCGTGGGGCGCTCGCATGAAGCGGGGCTTTCTGTTTTCTATCAAACGTAACCAATCGCAAGCGACGCGAAGCCGTCGCGAAGCAAGGTGACCTGGCGCACGCTGCGACGTGCGCGCCCGACACCCGCACCGGGCCGGGCCGGTGCACCGTGCGGGCAGCGGCCCCGCCGCGAGATTTTTTTTCGGGGTTGGCGCGGAACTATTGGCGTGCGATAAAGGGTTTTCCCTGACCCGGAGCCGAGTATGTCGACCCTGGAAGCGCTACGGTTCGTGCTGGACGATGCACGCACCCCGGAAATCATTCGCCATCACGTCGTCGACGCGCTGCAGTACGCGTTGCGCAACCACGGATCCGTGTTCACGGCAAAGGAAGTCGAATGGCTCGCGCAGTGGGACGATGCCCGGCTGCCGCTGGCCGCGAGGAAGGAACTGGACAAGCGCGAACCGGCGATTGCCGTGCGCTGAAACGAAACGCGCCGCCGCGCCCGCTCGATGTGCGGACGCGGCGGCGGCGAAGGGTGGATGGCGGGGTAGTACCGCGCGCGGCTTACTGGAGCCCGAAATCGACGCGCGTCGTCGCACCCTTGTCGTCGATGCCCTTCGCGTCGAGCTTCGGCGCCACGATGAACATGCGGCTCGCATCGATCTTGCCGTCGAGGTACTGACGCACGGCCTCCGCGCGCTGCTGCGCGAGCGCGCGCAGCGCGTTGTCGTCGGCCGGTGCGTGATCGGCAAGCGCCTTCTTCATGTCCGCATCGGGCAGCGTCTTCTGCATGCCGATCAGGTTGCGCGGCTTCTTGAAGTCGGCGGCCTTGTACGCGCGCGTCAGGTACTTGGTGTACTCGGACGGATCGACCTTCACCGACATCGGATCGACGCTCTCGCCCTGGCCGACCACGTCCTTCAGCTTCTGCTGGCGCACCAGGCGATCGACGTACGCTTCGCGCAGCCCCGGCGTGTCCTTCGCCGGATCGACGCGGCCGATCAGGTCCAGCCGGATCGACGGCTTCTCGGTCAGCATCTTCACGACGGTGTCGAGCTTCTTCTGCTGTGCATCGGCCAACTCGTACGAGCCCGGTGCGAACTCGACGTAGCCGAGATCCGCACCGCCGCTGCCGAACGCATTCGCGAGCAGCGTGAACGGCGACGTGACGGCCTTCGCGATCAGGTTCAGCACCGCGTGCCAGATGAGGCCGCCGACGCTGAACTCCGGATTCGACAGCGAGCCCGACACCGGCAGGTTCACGTCGATCTGGCCGCGCGTGTTCTTCAGCAGCGAGATCGCGAGCTTCACCGGCAGCTTGGTCGCCGTGTCGTTGTCGATGTGATCGCCGAACGTGAGCTGGTCGATGAAGATGTGGTTGTTCGCCGACAACTGGTCGTTCGCGAGTTGGTAATGCAGATCGACGTTGAGCTTGCCCTTCGTGATCGGATAGCCGGCGTACTTCGCGGAATACGGCGTCAGGTTGGTCAGCTCGATGTCGTGCGCGGTCGCCGTCAGGTCCAGCGCCGGCTTCTCGATCAGCGGGTTCACCGAGCCCTTGATCGAAATCGGCCCGTTACCTGAAAGGTTCGCGGCGACATCGACCGGCGCGGACGTCGTCGAGTCCGTGCCGAACGCGCCGACCGTGCCCTTGATCGCAACGAGGTTCGCCGTGTAGTTCGGCTTGATGAAGTTGTCGGTGTAGGTCACGCGGCCGTTCTGCAGCACGAGCTGGCCGAAATGCATGCGCACCGGGTTCTGCGGCGGCGTCGCGGCCTTCACGACCGCCGTTGCCGACGCGGCCTGGGTGGCCGCCGGCGGCGTCATGCCCGGCGACAGCGGCACCGGTTCGGTCTTGCTCGCATCACGCGTGAGCGACTGCGCCGGGCCCGACTGCTGCGCGACGACGTCCTTCAGGTTCAGGCGCCCCTGCGCATCGAGCAGCACGCGGCCGTAGAAGTTCGAGAACGTCACGCGCGCCGCGTCGACGTCGGTGCCCTTCTCGTCGTAGCGCACCTTCAGGCTCGACAGCGCGAGCGAGCGCCAGCCCGCGAACGGATCGGAGGTCGCCTTGTCGAGCATCCGCACGTCGACCAGCGCGACGTCGCCGCGATAGGTCGCGCGCGGCGCGTCCTTCACCTGCGCGAACGTCAGGTTGCCCTGCGCGTCGAGCAGCGCGCTCGCGATGGTCGCGTTCAGCGCGCTGCCGAAGTACGGCTCGAACGCGGCCGCGTCGAGGCGGTTGCCGTTGATCTTCAGGCCGAGCTTCAGCGGCTGCGCGGTCACGTCGCCCGACACGTTCAGCGAACCCTTGCGGTTCAGCGTCGCCTTCAACTGCACCGGCAGCGGCTTCGTCATGTCGTCGCTGATCTTCTGCACCGACAGGTCGAGCGGCTTGATCGCGAGCTTCACCGGGCGCGGCGTCGACAGGTCCGTGAAGTTCGCGGACGAATCCTTCACGTTCAGCGCGTCGATCCGGTAATGCCAGGACGGCGCGGCCGCCTCGGCCTTGCGCGCGACCGTGCGCTTGGGCACCGACGCCTGCGCGGGTTCGGCCAGCGCCGCGAGATCGATCTTGCCGTCCTTCAGGCGCTTCACGTCGAGCCCGAGCCCGGTCGCATCCACGCTCGCGATTTCCGCGCTGCGCGCGGCGACGTCGATCTTCGCGATCGTCGCGGTCGCATCCGATAGCGCGATCGCGGGCGCCTTCGCGTCCGGCGTCGCGAGCTTCAGCGACTTCAGGCTCACCGTGCTGTCGGCGACCTGCGCGTCGAGCGGCGTCTTGCCCCAGTCGGCCTTCGCGTTGACGCTCGCGCCGAGCGTGCCGTCGAGCACGCGTGCACGGGTCGCCTCGCCGAGGTAGGGCTGGAACGCCGGCAGCGCGAGCGCATCGATCGTCAGCTTCGTGTCGGCCTGCTTCGCCGCCAGGTCGAGCGCGCCTTCGGCCTTCACGTCGCCGCCGTGCGACAGCGACGTCGACAGCGTGTACTTCGCGGGCGTCTTGCCCTGCAGCGTGAAGCCGTCGAGCGTCGCGGCAAGCCTGGTCAGCGACATCGCGGTCGGCGTCGCCGGCACGCGGTCGTCGACGTTGATCGTGCCGCCGTCGATCGCGAAATGGCGGATCGTGAGATCCAGCGGCGGCGCTTCCTTCGCGGCGGCTTCGGCCTTCGCGCCGCTTGCCGCATCGGCGACAGCAGCGGTGGTGGCGCCCGATGCAGCCGATGCAGCCGATGCAGCCGGCTTGGCCGCGGCGGCCTTCGGCGCGGCAGCAGGCTGCCCGGCGAGCTTCTCGACGTTCAGCACGCCCTGCTTGTCGCGCGACAGGTCGACGACCGGCTGGTCGATCCGGATCTCGTCGAAATGCAGCACGTTGCGCAGCGGCTCGAGGCCGGCCGCCGCGACGTGCACGCCGCGCGCGGCGAACAGCGGCTCGGAAGCCGGGCCGGTGACCTTCGCGTCGTTCAGGTCGACGGTGCCCGACACGCGCAGCGCGGGCGAATCGCCGCTCATCACGAAATTCAGCGTGAGGTCGCTGCTCAGCAGGCCGCTCGTCACGATCACCGGCAGCTTCGACGGCGCGTACGAAATCAGCTTCGGCACGTCGAGCCGGTCGAACTTCAGCGCGACTTCGGATTCGCGCGACTGCGCGAACGGCTTGGTCTTGCCGTCGATCGCGATCGGACTGCCGTCGAACCGCGCGCGCAGCTTCGGCTGCACGAAGATGTCGGTCTTCGACGGCAGCGTCGCGATGAACGGAATCCCGAGCGTCCAGTTGTCGACCACGTGCTTTTCTTTCAGCAGACGATCGTCGAAGTCGATCCGGCCATCGTTGACCTGGATGTTCGATACCGAGAAATGCGTAGGCTTGCTGTCGGGTTTGGACGGCGTCGAGAACTTCTCGATCAGGTCGGTGAAGTTGAAGCGCTGTGCGTCGTAGCGGACGATATGAAAGCGCGGCGAGTCGACCCGCACTTCGTTGACGATCGGCGCGCCGCGGAACAGCGACGACCACGACGGCCGCACGACGAGCTTGCCGATGTCGATGAAGTCGCCCTGGCCGCCGCGCTCGCCGATATGGATGCCGTCGGCTTCGAGGTTCAGCGTGTACGGGTTCAGTGCGATGCGCTGGACGGTGGCCGGCCGGTCGAGCTGCTGGCTCAGTTGCTGTTCGGCGATGTGCCGGATCAGCGGCGGCGCCGCGAAGAACCCGAGCAGTCCGAACAAAACGAGGAAGATCAGCACGCCGAGGCCGATACGCCGGGTCCGGCGCGAGCGTGCAATGCCGCCGAGGGCATGGAGAGTCGAGGGTACGGTTTCTTTGTCTGCGCTTGCCATGCTTGGATGCCTCGGGAATGGATGCCGGGCCGCCCCGGAAACCGGCACGGCCGCGCACGCTATCCCGAAAGTATAGGCTCAGGTGGTGACGGAACGGCGGATGGGCGCGGCCGCCGCGCCCGCCGTTCGGACAGCGGCGGCCGTCATCCGTTCATTTCGGACGTTATTTCCGAACGACGACGGGCGGCATCCACGATCCGTCGCTCGCCTGCGGCTTCGGTGCGTACAGCCGCAGCGCGAGCGTGAATTCGGTGCGCGGCGCAGGCAGCCAGTTGGCGCCGTGCGCGCCGCCCGGCGAGCCCGACACGACCACGTCGATCGAGCCGTCGTGGTTGCGGCGCAGGCGGTCGCGATCGCCGAGCGAGCGGCGCGCCGACCCGACGTCGGGCAGCGCGCCGCCGGCCGTGTACGGCGTAAGCGTCCAGAATCCGCGCACCGGCGGCAGCGCGCCCGGTGCGAAATGCAGCACGTAGCGGTTCGCGCCGTTCAGCGGATGGCCGTCGCTGTCGACGCGCACGAGCGCGAGCGTCTCGTCGTCGCGCGTCGCGGTGCCGAACTGCGTATAGGCCGCATAGGCGCGCAGCGCGTAATCCTGGCCGTACTTGCCTGCCGTGTCGCCGATCCAGCTCCAGCCGTTCGCGTTCAGCAGGTTCGGCGGCGCCGCCGCGAGCCGCGCGCGCGCTTCTGCGACGCCGGCCGTCGCGGCGTTCAGGCGGTCGCCCGTCCACAGCACCGGGTAGCCGGCCGACACGCCGATGTCGTTCAGCAGTTCCTGCGCATGCGCATCGTCGGCCGGGGCCGGATTGTCCTGCAGCGCCTGCGCGAAACGCGCAAAGAACGCCTTCGGATCGAGCGCGGCCACCTGCTCGGCCGGCGTGCCGCCGCTCGCGGCCTCCGACGGCGCGCTGCCCGCATGGACCGCGACCGACGCGCCGCGCGCGGCGCCTGTATAGACGGACAGCGGCACCACGCGAATCGCGCGCTGCAGCTTCTTCACGTTGGTCAGGTCGCGGCCGCCGCTCGTCTGGAGCCGCACTTCGAGCCACGCGTTGGCCGACGGCACGTCGATGCGCACGGCGCCCTTCGGCAGCGTGCCCTGCCAGTCCTTCGCCGCAAAGGCAATCGTTTGCGATCGCGCGCCGCCGCGAGCCGCACGGGCCGCCACGCTCGACGACGACCACAACACGTTCGTCCACATGTCGAGCGCGCGGGCATCCCAATAGCGGCCGCGGGTGTCTGGCAGCGTGACGATCACAGGCTCGGCGCCGACGTCGAGCCAGCCGGTCGAGTCGAGCGTGTCGACGCCCGGCAGCGGCGGGTTCGGCGCGCCGACCGGCGGCAATGCCTGTGCATGACGCAACGTATTGAGCGGCGCCTGACCCGGCTGCGCGCCGTCGCCGCCCGTCGCGGCCTCCTTCGCGACATCCATCAGCACGAGCGGATAGGCATACACATAGGAGTCGGCTACTTCCGCGCGCATCCAGCCGGTTTTACGCTGGATCGCATCGGGTTGCGACGCGCACCCCGTCAGCAGCGCCGCCATGACCAGCGACGCACCTGCGCGTCGCAGAGAAATTGATTCTCGTAGGTTTTCAATCATTGATTACTGGCCGAATATCGTTCTTTTCAGTCAACGCCTTGTGCGACGCGCGATCGGCGAAGGCAAGGCACCCCAGCTTGCCGATCGCCGCTTTGCGACGGCGGGCGCTGATGTCAGGCCGGTATCATAGCGCCTAAGGGCATCCCCCAATATGCCGAATAACCGGCGGAGCGGTAGCCGGCCGTCGTCAGCCGGAAGTTCCGTCGATCCGGCGTCCCGATCGGGGCGCGTCAGCGATCGGTGCGGGCCGACAGGCGCGGCAGAAGCCCGTCCGTGCGTCGGATCGTCGCCGGCGCTTGACCTTCCCATGATGGGAATGTTGATACTGGGATCATTCGCGGCACGAACCGCGCTTTTGGGGAATCCGACATGACTGAATCACTCGCGTCCGCGGCGCTGCAAACGATCGAACTGAGCGTCGACGGCATGCATTGCGGCGGCTGCACGGGCCGCGTGCAGCGTGCACTGGCTGCCGTGCCGGGCGTCGTCGAGGCCGCGGTCGATCTCGATGGGCATGCCGCGACGGCGACTGTGCAGGACACGGTCGAGCCGGCGCAGCTCGTCGAGGCGATCAGCGCGGCGGGATATCGTGCGACGGTGCGCGAGCGGGTTGGCGAGTCGGCTGGGGCGTCGCATGCGCCGGTCGTTGTGACGGCGGAGCTCGACATCGACGGGATGACCTGCGCATCGTGCGTGTCGCGCGTCGAAAAGGCTTTGGCGAAGGTGCCGGGGGTCACCCGTGCGACGGTCAATCTGGCGACCGAGCGTGCCACCATCGACGCCGCACCCGGCGTTTCCACATCGCAGTTGGTGGATGCCGTCACGCAAGCCGGCTACGGCGCGACGCCGGTCGCAGCCGCCCCACCGCCTGCTTCCGCTTCATCGCCTGCCTCGGCCGATCTCGAATTCGACATCGGCGGCATGACGTGCGCCTCCTGCGCCGGCCGCGTCGAGAAAGCGCTGGCCGCTGTCCCGGGTGTCGCGCGCGCGTCGGTCAATCTCGCGACCGAACGCGCGTCGGTGCATGGCGCCGGCCCGCTCGACACCGCGACGCTGATCGCGGCGGTCACGAGGGCCGGCTACCAGGCATCGCTTGCCGCCGCGCCGGAAGCCGTTGCGGCAGCCGGCGCGGACACCGATTCACGCGCCGCCGCCCCGGCGCAAACCACGGACGCCCGCAAGCGCCGCGAAGCAATCCGCGAACGCAACCTCGTGATCGGCTCGGCCGTGCTGAGCGCGCCACTCGTCGTGCCGATGCTCGTCGCGCCGCTCGGCATCGACGCGATGCTGCCCGGCTGGCTCCAGCTCGTACTCGCGTCGATCGTCCAGTTCGGCTTCGGCGCACGCTTCTACCGCGCGGCCTGGCACGCGGTGAAGGCGCGTGCGGGCAACATGGACCTGCTCGTCGTGCTCGGCACATCGGCCGCATTCGGCCTGAGCCTGTGGATGCTGTTGCGCGACCCCGCGGATCCCGGTCACCTGTATTTCGAGGCATCGGCCGTCATCGTCACGCTGGTGCGCTTCGGCAAATGGCTCGAAGCGCGCGCGAAACGCCAGACGACCGAAGCGATCCGCGCGCTGAACGCGCTGCGCCCCGACCGCGCGCGCGTCGTCGAGCACGGCGTCGAACGCGACGTGCCGCTCGCGCAGGTGCGCGTCGGCACGACGGTCGGCATTCGCCCCGGCGAGCGCGTGCCCGTCGACGGCCGGATCGTGTCGGGCCGCTCGCACGTCGACGAATCGCTGATCACCGGCGAAAGCATGCCGGTGCCGAAGGACGACGGCGATCCGGTGACGGCCGGTTCGATCAATGGCGAAGGCGCGCTCGTGGTCGAAACCACCGCGATCGGCGCGGAAACGACGCTCGCGCGCATCATCCGGCTCGTCGAATCCGCGCAGGCGGAAAAGGCGCCGATCCAGCGGCTCGTCGATCGCGTCAGCGAAGTGTTCGTGCCGGCGATCCTCGGCATTGCGGTGCTGACGCTGATCGGCTGGCTGATCGCCGGCGCCGGCACCGAAACGGCGATCCTCAACGCGGTGGCGGTGCTCGTCATCGCGTGCCCGTGCGCGCTCGGCCTCGCGACGCCCGCCGCGATCATGGCCGGCACCGGCGTCGCGGCGCGCCACGGCGTGCTGATCAAGGATGCGCAGGCGCTCGAACTCGCCCAGCGCACCACCGTGATCGCATTCGACAAGACCGGCACGCTGACCGAAGGCAAGCCATCCGTGACGGCGTTCGAAGCCGTCGGCGTCCCGCGCGAACAGGCGCTCGCTATCGCCGCGGCGGTTCAGCGGCACAGCGATCACCCGCTCGCGCGCGCGGTGGTTGCCGCGCACGATGCGGATGCCGCGGCACGACGCGGCGCGACGGGTTCGACCGACGCCCCCGTCGCGGCCGATGCGCGCGCGGTGGCCGGACGCGGCGTCGAAGCACGCGTGAACGGACAACTGCTCGCGCTCGGCAGCACGCGCTGGCGCGACGAACTCGGCATCGTCGCGCCGCCCGCACTCGACACCCGGGCCGGGGAGCTCGAACGGGCGGGCAACACCATTTCGTGGCTGATGCGCGCCGACGCGCCGCGTGCGCTGCTCGCACTGATCGCGTTCGGCGACACCGTGAAGCCCGGCGCGCGCGACGCGATCGCGGCACTGTCGGCGCGCGGCATCGCGAGCGCGCTCGTGACGGGCGACAACCGCGGCAGCGCGGCGGCCGTCGCGGCGGCGCTCGGGATCGACGAAGTGCATGCGCAGGTGCTGCCCGACGACAAGGCGCGCGTGGTCGCGGAACTGAAGCGCACGCATGGCGGAATCGTCGCGATGGTCGGCGACGGGATCAACGACGCCCCCGCGCTCGCCGCGGCCGACGTCGGCATCGCGATGGCGACCGGCACCGACGTCGCGATGCATACAGCCGGCATCACGCTGATGCGCGGCGATCCGGCGCTCGTCGCCGACGCGATCGACATCTCGAAGCGAACCTACCGGAAGATCCAGCAGAACCTGTTCTGGGCGTTCGTCTACAACCTGATCGGTGTGCCGCTCGCGGCGCTCGGCTGGCTGAACCCTGTGATCGCGGGGGCGGCGATGGCGTTTTCCAGCGTCAGCGTCGTGACGAACGCGTTGCTGTTGCGCAGATGGAAGGGGCGCGCGCGATGAGGTAGCGCGGTACGAAAGCGGGCGGGATTCACCGGTTTCGACGAATCCAGCGCGTGCCTCCGTCACGCACGCGCGATCGTGAAATCGTATCGAACCGCAAACGGTGCGCCTGCAGTGTTCGAATCGTCGTCGCTAGCCCGACACGACCGGCTTGATCAGTGTCGTCGTGATCGGCGCAAAACCGCACGCCCGATAGAGCGCGCGGGCGGCCGCGTTGTGATTGAACACCGACAGCCCGATCTCCGTGACGCCATGGGCGCGCGCTTGTGCCTCGAGCGCATCGAGCGCGCGCGTCGCCCAGCCCTGGCGGCGCCGGGACGGAACGATATCGAGGTCGTAGATGAACAGCGTGCGGTTCGGCCCTTCGGGCACGATCGCGTACCAGAGGTCGCCGACGGTGTCGCCGCTGACAGCGTCGATCAGCTGGACGAGCGTCTGGCCGGAGGTGAGCAGACCGTCCGGCAGCAGCGTGTCGAAGCAGGCTCGAGCGCGGGCCGCCGCGTCGTCGGTCGCGTTCTGCCCGGACGACACGAGATCGCGCGCGTAGCCGTCGATGGCGCGCGTGCGGTATGCGTGGAATTCGCCGGCCGTCATCGGCCGCATCTGCAGCATGGCCCGGGGGTCGCGAGGTCAATCGAACTTCCAGTGTAGCGGGACGATCGCACCCGTGCGCGATGCCGATCGCGACGGCCACTGCCCGGGCGGCCGGATCGCGAAACCGCCGCTCGCACGGCGCCCGTTCCCTATGCATCCCCGCCCCGTTCTGATTAAATGGCCGACCCCGACCTTGCACAGAACAATAACGATGAGCGATCTGAAAGGCGAAATCTCCATCGGGAACGCGGACAGCCCCGACACCACCCGCCGCCGCACGTTGTGGGCCGCCTGTGGCGCGCATGCGGTGCATGACGGCCTGACGGACGTCATCTATGTGCTGCTGCCGATCTGGCAGGCACAGTTCGCGATCAACTTCGCGCAGGTCGGCTTGCTACGGGGATCCTATTCCGGGGTGATGGCGGGTTTTCAGCTGCTCGCGAGCCGCGCGGCCCGGCGCTGGGGGCGCGAACGCATGCTGGTGGGCGGAACGGCGCTGGCCGGCATCGCTTACCTGATAGCCGGCCACGCCGGCGGCCTGGCGGCGCTGATGATTGCGCTGGTGCTGGCCGGACTGGGCGCGAGCACGCAGCATCCGCTGGCGTCCTCGATGGTCAGCGACGCCTATGACGCGGGCGGCGGCGTGAAGGAAGCGCTGTCCCAATACAACTTCGCCGGCGATATCGGCAAGACGCTCATCCCCGGCGTGATCGGCCTGCTGCTGACCGTCGTGACGTGGCGCACGGGCACCTTGCTGATCGGGTTGATCGGCGTTGCTTCAGCCGGCCTGATCGCATGGCTGATTCCGTCGAACCGCGCGACTGCCGGGCCGCGCGACAAGGCAGCGAAGGCTATTGCTGTGCGCGGATCGGCCTGGGGTTTGCGCGCGTTGCTCGCGACCGGCACCGTGGACAGTGCGGTGCGGATGGGCTTTCTGACGTTCTTGCCGTTCCTGTTGAAAAGCAAGGGCGCCGGCACCGCCGGTATCGGCCTCGCGCTGGCGCTACTGTTCGTAGGCGGCGCGTTCGGCAAGCTGCTGTGCGGCTATCTGGGCGTGCGCATCGGCATGATGAAGACGGTGTGGCTCACCGAATCCGCGACGTCGCTGCTGATCGTGCTCGCCGTGTTTGCACCGCTGTTCGCGATGATGACGGCGCTTCCGTTACTCGGGCTCGCACTCAACGGAACATCGTCGGTGCTGTACGGCGCCGTGCCCGAACTGGCTGCCGAAGGAAAACGCGAGCAGGCGTTTGCGCTGTTCTACACGGGCACCATCGGCGCCGGCGCGCTGTCGCCGGTTCTGTTCGGCCGACTCGGCGACGTCGCAGGCGTGCCTGCGGCACTGCTTACGCTCGCGTCGGTTCTACTGCTGACGCTGCCGCTGTCGTGGTACGTGCGGAAGGGACTGGATGCCTGACACAGCGCAATCGATCCGGCCGCGCGCGACGGGCGATCAACGAATCAACGGCGGTACAGGACGATCGGGACGAGGTGCGCACGACGCACGCGCTCGGCTTCGGCGCGACGCGCAGCGTACGAATATTCCGCGTCGAGCGGCAGATGCGGGGAGACGAAGAGGTCGTCGATCTTTTGCAGCAGGGCGAGAATGAAGCTCATGAGAGACTCCTGACAGAGAGGGCTAGGGTTTCCCCTTAGATGAGCTCCATTCTAAGGGTTTTCCCTGAACTCTGCCAGCGCGTCGCATCAGTTTGCCGCACCTGTGCGGGCCCTGAGCAGCGGCCCGGCATGACGATCCTTGCCGGTGCAGGGTTTGCAGGTAGGGTCGGAGTATTTATCAGGTTTTATCGGGTTCGGCGCGCACGCTTCGCGGCCGCTGCCTCGCGGTTCGCGCTGCGCTGAAGCCGGTCGACCTGGGACAGCAGCGCTTCATGATGTTCGGCGAGCGTCATCAGCGTCGCCTGCTGCGTCGACAGATCGGCGGCCAGCCGATCGACCCGCTGTTGCCTGACGTCCAGTTCCTGCTTCAGGTTCGCGACCTGTCGCGTTTGCAGCACCAGCGTAACGAGCGCGGCGAACACGACGAATGCCAGCGCCAGCAACAGCCGGTTGACCCGACGCATCTCGCGATCCGCCGCGCGCTTCACGCCGGCCATCTCGCCCTGCAGCGCGGCGAGCCGCTCCGACAACGGACGCAGATGCGCGTCCGGATCGAAAGCCGGGGCATCCGGCACGGCCGGTTGCACGCGGTCCGCCGACAGCTTCGTCACGAAGGAGGCCACGGACGCCACCGGCTGGACCTCGGCCGAAGCAGAAGCCGAGACCTGCCGGTCGGCGTCGTGCGTGCTTGCGGTCATTGCGGGCTCGACGGGCTCCGGCCTCGGCTGCTGTTCAGAGGATGTCGCGGGATCCGGTGCAGCGGTCGATTCCGGCATGGCGGCAACAGCGCCAGTTGCGCCAGCGCCCGCAGCCACGCGCCGTTTGCTACTCGACGATGCACGGCGGCCCTTCGTGGTCGCGCCAGGTGTCGGCGCGGCTTCGGCCGGCACGGTTGTCACGTCGACGCCGTCAGCGTCATTACCCGGCTTCGCGGAGCGATCGGCGGCGGCACCGTCCGTCGCAACGGCGTTCGCCGCCGAACGCTCGATTTTCGTTGTGGACGCATCGGACACTGCCTGCGCCTCCGTCAGGCCGGCATCGGTTGCCGGTTCATCGGCCGCGATCGCAACGATGTCCTCCGACTGCCGTGCGACCTCGGCACCCTTCGCCGCATCGGCATCGACCCTGCGCACGACATCGTCGCCGAGCGCATCGCCCTTTCCGGGCGTCGCCGCGGATTCGTTCATCGTCGCGCCGGCTGCGGCCTGCTCCGCCGCACCCTCCGCGTCACCGCGCGCCTCACCGCCGGACGCGCTGAACCCGTCCAGCGTCGCCTGCCGCCCGGCGTCGTCGCCGGCCACTGCCTCAACTTCGGCAACGGCTTCATCGCGCACCACGGCAGACGCACGCGCGGCCGGCTCCAGCACCGGGTCGCCGAACAGGTCGAGCGTGCGTTCGTCGCGCGACGCTTCGCCGGCCGGCGCATTGCCCGGTCGCGCGGTCGTGCGCGCCGCGGTATTGCCGGCAGCTGCGGCCGAGCGCGACCGCGAACGGGCCAACGAACGATTGGAACGAGAACGGGAACGAGGCAGGGAAACGGATTCGGTCATGGAGTCGGATAACGGGCTCGCGAACGCGGAACCGGATGTCGAACGGAATCAGTGACGGCCATTGTCGCATGACCAATGCCCGCGCCGACCGATCCCATGCCGGCTATTCGTCGCCCATCAGCCCGCTGCCTTCTTCGAATCGCGTGACGCAAGACAGCCCGCGCAGCTTGTCGCAGATGGCACGGTATTCGAGATCGGACACGCGCCCGAGCGCGATGCGCACCTCGTCGTGCTCGCCCGTGTCGTCGGCGCGCTGCACGATGAACTGCTTCACCCGCGCGCTGTCGGGGCCGAGCGCCTCGTGCAGCGAATCGAACGTCAGCGCGCCGCCCACCACCGTCAACGCGAGCTGGCGGCGCTGACGCACCGTGAAGTAGCGCCGTTCGAGCGGCTTGATGCCGGCCAGGATGATCAGGATGATGATCGTTGCGGAAATCGACGCGACATACAGCCCGCCGCCCACCGCAAGGCCGATCGCGGCGACCGACCACAGGCTCGCGGCCGTCGTCAGCCCGCGCACGATCTCGCCGCGCAGCAGGATCGACCCCGCACCGAGGAAGCCGATGCCCGACACCACCTGCGCGGCGATCCGCGACGGATCGAGCACGATGTGGTCGCTGCTGCCGAGCACGTCGGCGAAACCGAACGCCGACACGATCATGATGAGCGTCGAGCCGACGCACACCAGCATGTGCGTGCGCAGGCCCGCCGCCCATGAAAGGCGCTCGCGCTCGAAGCCGATGACGCTGCCGAGCGCCGCCGCGAGAACCAGCCGCATCACGAGTTCCAGGTTGCTGAGCATCCGATTTCCCCTCCTTTTCTGGTGCCGGTCGCGCGGAATGTTATATCCTTGGCCGCGGCCGCGCCGCTCCGGGCCACGCCGACTCGATTCGATCCAAGCGCTCTACCCCGCCATGTCCGCACCCGACTCCGCTTCCGCCCAGGCCGCCCAGTTGCGCGACCATTTCGCGCACGTCATCTTGCCGATCTGGCAGGGTTCAGGGTTCGACCATACGCTGCGGCTACCGTTCGAAGCCGTCGATCCGGCCACGCATGCGCCGCTGCACGTCACCCGTTATCGCGCAATGGCGTGCGCACGGCAACTGTTCGTGTTCGCGCAAGCCGGCAACGCCGCGCACGCGGCCACGCTGTTCGACTCGCTGTGCAGCCGTTTTCGCGATCCGCGCCACGGCGGCTGGTTCTACAGCGTCGACGCGCAAGGCGCGCCGCTCGACACGACGAAGGATCTCTATACGCACGCGTTCATCGTATTCGCATGCGCCGCATGGCATGCGGCATCGGGCGACGCCGCCGCGCGCACGATCGCCGAAGACACCGCCGCACTGATCCAGGACCGCTTCGCACCGCAGCCGGGCGACGCGCGGCTCGACGCCGCGCGTCACGCCGATTTCTCGTCATCGGGCAGCGGCGCGCTGCAAAACCCGTTGATGCACCTGACGGAAGCGTGGCTCGCCGCCGCCGACGCGTTCGGCGACGCGGCGTTCGACGATGCGCTCCTGCGCACCGCGCAGGCCGTCGAGCGCACGTTCGTCGACACGGCAACCGGCTGCGTCGCCGAGCTGCCGCTCGGTGCGGCCGACAACCGCCTCGAGCCCGGCCATCAGTTCGAATGGTTCTATCTGGTCGACGCGGCCGGCGCACGGCTTGCGCAGACCAGCCTGCCCGATGCGCTCGCGCGCGCGTACGCATTCGCCGAGCGGCACGGCGTCGATACGCGGACGGGCGCCGTCTGCGCGGCGCTCGACGCGCAAGGCGCCTGCATCGACGCGACGCAGCGGATCTGGGCGCAGACCGAATACCTGCGCGCGCTCGCGACGCACGGCGGCACGCCGGCCTCCGCGCCGCTCGCGCGGCAGATCGGGCGCTTCGCCGCGCGCTTCCTGCATCCGCGCGGCTGGTTCGAATGCAAGACGGCCGACGGGCAGGTGTCGCGCGCCGACATGCCGTCGACGACGCCCTACCACCTCGCGACCGCCTACGCGGCGCTGCCGACCGGCGCGTAATCCGGACGCCGCGCGCGCGTCGCCCGGTTCGAACACCGACAGCGCCTGCATCAGGTGCGAGGTCTGATTGTTCAGCGACACGGCCGCCATTCACGCCGATTCGCCTGCACACGAGCACGACTCCCGCGTTCGGCGCGGCAATCGCGCCGCATCGCGCCGGCAATCGCAAGAAATGCGGACGAATTTCCTTGCTTATCCGCAGCCCCCTTCCTAGAGTTCAGCGCAAGCGGACACGCATTGCGAGGAAACTCGATGACGGACATCACGGACCGCGCGCGCGGCGCATTGCGCGCGCAACCGTTCAGCATGTTGCTGGGCACGCAGTTGATGCATATCGGCGACAACGAGGTGTCGCTGTGCCTGCCCGTGCGGGAGGAACTGCGGCAACAGCACGGCTTCGTGCATGGCGGCGTCATCGGTTATCTCGCCGACAATGCGCTGACGTTCGCCGGCGCGCTCGTGCTCGGCCCGCGCGTCGTCACCGCCGAATACAAGATCAATTACCTGCGGCCAGCCGTGAACGGCACGCTCGTCGCCCGCGCGAAGGTGGTCTACGCGGGGCGGCATCAGGCGACCTGCCAGTGTCACGTGTTCGTCATCGACGGCGATCACGAGCGGTTGGTCGCGATCGCGCAAGGCACGATCAATCGCGTCGGCGACGGCAAGATGCCGGATACGCCCGAGGAAACGGCGTGATCGCAGCGTGACGGCGATCCGGGCGGCGGAACACGGCGCGCAGCAGGCTCGTCAGCCCGCATCCTCTCCGTTCAGCGGCAGGAAACGCGGCGCCACGCGCGCCCTGATGTTGCCGTTCTCGTCGGTACGATAGATCCCGCGCGCCGCGTTGTGCGGGTGCACCGCCGCGCCGGCCACGCTCAGCACCGGCGCAAAGCACGCGTCGGTGCCCTCGAGCAGCGCGCGCCAGTGCGTGGACGGCTGCTGCGCGAATACCGCCGCGAAACGCGCCTTCAGCGCGGGCCAGCGCGCGCGATCGTACTGCGATGCCGGATCGAGGTCGGTCAGCCCGAGCCGCTCGACCAGCAGCGCATAGAACGGCGGTTCGAGCGCGCCGATCGTCACGCATTCGCCGTCCGCACAGCGATACACGTCGTAGAACGGCGCGTCGTGAAAGAGGCTCGGCCGCGCGCCGTCGAGCTGGCCGTTCGCCCGCGCCCACAGCGCGAGCGAGCCGAGCATCGACACGATGTCGACGATCGCGCCGTCGACCACGCGCCCCGGGCCGCCGCCACGCACGTCGAAGAGGGCGCAGACGATCCCGAACGCGAGCCCGAGTGCGCCGCCCGCATCGCCGACGACGGTCGGCGGCAGGCCGGGCCGGCCATCGCGCGGCGCGGACAGCGACAGCAGGCCGGTCAGCGCGACGTAGTTCAGGTCATGCCCGGCCGCCGCCGCGAGCGGGCCGTGCTGGCCCCAGCCCGTCATGCGTCCGTACACGAGCTTCGGATTGCCGCGTGCGCAATCGGCAGGCCCGAGGCCCAGGCGCTCCATCACGCCGGGACGCAAGCCTTCGATCAGCGCATCGGCTTGCGCGATCAACGCGAGCGCCTCGGCGCGGCCGTCCGGCGTCTTCAGGTCGAGTTCGACGATCGTCTTGCCTTCGCGGAGCAAATCTCCGGCGCGGCCCTGCAGCGCGTCCGGCGCGCTCGTACGGCCGGCCGGGCGCGCGATCAGCGTGATGCGGGCCCCCATCCCGGCGAGCATCCAGCCCGCGAGCGGGCCGGGGCCGAGACCTTCGAATTCGACGATATGGACGCCGGAAAGCGGCGCGTTCAATGACATGGCGACCTCGCGGGAATGCAACCGGCAATGGGGGGAAGCAACGCTCCGATTCGATGCGATGGTACGCGCCGCTCGCGGTGCGCAGGGCGAGCAGGCCGATACGGGAAGTTCGCGTCGACGCCGGATGAAAGCCCGGCGTCGTGCGCCCGCTGCGCGACTGTCCGCCGTCGCGCGACGCACCGGCCAGGATGCGCTGCTTGCTGCACGGCTGACCAGAACCGGAGCACAAGCAGAAACGACCGCGCAACGATCAGAACGCGTCGCCCGGCACGCGCACCCAGCCTTCCATCAGCACGCGCGCGCTGCGGCTCATGATCGCCTTGGTGACGGTCCATTCGCCGTTCTCGAGCTGCGCTTCCGCGCCGACCCGCAGCGTGCCCGACGGATGCCCGAAGCGCACCGCGTTGCGCTCGCCGCCGCCTGCGGCGAGATTGACGAGCGTGCCCGGAATCGCCGCGGCCGTGCCGATCGCGACCGCCGCCGTGCCCATCATCGCGTGGTGCAGCTTGCCCATCGACATCGCGCGCACCAGCAGGTCGACGTCGCCCGCATTCACGCGCTTGCCG
The DNA here is from genome assembly GCF_003857765.1 of Burkholderia sp. Bp9016. Lineage (NCBI taxonomy): Bacteria > Pseudomonadati > Pseudomonadota > Betaproteobacteria > Burkholderiales > Burkholderiaceae > Burkholderia > Burkholderia sp. Bp9016. The sequence goes on from NZ_QTPY01000005.1 coordinate 101,593, forward strand.
CTCGACGCGACATAGTCGGCCGGCTTCGCGACGAACGCGACCTTCGGCGTGTGCTGACGCGTCGCGATCTCGTCGAGCGTGTCGATCAGGCCCATGCGCAGCGCGCCGTGCGCGCGGATCGTCTCGAACTTCTCGAGCGCCTTCGCATCGCCGTTGATCGCATCCTGCAACTCGGTGCCCGTATAGCCGATCGCCTCGGCCTCGACGAAGATGGTCGGGATCCCCGCGTTGATCATCGTCGCCTTCAGCGTGCCGATGCCCGGCACCGCCAGATCGTCGACGAGGTTGCCGGTCGGGAACATCGATCCGCCCGCGCCTTCTTCCTCGGCGGCCGGATCCATGAACTCGAGCTGCACTTCGGCGGCCGGGAACGTGACGCCGTCCAGCTCGAAATCGCCCGTCTCCTGCACCGCACCGTTCGTGATCGGCACGTGCGCGACGATCGTCTTGCCGATGTTCGCCTGCCAGATCCGCACGGTCGCGACGCCGTCGCGCGGCACGCGCGCCGCATCGACCAGCCCGCCGCTGATCGCGAACGGGCCGACCGCCGCCGACAGGTTGCCGCAGTTGCCGGTCCAGTCGACGAACGCCTTGTCGATCGCGACCTGACCGAACAGGTAATCGACGTCGTGACCGGGCCGCGTGCTTTTCGACACGATCACCGTCTTGCTGGTGGACGACGTCGCGCCGCCCATCCCGTCGATCTGCTTGCCGTACGGATCGGGGCTGCCGATCACGCGCAGCAGCAGCGCGTCGCGCGCGGCGCCCGGCGTCTGCGCGGCATCGGGCAGGTCCTGCAGCCGGAAGAACACGCCCTTGCTGGTGCCGCCTCGGATGTAGGTGGCGGGAATCCTGATTTGAGGAATGTGAGCCATGTCTGTGTTGTCCTGTCGACCGGGGCCCGCACTCGCGCGCCGGCTCCGGTCCCATGCAAAGCCATCTGACGACGGGCGATGCACACGTGCACCGCCCGGATTCAACGTATCAGCGCGCCGTCAGGCCGCCGCCTGCGACGATTCGAGGAAGTCCTGCGCGAAGCGCTGCAGCACGCCACCCGCGTCGTAGATCGACACTTCCTCGGCCGTATCGAGCCGGCACGTCACCGGCACCTCGACGCGCTCGCCGCTCTTGCGGTGAATCACGAGCGTGAGATCGGCGCGCGGCTTGCGCTCGCCGATCACGTCGAAGGTCTCGGTGCCGTCGATGCCGAGCGTGGTGCGGTTCGTGCCCGGCTTGAACTCGAGCGGCAGCACGCCCATCCCGATCAGGTTCGTGCGGTGGATCCGCTCGAACCCTTCGGCGACGATCGCCTCGACGCCAGCGAGCCGCACGCCCTTCGCGGCCCAGTCGCGCGACGAGCCCTGGCCGTAGTCGGCGCCGGCGATCACGATCAGCGGCTGCTTGCGATTCATGTACGTCTCGATCGCCTCCCACATCCGCATGACCTTGCCTTCCGGCTCGACGCGCGCGAGCGAACCCTTCTTCACCGCGCCGTCGACGACCGCCATCTCGTTGATCAGCGTCGGGTTCGCGAAGGTCGCGCGCTGCGCGGTCAGGTGGTCGCCGCGGTGCGTCGCATACGAGTTGAAGTCCTCTTCCGGCAGGCCCATCTTCGCGAGGTACTCGCCGGCCGCGCTGTTCGCGAGGATCGCGTTCGACGGCGACAGGTGGTCGGTCGTGATGTTGTCGCCGAGCACCGCGAGCGGACGCATGCCCTGCAGCGTGCGTTCGCCGGCCAGCGCGCCTTCCCAGTACGGCGGACGGCGGATGTACGTACTCTGCGCGCGCCAGTCGTACAGCGGCGCCGCACGTTCGCCCGTATCGGCCGTACGCGCGAACATCGGTTCGTAGACCTTGCGGAACTGCTCGGGCTTCACGCTCGATGCGACGATCGCGTCGATCTCCTCGTCCGTCGGCCAGATGTCTTTCAGCGTGACGGGCTTGCCGTCCCGGTCGTGACCGAGCACGTCCTTCTCGATGTCGAATCGGATCGTGCCGGCGATCGCATACGCGACGACGAGCGGCGGCGACGCGAGGAACGCCTGCTTCGCGTACGGATGAATGCGGCCGTCGAAGTTGCGGTTGCCGGACAGCACGGCCGTCGCGTACAGGTCGCGGTCGACGATCTCCTGCTGGATCTTCGGATCGAGCGCGCCCGACATCCCGTTGCAGGTCGTGCACGCGAACGCGACGATGCCGAAGCCGAGCTTCTCGAGCTCCGGCAGCAGGTTCGCTTCTTCCAGATACAGCTCGACCGCCTTCGATCCCGGCGCGAGCGAGCTCTTCACCCACGGCTTGCGCGCGAGGCCCTTCGCGTTCGCGTTGCGCGCAAGCAAGGCCGCGGCAATCACGTTGCGCGGATTACTGGTGTTCGTGCAGCTCGTGATCGCGGCGATGATCACCGCGCCGTCGGGCATCTCGCCCGCCTTTTCTTCCCACTGGCCGGCGATCCCGCGCGCGGCGAGATCGGACGTCGGCAGCCGCTTGTGCGGGTTCGACGGGCCGGCCATGTTGCGCACGACGCTCGACAGGTCGAACGTCAGCGTGCGCTCGTACTGCGCATCGTTCAGCGTATCGGCCCACAGGCCCGCCGCCTTCGCGTAGGTCTCGACCAGCTTCACCTGCTCGTCGCTGCGGCCGGTGAGGCGCAGGTAGTCGGTCGTCTGGCCGTCGATGAAGAACATCGCGGCCGTTGCGCCGTATTCGGGCGCCATGTTCGAGATCGTCGCGCGATCGCCGAGCGTGAGGCTCGCGGCGCCTGCGCCACGGAATTCCAGATACGCGCCGACCACCTTCTCCTTGCGCAGGAATTCGGTCAGCGCGAGCACGATGTCGGTCGCCGTGATGCCGGGCTGGCGCTTGCCGGTCAGTTCGACGCCGACGATGTCGGGCAGGCGCATCCACGACGCGCGGCCGAGCATCACGTTCTCGGCTTCCAGCCCGCCGACGCCCACCGCGATCACGCCGAGCGCGTCGACGTGCGGCGTGTGGCTGTCGGTGCCGACGCAGGTGTCCGGATACGCAACGCCGTCCTGAACCTGGATCACCGGCGACATCTTCTCCAGGTTGATCTGGTGCATGATGCCGTTGCCCGGCGGAATCACGTCGACGTTCTCGAACGACTGCTTCGTCCATTCGATGAAGTGGAAGCGATCCTCGTTGCGGCGATCCTCGATCGCGCGGTTCTTCGCGAACGCATCCGGATCGAAGCCGCCGCACTCGACGGCGAGCGAATGGTCGACGATCAGTTGCACGGGCACGACCGGGTTCACCTTCGCCGGGTCGCCGCCGCGCTCGGCGATCGCGTCGCGCAAGCCCGCGAGGTCGACGAGCGCCGTCTGGCCGAGGATGTCGTGACACACCACGCGCGCCGGGAACCACGGGAAGTCGCGTTCGCGCTTGCGCTCGATGATCTGCTTCAGCGAATCGGCAAGGATCGCCGGGTCACAGCGGCGCACGAGGTTTTCGGCGAGCACGCGCGACGTATACGGCAGCGTGTCGTAGGCGCCGGGCGCGATCGCTTCGACCGCGGCGCGCGCATCGAAGAAGTCCAGCGACGTGCCGGGCAGGGGTTTGCGGTTGGCGGTATTCATGATGTGGGGCGGGATCCGGGGTAAGACGTTGCGCGCGCGCCGGCCGCCCGCATCACGGGCGCCGGCACGCGCGGCGGGCATTTCAGCGCTTCTCGATCGGCACGAACTGCAGGTCTTCCGGACCGGTGTAGTTCGCGCTCGGGCGGATGATCTTGTTGTCGACGCGCTGCTCGATGATGTGCGCGCTCCAGCCGGACGTGCGCGAGATCACGAACAGCGGCGTGAACATCGCGGTCGGCACGCCCATCATGTGATACGACACGGCGCTGAACCAGTCGAGGTTCGGGAACATCTTCTTCGCGTCCCACATTACCGATTCGAGGCGCTCGGCGATGCTGTACAGCTTCAGGTCGCCCGCTTCCTTCGACAGCTTGTGCGCGACGCCCTTGATCACCTTGTTGCGCGGATCGGAGATCGTGTAGACCGGGTGACCGAAGCCGATCACGACTTCCTTGTTCTCGACGCGGCGGCGGATGTCCGCTTCGGCATCGTCAGGCGAACCGTAGCGGCTCTGGATCTCGTACGCGACTTCGTTCGCGCCGCCGTGCTTCGGGCCGCGCAGCGCGCCGATCGCGCCGGTGATCGCCGAGTAGATGTCCGAGCCCGTGCCCGCGATCACGCGGCCGGTAAACGTCGATGCGTTGAACTCGTGCTCCGCATACAGGATCAGCGACGTGTGCATCGCGTCGACCCACGACTTCGACGGCGTCTTGCCGTGCAGCAGGTGCAGGAAGTGGCCGCCGATCGAGTCGTCGTCGGTTTCCGTCTCGATGCGCTTGCCGTTGTGCGAGAAGTGATACCAGTACAGCAGCATCGAGCCGAGCGATGCCATCAGGCGGTCGGCGATGTCGCGCGCGCCCGGCAGGTTGTGATCGTCCTTCTCCGGCAGCACGGTGCCGAGCACCGACACGCCGGTGCGCATCACGTCCATCGGGTGGGCCGATGCCGGAATCTGCTCGAGCGCGGCCTTCAGCGCGTTCGGCAGCCCGCGCATCGCGCGCAGCTTCGTCTTGTATGCAGCCAGTTCGGTCAGGTTCGGCAGCGTGCCGTGCACGAGCAGGTGCGCGATTTCCTCGAACTCGCACGATTCGGCGACGTCGAGAATATCGTAGCCGCGATAGTGCAGGTCGTTGCCGGTCTTGCCGACCGTGCAGAGCGCCGTGTTGCCGGCCGTCACGCCCGACAGCGCCACCGACTTCTTCGGCTTGAATGCGCCTGCGGCGGCCGGTGCTGCTGCGTCTTTCGTCTCGCTCATGTTTCCGTTCTCCAATGGGTATCGGGGGTGTCATGCCGGCCGGGCCCGGCGCTGGCGCGCGGCCCGGCTTCATGCAAAGCGTTCCGGGAACCGTGTCCCGGCGCGCGGGCTCGTTACTTCTTGCCCTGCGCGAACAGCTCGTCGAGCTTCTGCTCGTAGGCGTGATAGCCGAGGAAGTCGTACAGCTCGGCGCGGGTCTGCATCGTCGGCACAGCCGCCTTCTGCGTGCCGTCGCGACGCAGCGTCTCGTAGAAATTCAGCGCGGCCTTGTTCATCGCGCGATACGCGCCGCAGCAGTACAGCGCGATGTCGACGTTCGCCTCGCGCAGTTCGTCGAGCGTGAAGAGCGGCGTCGAGCCGAACTCGGTCAGGTTCGCGAGGATCGGCACCTTCACGGCGGCCTTGAAGCGGCGATAGTCGTCGAGCGTCTTCATCGCTTCCGGGAAGATCATGTCCGCGCCGGCTTCCACGTAGGCGATCGCGCGCTCGATCGCGGCGTCGATCCCTTCGGCAGCGGCCGCGTCGGTGCGGGCCATGATCACGAACTGGTCGTCGGTACGCGCATCGACCGCGGCCTTCACGCGATCGACCATTTCATCGACCGGCACGACTTCCTTGCCCGGACGGTGGCCGCAGCGCTTCTGGCCGACCTGGTCTTCGAGGTGGACGGCCGCGACGCCGGCCTTGATGAACGAGCGCACCGTGCGCGCGATATTGAACGCGCCGCCCCAGCCCGTATCGATGTCGACGAGCAGCGGCAGGTCGGTCGCGTTGGTGATCCGGTTAGCGTCGATCAGCACGTCTTCCATCGTGCTGATGCCGAGATCGGGGATGCCGAGCGAGTTCGCGGCAACGCCGCCGCCCGACAGGTAGACGGCCTTGAAGCCGACGGCCTGCGCCATCTTGGCTGCATACGCGGTGATCGCGCCGACCACCTGCAGCGGCTGCTCGGCCGCGACTGCCGCGCGGAATTTCGCGCCGGCGCTCTGAAGATGCGTGTTGCTCATGAACGGCCTCCTGAAGGAATGCCCATTAACAGCAAGGACCGGGCCAGCTTGCGGATCGCCGCTAACCCACTGATTCTTAAGCAACCGGCGCGGGCGCCTCGTCGTCCGTCGATTTCAATGCGGCAATTCCATGTTTCAAAAATGAAATCGCACGCGCATAATCGGTCGCCATGGACCTCTCCTCGACCAAACCCGTCGGCCCGGCAGATCGAACGGCGCGCCCGCGCATCTGGGCGATGGGCATCAGCCGCCTGCGCGAGCTGTTTCGCGAGATCGCCGCGGAATTCGACGAACGCGCGGACGTGCGCATCGTCACGCGTGCCTATGAAGACGCGCTGAGCGCAATCGCGGAGGCCGGCACCGCCCGGCCCGACGTGATCGTCGCGGCCGGCTCGAACGGCGCCTTCCTGAAAACGCGGGCGCAGGTGCCGGTCGTGGTCGTGTCGCCGACAGGCTTCGACGTGATGCAGGCGCTTGCGCGGGCGCGGCGCGACGCATCGCGGATCGCGCTCGTCAGCGCCGGCGAGACACCGCCCGAAGTGCGCCGCTTCGTCGCCGCCTACGGCCTCGACGTGCAGTTTGCGTCATATCAGTCCGCGCAGGAAGCGGAAGCCTGCGTGCACGACCTGCACGACCGCGGCATCGAGACGATCGTCGGCCCCGGGCTCGTGACCGACCTCGCGGCGAGCGCCGGCATGGGCGCCGTGTTCCTGTATTCGCACGCGTCGGTGCGCAAAGCCGTCGAGACGGCGCTCGAAGTCGCGTATGCGACGCATGCCGAGGCGTTTCGCCGCCAGCGGCTCGACAATTTGCTGCAGCACCTGCGCGACGGCGTGGTCGCGCTCGACGCGCGCGGCCGCGTCGAGGCGATCAACGAGCGGCTCGCGTCGGCGCTCGGGGTCGAACCCGCGGCGGCTGTCGGCCGCGCGCTCGTCGATCTGCGGCCCGAGCTGCGCACGCTGCGCGGCGAGGATGGCGACGCGCTCGCGACCGTGCGCGGCGTGCGCTACGTCGTGCATCGCGGGCCGCTCGTCGACCGTGGCGTCACGTCGGGCAGCGTGCTGACGTTCCAGGAATCGCGCGCGGTCGAGCGGCTCGATCGTGCGCTGCGTTCGCAGCCGAACACGCAGCAGTTCGCGGCGCGCTATGCGCTCGACGACGTGGTCGGCACGTCCGCGCCGATGGCGCGCGTGCGCGAGCTGGTGCGCCGCTACGCGCGCTCCGACGCGACCGTGCTCGTGCTCGGCGAAAGCGGCACCGGCAAGGAGATGATCGCGCAGAGCCTGCATGCGCTGTCCGCGCGGCGCAGCTATCCGTTCGTCGCGGTCAACTGCGGTGCGTTTCCGGAGGCGCTGCTCGAGAGCGAGCTGTTCGGTTACGAGGAAGGCGCGTTCACCGGCGCGCGGCGCGGCGGCAAGACGGGGTTGTTCGAGGCCGCGCATCGCGGCACGCTGTTTCTCGACGAGATCGGCGAGATGCCGCCGTCGCTGCAAAGCCGGCTGCTGCGCGTGCTGCAGGAGCGCGAGGTGATCCGCCTCGGCTCGACCGAGCCGATCCGCATCGACGTGCGCGTGATCGCCGCGACACATCGTCCGCTGCTCGCCGCCGTCGAAGCCGGCACGTTCCGCGCGGATCTGTATTACCGGCTCAACATCCTGAACATCGGCCTGCCGCCGCTGCGCGATCGCGCGGCTGACATCCCCGCGCTCGCCGCGACGCTGCTCGTGCAGGCGGCGCGGCGCGAGCCGCGGCTGGCCGAGCGCGTGCGCGATGCCGGCGACGCGATGCGCGTGCTCGACGCGACGCAGGCGACGCTCGCGCGCTACCGGTGGCCCGGCAACGTGCGGGAATTGCAGAACGTGATCGAGCGGATCGCGGTGGAACTGGCCGAGGAAGTCGACGCGCACGATCCGGCCGCCGCGTGCGGCGCGCTCGCGCCCGATGCGCTGCAGGCGATCGCGCCCGAGCTGTTCGCCGCGCCGCCCGATGCGGCCGGCGCCGGCGGCGGCGACGATGCACAGACGCTCCAGGCCCGCCGCCGCCGCGCGGAAGCCGACGAGATCCGCGCGGTGCTGGACGCGTGCGGCGGCGACCGCGATCGCGCGTGCGCGATGCTCGGCATCAGCAAGACGACGCTGTGGCGCAAGCTGTCGGCGAAATAGGTTCCGGCGGGACGGGCGGGAAGCGTGGCTCGAGCCGCCGCTTCATTCGGCCTTGTGAAAGTGGCGGTACGCCTTCGCGCGGTTGCCGCACGACGACATCGAGCACCATCGGCGGCTACCGTTCTTGCTGTCGTCGATGAACAGCCACTGGCATGCGTCGTTCGCGCAGCGCTTGACCTTCGCGAGCCGCGTGCCGCCCAGCAGGTCGATCGCCGACCACAGCACCGGGCTCAGCACACCTGCGAGCGTCGCGCCCGCGCGCCCGATCCGCCACGCATAGCCGCCGTCGATCCGCGTCAACGCGACGCGCGGCACGGCCTCCGCCAGAAAACCGCCAAGCAGCGCGAGATCGTCCGCTTGCGGCTCGCGCCGCTCGGCCTGCGCGTGAAAGAGCCGGTACAGCGCCTCGCGCAACGCAAGCGCGCGCAAGCGTCGCCGGCTCGTCATCTCTCTCCTTCTCTTCGACGCGACACGCGTCGGCCAGGCCGGTTGGCACGCGCGCCTGCTCGCGGCACCACGCGAACAGGTCGTCGAGCGTGCCGAAGGTTTCCGTCGGCGCGTCGGCACCGCGCCAGTACCGCGTGTTCGCGAAATCGATGCTCAGCGTTTCGGGCGACGCGGGAATCAGGCAGTCCGTCGTGACGGAAAGTTGCGTATCGTTCATGTCCCGATCGCATCTAACCACCATGGCGGTTGACAAGCCTGCGGACGCTTTCCAACACAACCAGCATGGTGGTTAATAACGGGTTTGCGGCACGGGTGTTCCCTTCAGCTCAAGGCGTCACAGATGTTCGATCGCCTTTCCTCCCGAGTTATCCACACCGGCCGCAGCCGGGCGTTCCACGACAGTACGTCCGGCTGACTGGGTGCCTGTCGACAGGTTTGCTGCACTGACGTCCCTTCTTCAGATCAAGGAGCCACCGATGATCGATCACCTTTCCTTCGGCGTTGCCCGCATCGACCGCAGCCGCGCGTTCTACGACAGCACGCCCGGTGCGCTCGGCTACAAGCGGCTGTATAGCGACGACGGATCCCTCGGATACGGCACCACCGAGCCGGTGCTGTGGTTGCAGCACGCGGAGCGGCCGGTCGCCGCCGATCCCGGGTCGGGGTTGCACGTGTCGTTTCGCGCGTCGTCGCCGGTGGAGGTCGATGCGTTCTACCGCGCAGCACTGCAGCACGGTGGTCAGGACAACGGCGGCCCCGGCAAGCGCGAGCACTACGGCGCCGGCTATTACGCGGCGTTCGCCGTCGATCCCGACGGATACCGGCTAGAAGCGCATTGCGAACTCGACAACATCGTCTGACCCTCTGCCTCCAGACGCGGACGAACGACAAGGGCCCGATTCCGCATCTTGCGGAATCGGGCCCTTGTCTTTGCTGCATCGATGTCCGGTTCGCGACGATCGCCGCCGCCAGTCATGCGGGGCGATCGTATCGGCGTGCGCAGACCGGGAGGCTGCCGGGTTGCGCCGGCACCCGGCCCGCGCCACACCCGCGGTTACTGCGCGCCGCGCGTGCGCTGCAGTTGCTCGCCGAGCCCATCGATCCCGAGGCGTACCATCTGGCCGGGCTTCAGGAACACCGGCGACGGCTTGATGCCCATCCCGACGCCCGGCGGCGTGCCGGTCGTGATGACGTCGCCCGGTTGCAGCGTCATGCAGGCGGACAGATAGGCGATCAACTGCGCGACGCTGAATACCATCGTGCGCGTGTTGCCGTTCTGATAGCGGTGGCCGTCGATTTCGAGCCACAGGTCAAGGCGCTGCGGATCCGGCACCTCGTCGCGCGTGACGAGCCACGGGCCGATCGGGCCGAACGTGTCGAAGCCCTTGCCCTTGTCCCACTGGCCGCCGCGCTCGATCTGCCATTCGCGCTCGGACACGTCGTTGACGACGCAATAGCCTGCGACGTAATCGAGTGCGCGCGCTTCGTCGACATCCTTGCAGGCCGCGCCGATCACGACGCCGAGTTCGACTTCCCAGTCCGTCTTCACGGAGCCCTTCGGGATGTCGATGCCGTCGTTCGGGCCGCAGATCGAACTCGTCCACTTGCCGAACACCACCGGCTCCTTGGGCACCGGCATGCCGGCTTCGGCGGCGTGGTCGGCATAATTCAAACCGATGCCGATGAATTTGCCGACGCGGCCGACGCACGCGCCGATGCGCGGCTCGCCGGACACGAGCGGCAGCGTGGCCGGATCGATCGCGCGCAGCCGCGCGAGACCGGCGTCGGACAGCACATCGCCGGCAAGATCCGGAACGTGCGCGGACAGGTCGCGAATCCGGCCGTCCGCGTCGAGAATACCGGGCTTTTCCTGGCCGGACGGGCCATAGCGAAGCAGTTTCATCGTGCTCAACCTCTGTTGTCGAATGTGACAGGATACCGGCCGACGCAGCCGTTCACAGCCACGCGCCGGACTGAATGTCGATCGTCGATGGCGCGCGTCGGCGCCGTAGCCGGCAGGCCGTTCGACGCGCGAGGCTCGCGCGGGCGCAGCGATCGCGGCGCCGCACCGAAGTGCGACGCGCATCGAACGGGCGGCCGCCGGTCTGCGCATCGGCGACGACGGCCCGGCATCCGCGCCGTCGCTGGCCCGCCGCTCTTTGTACCATCCGCCGCCCGCAATGAAATGACCCGCGACGGATACCGACTATTGGCGCGATCGCCGGCGCTGCGGCGCAGCATCGGGGCTGCCGGCACCGTTGCGCGACGTCGAAATGCCTCGTCCCCGTCTGGACTGGGAGTGAACCAGCAATATTCGTTGTGACCCTGTCATCGGAAACGACCGTTGATCCGTTCTTGATCGGTAACGATTGGTAAAAACACGCTGCATTGCACACTGAAAGTTTGTTGTTAAGCTCGGACGAATGGTGCCTCATCCGTATCCGGAGCCAACGGACCCGTGTGCGACATCGGCCAGCGTGCGTCGCCTGCCGATCGGAAATCCACTGACCTCATACCCATGACGCAAACGACCAACAACCCGTTCTTTGGCAGCGACGCACGGGAGTCGATTGGCGCGACCGACCGCTATCGCGCGCCCGCGCTGGACAAGGGTCTCGACATTCTCGAACTCCTGTCGGAACAGAAGGAAGGACTCACTCGCACCGAGATCACGAAGGAACTCGGCCGCAACGCGAGCGAGATCTACCGGATGCTCGAACGTCTCGTGGCCCGCCGCTACGTGATGCGCTCGAGCGGCGGCGACCGCTATACCCTCAGTCTCAAGCTGTTCGCGCTCGCGCACCGGCATCCGCCGATGAACCGGCTGATCGCCGAGGCGTTGCCGCTAATGCAGCGTTTCGCCGATGCAGCCGAACAGTCGTGCCATCTGTCCGTCTACGATCGCGGCAATCTGCTCGTGATCGCGCAGGTCGACGGTCCCGGCACGTGGGGCGTATCGGTGCGGCTCGGCTCGCGCGTCGGGCTCGCCGACACGGCGTCGGGCCACGTGATGCTGTCGTTCCAGGGTAGCGAGCAGCGCGCGGACATGCTCGCCGAGCACCGCAAGGTCAAGGGCGAAGCGCCGATGAACGAGCAGGAGCTCGCGCGCGCGTGCCAGTCGATCCGCCAGTCCGGCTACGTGCGCCAGGACAGCCGGCAGGCGTACGGCGTCACCGACCTGAGCACGCCGATCCTCGGCCCGTCCGGCCATGCGATCGCGGTGCTCACCTGCCCGTACATGCGCCGGATCGATACCCACATGGCGCCGTCCGTCGATGCGGTCGTCGACGGGCTGCGCGATACGGCCGGCCGTCTGTCGATGTGCCGCGCGCAGACGTGCTGACGCGGGTTTGGGTCGACAGCTGCCGGATGAGCACGCCATCGGGACGCCGGGCAAGTGTGCATGCGAGAAGAGCCACGGTAGTGCAGGCTTGCGCGGGCATTCCGCGGGGCGTTGCCGGGCAGGCGCCGGCGCTACGCTAGAATAGCGGCCCTCTCAAAAACTACGGCGGCTGGCTGTCGCGGCTGCCGTATCCGATGGATGTCATGGCCAAACTTCTGAACGATCAAGAATTCCAGCGTTTCTCCGAACTTCAGCAGAAGCAGGCGAGCTTCACGATCACGCCCGAGGAAGCGGACGAGTTGCGCGACATCGTCGCGCGCGCGCAGCAGAAGCGCGACGATCGTGCCGCAGCGATGCAGGCGATCGAGAACTACATCGAACAGTTCGACATCACGCCCGACGAACTCTTCTCGCCCGAGCAGATCGGCGACGCCGCGCGCACCTACGGGCTCATCACCGCCACGAAGAAAGAACGCACGCTGCCGCCGTCGATCACGTTCAACGGCAAGCCGTACCAATGGACCAAGACGCTTCCGGACGACGTGCGCGCCGCGCTGTTCGACGCATTCACGTCCGGCGAGTCGGTCAAACGCTTCATCGCCATGCCGAAGGACACCGCACGCTGTGCGCTGACGATCGCCCGCCTCGAGCGCGAAACCGGTGGCATTTATGCCGAAACGCACCTCGAAGAACTCGCGATTTCCCGCGACCAGGTGAACGACGCAGCGGCAAAACTCGCTGCGTAAATCCCGCCTCGGGCACGGTTCATGCGTGCCCGCCCCGACGCGAACGCCGGCAAACACCGGCGCCGCGCCAGCCGGAGCACTCCGTTTCCGGGCTCCTGAAAAGTCTCACCTTGGTGTCCCGTAATCGCTCACCAGCACATCCCGCAAAAGCTCACCCAAAGCTCCCGGCGACGCTCACCTGCGTGTCCCGAAAGCCCTCACCGATGCGTTGCGCAGATGCTCCGCAAGCCCTCCCGGAAAGGCTCACCGGGACGTCCCGCAAGCACTCACCGCCAGTTCCCGGGAAGGCTCACCGAACAGCTCCTGTATCGGCTCACCTCGCGCGCCCCGGAAAAGCTCACCCTTTGCTCCCGAAAAGTCTCACCTTTTCGATATTCCCGATGCCGAAGGTGCGGGATGCGAGTGTCGGCGTACTCGAATACGCCGCTGGAACTGTCCACACGCGGATGTCATCGAAGCTCGCAGCAAACCCGATGCGAATGCCGTGTATCGGCGAATTCGCGGTTCCCACAAGTCACTGAGAGCCGCACCGCCTCGTGTATTCGACAGTGCGTCGATGCTCTGCATTCCGAATGCATACCGAATCGGCACAGTCAGCGGTAAAGGGGCGTCGCGGATACCGAGCGAACCGTACCGCCTCGCTTACCTGCGCATCCCCGCCCGGCCGGGCGCGCGTTACGCGCGACTATGGTTGCAGTTTCATTCTGAAGCCCACCACGCCCGGTTCCTCCGTCGTCGAAATCGCGAAGCCGCATGACTTCGCCAGCGAGATCATCGCAGTGTTCTCGCGCAGCGCTTCGCCGATCATCCATGCCGTGCCGCGCGATCGCGCATAGTCGATGATGCGGGTCATCATCAGACGGCCGAGCCCCTTGCCCTTCTGGTCGGGGCGCACCGCGATCGCGAACTCCGCGGTCTCGTTGTCGGGGTCGGCGACCGCGCGCACCACCGCCAGCGTATGCGACCGTCCCGACGCATCGGTGAACGCGACGATGAAGGCCATCTCGCGGTCGTAGTCGATCTGCGTCATGCGCGCCACTTGCGAGTGGTCGAAGCTGCGCACCGCGCCGAAGAAGCGCATGCGCAGATCGTCCGGCGTCATCGCACCCAGCAGCTCGTTGTGCGCTTCCTCGTCTTCCGGGCGGATCGGGCGGATCGTCACGGTCTCGCCGCGCCATTCGAGCGTCTGCTCGAGATGACGCGGATACGGCATGATCGCGAGCCGGCTGCGCCCGGTGGCCAGCGCGACGCGCGGCGCGATGATGTAAGCGCGATCGGACAGCACGCGCAGCGTGACCGACATCGCGACCACCTCGCGGACGTCGCATACGACTTGCGACAGCGCCGTCAGTGCACCGAGCGTCGGCTCGACGGGCGTGCGACGCGCATAGGGTGAACGCTCCATCACCGCACGAGCGAGCACCGTATTCAGCGGCGGCAGCCCGTACACGACGAACGGCGCCGATACACCGTCCGCAGGCGGCACGGCATAGCGGAACACCGGGCCGAAGTTCGAATCGTCGTACATGTCGACCGTGACGTCGACGACCCTGGCGCCGGCCGGTGCATCGGCCGGCTCGCCGTGCAAGTCGAAGTGCGACAGCCAGCGCAGCGCGGCTGCGCCGGCCAGTTCGTGCTCGCCGGCCTCAACCATCCGGCGGGCCTCGGCCTGCGCGGATGCAACGCACTCTGCCGGCTGTAGCGGCGTGCCCTCGGGTGTCTGCATCAGCAACTGCCGCCCGAGGTTGTAATCGACGAGACGCGCGTATGCGCGCGCAAGCCGCTGCGGCGTCGTGTGTACCGGGATGCCGTTCGCGTGCAATGCGTCGCGCGTCGCCGCGTCGACCGCACCGAAGAAACATGCAAGGATGCCGCGATACGCATGCTGCCGCGATTCGATCAGCGTGCGCGCGACGGCATCGGCCGGTGCGCTGTGGGACGTCGAATGCACGACGAACAGCGTGCCCGTCTGCGGAAACGGCGCAAGCGCCTCGATGGCCGCACCGAAATGCTCGGGACGCGCGTCGTCGCCCAACGTCAGCGGATTGCCGGGCGCGACGAGATGCGGCAGCGCGGCCGCCACCGCCGAGGTTGCCGCCACCGGCCAGGCGGCCAGCACGTCGCGCACTTCGGCAACCGCATCGACCGCGAGTTTCGCGACGCCCGCGTCGCTCGTCACGAGCGTCGCCGCGCCGCGCGCGGCGACCCGCCCGACACCGAGCGTCTCGATCTCGTCGAGCAGATCGTCGAGCGCATCGACACGCACCATCCCCGCGCGCTGGAAAGCGGCCGTGTAAAGCGCATCGCCGGGATCCGCGCGCCCGGTGCGCAGCGCCAGCACCGGCTTGTTGCGCGCCGCCGCGCGCGCGGCCGACATGAACTTGCGCGCGGCGCACACCGTGTCGAGTTCGAGCAGGATCGCGCGCGTGCCGGGGTCGCTCGCCAGATAGTCGAGCACGTCGCCCGCATCGACGTCGGCCTCGCTGCCGAGCGCGACGACATGCGAAAAGCCGAGCCCCCGCGCATCGGCCCAGCCCAGCACCGCGTTTGTCAGCGCGTTCGATTGCGACACCCACGCAACGCCGCCCGATCGCGCCGCATAGGCAGCCGCGCCAAAATGCGCATGACGCGACGGTGACAACACGCCGAGGCTGCCCGGCCCGACGATACGGAGCACGAACGGCTTCGCGGCCTTGAGCGTGCGATCGAGCGCCGCGCGATCCGCGTCGGTGCGCGCCTCGCCGACAATCACCGCGACCCGCGTGCCGAGTTCGCCGAGCTTGCGCACGATGCCGGCCCACGTAGCGGGTGGCGTGCAGATCACGGCGACCGAAGGCGGTGCGGGCAATCTGTCGACATCGGCAACGACCGGATGCCCGTTCAGCTCGCGATACCTCGGATTGACGGGCCATACGGGCCCCTCGAATGCGCCGTCGATCACGCGCGCCCAGACGATCGCGCCGAAACTTCCCGCGCGCGACGATGCACCGACGACCGCAACGGACTTGGGCTGGAACAATGCATCGAGATGGCGGACGGTCACATCGGCTCCAAACGGTAACGAAAGACGACCCGACCGGTACACGGGCACGCATGGCCGTGCGCCGGTCGACGCGAACTCCAAGCATAGGCGAACCGGATGCGGCTGCCTATATGCCGAACGGCCGACTGTGCGGCGTACCTCAACGCTTGCAACATGGGCCCGTAACCGATGCCTTCGCACGACGTACCGGATGAAGGCAACACGATGCGGCGATCCGGCCGCGTCCTCCAAGGTGAGGATTTACAGGAGCCATGGTGAGTACATTCGGGAATGGCGCGATGCGCTGCGCCAATGCGCGAGCGGTGATGCCCGTCGGCAGTCCGCCTGCACCGCGAAGCGCGCGAATGCCGATGCGCGAGCACAACGTAATTGCCGGGCTGTTTACCGCAATTCGGCGCGATATCCGGCTGAATCGCAGTGAATTCGCAAAATGGAATCCGATAACCGCGCGTCATTGCCGTTCGATTCGCCGGCCGGAATCGCGCTGCAACGGCACAAAAACAAAACGGTGCGACGGCCGTTGGGCCGTTCGCACCGTCAGTCGACGCACGAAAGGTGAGGATTTTCGGGAGTCAGTCCTCGATCAGGAAACGCGCGCGGTTCTTGCCGAGCCACGCTGGTGCACGCCCGCGACCGCTCCACGTTTCGCCGGTCTTCGGATTCAGGTATTTCGGCGGCAACGGACGCTTCGGCTTTGCGGCAGCGGCGGCGCCTATCGGACGAAAGCCGAGCTCCTCTGCCGTAATGTCGAATTCCTCGATTTTGGCCCGAATAGCGGCAATCGCATCGGCAATCGCCTTTTCGCGTTCCTTGTCGATTTTTTGCTGAAGCCTTTCGAGCTGCGCAGTCAGTTGCCTGTAGGTCGCCATATGGATGGAATTCCGTGAGTGTTATTCATGAAAAATAGCCGACTCCAAGCGAATAGAAAAGCGCTTCTCCCGATTAACGTCCCTCACCCGGTCATTTCGGGATCAATAGCCGCTCTTCTTCTTGCATGCGAAGAGAAGATTTCGCACGGCGTCATCGGTCGACTGATCGAGGATGTCGAATTCCCCGTTGCAGATGGCGCGGGCATTGTCCGTGCAATTACTCCAGTCGTTGCCCGTGCACTGGACCTGCGTAGTCGGGCGCCCATCCGAAGTGAATAGCGGCGCACCGCCGCCACACCCGCCAAGCCCCGCGACAAGGGCCAACAATCCGGCCTGACGCCAATGCGTTCGAGGCCACCGACAGACCGACGCAAGCATGTGTTTCATTGTTCTTTCCGTCAACCATTTTTCTGAATCTCGCGAGTATGCCATGCGCTGTCTTCCACCGTTCAGTCGGGCGTCCGGTCAGGCTGGCCCCGCGTCTTGTACGGCAGCGCTCCGTGCGGATCGTCGGTGATGCGAACGAAAACCCGTTCGACGTCGGGAAGCGCGGCGAGTTCGCGTTGCAATGCCTGCCGATCGAATGCCGGATCCGCACACCCTTCGACATAAATGAAGCGGCGCTGCACGGTGATCCACAGGCTCGTGCCATGCAGGCGGCCGGTGCCGTCGAAATGGGCCTTCGCAGCCGCGGCGATCGGTGCGTCGTACATATACGAATTCGGCTTCGTGCAGCGGTGCGCGAGCCAGCAGGTCGTCCCGCGCTCGGCGCGGTAATGCGCGTCGTCCTCCATCTCGGCGCGGGTCATCCACGGGCCGAGCGGCAGCGGGCATTCGGCAAAGTCCTGCGACAGCGCCACGAACGGATCGTTGTACCAATTGCGCCGCGCCACCGGCGCGTCGGCATCACCCGACTGCGCGAACGCGGACGCCGCTACCAGGACGGTCATCCATCCGGCGATGCCGATGCATTTCATCGTTGTCTCCCGTCCGGTACTGCCACGGTTCGGCCGCCCGCTTGCGACAGCCCCCGCCGCGCGGCGCTATCGGTCGATGCCGAGCGCCGCCAGTTTCTTGTAGAGCGTCGCCCGGCCGATGCCGATGCGCGCGGCCGCTTCGACCACCTTTCCGTCGCAAGCCGCGAGCGCGTCGGTCAGGAACTGGCGCTCCCACGCGGCCAATGCATCGGTATACGAAACGACCGGCGCGTCGCCCGCGTCCCGGGCGGCGGCCGGGGCAGCAGACAGCGCGCCCGCCGGCATGCCGTCCGGCGACACGCGCACCGGGCCGAGGAACGGCGCGAGCGCACCCGCATCGATCACCGAGCGATCCGACAGCATCAGCGCACGCTCGAGCGTGTTGCGCAGCTCGCGCACGTTGCCCGGCCACGGGTATGCGCACAGCATCCGCAGCGCATCGTCGGTCAGTTCGCAATGCGCGGCGCGGCCGTGCTGGGCGGCCAGTTCCTCGAGCGTCGCGTAGACGAGCGCGGCAATGTCGGACGCCCGATCGCGCAGCGGCGGCGCGTGAATGGTCAGCACGTTGAGCCGGTAATAGAGATCGGCGCGAAAGCGGCCGGCCGCGACCAGCGCGGGCAGGTCGGCCGACGTCGCGGCGATGATCCGGACGTCCGCGCGCACGATCCGGTTCGAGCCGACCGGTTCGAACTCCTTGTCCTGCAGCACGCGCAGCAGCTTGCCCTGCAGCGGCAGCGGCATGTCGCCGATCTCGTCGAGAAACAGCGTGCCGCGATCGGCCAGCTCGAACTTGCCGACACGCCCCTTGCGGTCGGCGCCGGTATACGCGCCCGGCGCCGCGCCGAAGAATTCGGTTTCGAGCAGCGTGTCGGGAATCGCGGCGACGTTGACGGTCACGAGCGGCTGGAGCGCGCGCGCCGAAGCCGCGTGGATCGCATGCGCGAGCAACTCCTTGCCGGTGCCCGTCTCGCCGAGCAGCAGCACCGGCGAATCGACCTGCGCGGCGCGCCGTGCCTGCCGCTTGGTTTCGAGGCTCGCGGCACTCGTGCCGACGAAGCTCGCGAATGTGTACTTTGCGCGGCGCGCCTGCGCGAGCGAGCGCTGCGTCGCGATCAACTGCTGCTGAAGCTGCGCATAGCGGGAAAAGATCGGCGTAAGCGTCTTCAACTGGTCGAACAGCGCAAAGCCGATCGCGCCGACCGTCTCGCCCGCCTCGTTCTTCAGCGGCAGCCGGGTGACGACCAGTGGTTCCCGGCCCGTCTCCATGATGTCGAGCAGGATCGGCTGCCCGGTCGATACCACCTCGCGCATCAGGCTGTTCGGAATCACCGTTTCGCAATCGAGACCGACCGCCTGCTGCGGATCGGCGAAACCGAAGCGCGCCGCATATCGCTCGTTCATCCACACGACGCGCGCGTCGCGATCGACGACCACCGTGCCCGCACTCGAATCCTCGAAGGTTCGAAACAGCGACTCGGCAGCGCGCCGCAGCACGTCGCCGTAATTGACGGGCAGGCGAACCCAGTCGTTCATCATCGTGTCGTCGTCTCCGCGTATGCTTGGCCGGATGTCTCCGGATCGAGACGAATTATCTCACTGTGGAGACATGCCGGAATGCCTTGTCCGGGAAAGCCCTGCCCGATTCGGAGGGTTGTCCTGACGGCGGGATCGTCTCCATTCGGAGACGTTTTATGTAGAATCATCAGACATTGGCCGGTGCCGGCTGGCCGGCCAGCGTCGGCCCCATGTCCGGCGGCGCAATCCGGCCTATGGCACGAAACCTGCACGAACCTGAGCCGGTCCGCGACGCGTCGCGATCGAACAACAACCAAAGCCATTCAAAGCCATTAGGAGACTCCCTTGTCTTTCGTGATCGTCCTCGCCGCGCTGGCGTTCCTGATGTTCGCCGCGTATCGCGGCTACAGCGTGATCCTGTTCGCGCCGATCGCCGCGCTCGGCGCGGTCCTTCTGACCGAACCCGCCGCCGTCGCGCCGGTCTTCTCCGGGATCTTCATGGAGAAGATGGTCGGCTTCGTCAAACTGTATTTCCCCGTGTTCATGCTCGGCGCCGTGTTCGGCAAGGTGATCGAACTGTCCGGGTTCTCCGAGTCGATCGTCCATGCCGCGATCCGCTATATCGGCCGCTCGCGCGCGAATGCGGTGATCGTCGCGGTGTGCGCACTGCTCACCTATGGCGGCGTGTCGCTGTTCGTCGTGGTGTTCGCGGTGTATCCGTTCGCGGCCGAACTCTATCGCCAGAGCAACATTCCGAAACGGCTGATGCCCGGCGCGATCGCACTCGGCGCGTTCTCGTTTACGATGGACTCGCTGCCCGGCACGCCGCAGATCCAGAACATCATCCCGACCACGTTCTTCAAGACGACCGCCTGGGCCGCACCTGCGCTCGGCACGATCGGCTCGCTGTTCATCATCGTCGTCGGCCTCACGTATCTGGAATGGCGCCGTCGTTCCGCGATGGCGAAGGGCGAAGGCTATGGCACGTCGCTCGTCAATGAACCGGAACGCGTCGAAACGACGGCACTGCCGAATCCGGCGCTGGCGATCCTGCCGCTGATCCTCGTCGGCGTGTCGAACTTCGCATTCACGAAGCTGATCCCGCAATGGTACGGCGCCGCGTCGTACACGGTCGCACCGGACGTGCTGCCCGGCGTGCACGCGCCGGTCACGACGTCGATCAAGACCGTCGTCGCGATCTGGTCGGTCGAGGCAGCGCTGCTGCTTGGTATCGTGGTGGTCCTCCTGACCGCGTTCAAGCGCGTCAGCGGCCGCTTCGCGACGGGTTCGAAGGCCGCCGTCGCCGGCGCGCTGCTCGCCGCGATGAACACGGCATCGGAATATGGCTTCGGCGGCGTGATCGCCGCGCTGCCGGGCTTCCTCGTCGTCAGCGATGCGCTGAAGAGCATTCCGAACCCGCTCGTGAACGCGGCCGTGTCGGTCAGCTCGCTCGCCGGCATCACGGGTTCGGCGTCGGGCGGGATGAGCATCGCGCTCGCCGCGATGTCGGACCTGTTCATCAAGGGCGCGCAAGCGGCCAACATTCCGCTGGAGGTGCTGCACCGGGTCGTCGCGATGGCCAGCGGCGGCATGGACACGCTGCCGCACAACGGCGCGGTCATCACGCTGCTCGCGGTGACGGGCCTCACGCACCGCGAGTCGTATCGCGACATCTTCGCGGTCACCGTGATCAAGACGCTCGCGGTGTTCTTCGTGATCGCCGTGTACTACGCGACGGGCCTCGTGTAAGCATCCGCACCGGGCGGCGCGCCACCCTACCTCGGCCGGCCGCACCGACGCGGCCGACGCGGCCGACGCTCCGCCCTCCCGCCCTCCCGCCCTTCCGCCTCTTCCCGCGCCCTTCCTTTACGTCGGTGCGGCACACCCGCACCGCAATACGACGCAGCGCTTGCCGATCGGTTTGCCGGCCAAGCCCGGCGGCCACCCCCGGAATGCGCATCCAGCCAGCCCGGCCACCGGCCGCCTCGAGCACCTCTGCCCTCCCCACTACCGCGCGGCTCCGGCACCCCGGCATCCGCCACGCGCCGCCATCCGGCACCGGCCGCCGCCACCTCGCCCCCCACCCATTGTTGCCGGCAGCAGAACACTGCGTTGGGAGCGATCGCATTTTTCCCGCGCGCGGCCGGGCCTACACTCTTTTCAACCGCAGCCGCTTCGTCGAACGAAGGCCGGCCGCCCCGTCGAAAACATGGAGGTCCAGATCATGAAGCGCCTGATCCATGCAGTTGCCATCGCCCTGGCCGTATCCGCCCCGCTCGCTGCGCAAGCGCAGTCGAACGCGCCGCTCACGCGGGCACAGGTTCGCGCCGAAGTGAAGGCGCTCAAGCAGGCCGGCTTCCAGTCGAGCGACTGGTTCTACCCGGCCAGCATCGTTTCCGCCGAAGCGAAGATCGCGCGGCAGCAGGGTGCCGGCTACGGCAGCGCGCGCGGCGCGTCGTCGGAGTCGGGCCAGTAACCGAAGCAACGCGGCACCCGGCTCGCCCGACGGTTCGCCCGCCGTTACAGCGTCACGCCTTCACGGGCCGGATCAGCGTCGCGCACGTCGCTGCCTGCGGATCACCCACCGGCAGCTTCGCGCACACCCCGTCGAACTGCCTGACGACCGACCGGACCGACACATCGTGCGCCGCCGCACCACTGATTCAACTGCGTGACGGCCTTGATCTGCGTACGCAGGTTCGCCCCGCAAAACACATCCCGAGTCTTGCCGGCCCGCGCAAGCACACTTGCGGCGATCCCTTCGATCCGCGCCGAATCGTCCGGCGCAGCGCAATTGCATTCGCGAAACAAGTCGCGCCCCAGCGCGACTTCGTCACCGATCCGCTCGCCGAATCGCAGGCCTCGCGATACCCGTCGAGCGCCGCGGCCTTGTCGCCGCGCGCATTCGCATTCGCGGCGAACCTTGACATGAAGTACTACGGCGTCGACGAACGCGGCAATCCGGCCTTCAACAACGCATCGGATGCGTCGTACGGCCCTGCGTCAGTCAGCGTGTCCGCCGTCGCGAATGCGTACGCACGCCTGTCGCTCGTACACATTCGCGGCGGCCGGAAAATCGCTCGACGAGACGATTCACGCGGCCACCTGAAACGAACGCATTCTCGAATGAACATGACGCGCGGCATCGCGCGCGCGTCCTCTACCGTCGCGGCTTGACCCGTGCCATCTGGTACACCGACGCATACGCACCATCGCGCAACGCATAGTCCGGCGCTTCACCTTCGATGCGGAATCCGTGCTTTTCGTACAGTGCGACCGCCGCAACGTTGTCGACGAACACGGTCAGTTCGATGCGCGTGATGTTCAGCCAGTTTTCGGCGAGCTCGATCGCCGCCGCGAGCAGCCGGGTGCCGACACCGCGGCCGTGATGCGACGCATCGACCATCATCCCGAGCGACGCGGCGTGACGGCGGCGCGGGTTCTGTTCGGGATGCAGCCCGAGATGGCCGACCACCGAACCGTCGATTTCGGCGACGAGGCTCACGCCGTGTTCGCGAATGCGTTCGAGCCGCTGCCGCCATTTCTCGTGCGACGGATATGGATGCTGCAACGTGTTGAGGTACACCGCAGGATGCGCGACGATTTGCCGGATCGCGTCGATGTCGTGCATCTCGCCGTGCCGGATGGTGATATCGGTCATGACTGGGTAGAGTCGAAAGTATCGGTCGCGGGAATGCTGCTGCGGATACGCAACAGCGCATCGAGCTTATCCGATTTCACGCGAATGAAACATGGCCGCCGAATTACCCGGTGCCGTTGCATGCACAACGACACGGCGTCACGCAGCCTTCATGCAGACATCACGCAATCGGCAATTTGTGCCCGATACCGCTCGCGCAAACCGGTAATTTCCTGCCACCTCGAGACCGCTTCGACAGCAGACAATTCGTTGCGCACGCAACATCATCTGTGCGAGTGGACTAAGTCATGTCCGCATCACGTCGACGTCATCTCCGCTCCCTAGACTGGCCGCGCCCTGATCGTCACTCAACGGGCCGGCACGTGCCGACATCCTCCCCCGCGCACACGATGCGTGCGGTGCGCAGGAGCGCGACAACGGCCGACGCATTCGAACGCACATGCATCGCGGATCGTCCCGGGGGGGACGACGCATGGGGTGCTGCTGGACCCGGTCGAGCGCGCACCCACCATCACAGGATCCGAACGCCATGACGTCACGCCGCACATTCCTTCAGAAGACCGCCACTTCAGGCCTC
The DNA here is from genome assembly GCF_003857765.1 of Burkholderia sp. Bp9016. NCBI lineage: Bacteria > Pseudomonadati > Pseudomonadota > Betaproteobacteria > Burkholderiales > Burkholderiaceae > Burkholderia > Burkholderia sp. Bp9016. The sequence goes on from NZ_QTPY01000005.1 coordinate 124,788, forward strand.
GCCGCCGCCGCGCTGTCGGCGTTTCCGCCGAGCATCCGCCGCGCGCTCGCGATTCCCGCGTTTCACGAAACGGGTACGCTCCACGACGTCAAGCACGTTGTGCTGCTGATGATGGAGAACCGTGCGTTCGACGGCTACTTCGGCACCTTCAAGGGCGTGCGCGGTTATGGCGACCGCTTCGCGGTGCCGTCGCCGAACGGTCGCGACGTGTTCTACCAGACGTATACGCAAACGACGCCCGCGACGACCTTCACGCCGTACCATCTCGACGCGAGCCAGGGCAACGCGCAGCGCGCGGGCGGCACGCCGCACACGTGGGCCGACGCGCAGGCCGCGTGGGACCACGGCCGGATGAACCGCTGGCCCGACGCGAAGACGCCGCTGTCGATGGGCTATTACGACGCGGCGGAAGTGCCGTTCCAGCGCGCACTCGCCGACGCGTTCACGCTGTGCGACCACTATCACTGCGGGATGCACACGGGCACGATCGCGAACCGCCTGTTCTACTGGAGCGGCACCAACGGCCCGAACGGCATCAGCCCGGCCGACGGCAGCCGCGTGAAGCTCGCCGCGCTGAACAACCAGTTCAACGGCGGCAACGACATCGGCCCGTCGAGCCAGGGGTGGACGTGGACGACCTACGCCGACCGGCTGCAGCAGGCCGGCGTGAAATGGAAGGTCTACCAGAGCCTGATCGACAACTTCGGCTGCAACGAGATGATGAGCTTTCGCCACTGGCGCGCCGCCATCGAACAGATGCCCGCCGCGCGCCGGCCCGTCTACGTCGCGTCGACGGACATCACGCAGCCGGTGACGGCGGCCGGCGCGTTCTACGATCCGGCGATCGACGATCCGTTGAGTCCGCTCGCGAAGGGCTTCGGCAACACGATGCCGTACGGCTTCCTCGAAACCTTCCGCGACGACATCCGCAACGGCACGCTCCCCGAAGTGTCGTGGATCGTCCCGCCGTCGGTGTACAGCGAACATCCGGGGCCGTCGAGCCCCGCGCAGGGCGCATGGTACGTGCAGGCGGTGCTCGATGCGCTCACCGCGAATCCGGACGTATGGAGCAAGACCGTACTGCTGATCAACTACGACGAGAACGACGGTTTCTTCGATCATATGCCGTCGCCGGCCGTGCCATCGCGTAACGCGGACGGCACGCTCGCGGGCGGCCATACGCTCGCGAACGCCGACGTGGCCGTCGAGTACCACGACTTCGCGCCGGCCACGTCGAGCCAGCCGGCGGCCGACGGGCGTCCGTACGGCCCGGGCCCGCGCGTGCCGATGTGGGTGGTATCGCCGTGGAGCCGCGGCGGCTGGGTGAACTCGCAGGTGTTCGACCATACGTCGACGCTGCTCTTCCTCGAGAAACGCTTCGGCGTCGTGGAGCCGCAGATCAGCGCGTACCGCCGCGCGGTGTGCGGCGACCTGACGAGCGCGTTCAACTTCCGCGCGCCGAACAACGAACCGCTGCCGACGCTCGCGGGCCGCACGACGAAAAGCCAGGTCGACGCGCTGAGCGCCACGCAGCAGGCCGCGCCGAAAATCACGCCGCCGACCGCCCCGTCGCTGCCCGCGCAGGCCACCGGCGTGCGCCCGTCGCGGGCACTGCCGTACGAGCTGCATGCGAGCGCGCAGGCTGACGCCGGCAAGGGCACCGTCACGCTGAAGTTCGCGAACACGGGCCGCGCGGCGGCGGTGTTCCACGTGTACGACAAGCTGCACCTGGACCGCGTGCCGCGCCGCTACGTCGTCGAACCGGGCAAGGCGCTGCGCGGCGACTGGGCGGCGCAGGCCGACGACGGCGGTAAATATGACCTGTGGGTGCTCGGCCCGAATGGCTATCACCGCCGCTTCACCGGCGACCTGGCCCGGCTCGCGGGCCCGCGCGCACCGCAGCCGGAAGTGCGGGTCGGCTATGCGGGCGGAAGCGGCAACCTGCATCTGCGGCTGCGCAACGACGGCGGCGGCACGGTGCGCTTCACGGTGAAGTCGAACAAGGTGTACGGCGCGCTGTCCGGCCATGGCGCGCACGACGGTCGCGGCAACCAGGACGGCAACGGCCAGGGGCGCGGGCACGGCAACGACGCGGGCACGACGTGGACGGCCACGGTGCGTGCCGGCAGCCAGTCGGAGCTGCGCTGGACGCTCGACTCGACCGGGCACTGGTACGACTTCGTGGTCACCGCGGACAGCGATGCGAGCTTCTCGCGCCGCGTGGCCGGCCGCGTCGAAACGGGCCGCCACTCGGTCAGCGACCCGGCGATGGGGCTGGCCGACCGCTTCTGACGGCACTGCCGCTGCCCGGTCGGGAGCGCCCCGGCCGGGCGCCGCTCGCCGCGCGGCCCGATCCGGCTGAAACGCCCGCCCGGCGCGGCCCAAACATCAGAAGGATAGGTGGTGCAGCCCTCATTTCGAGCCCACGAAAATGCTCCGTGTTGCGGCCCGTTCGCGTTAAACTTCAGCAAAGCTGTACTCAACAACGACATCTTCGCCAACCAGGCATCCACGACACGAGGATAGGTTCGATGCGCACTTCCGGCTCATCCGGGGCAATGACCCTGCTCACCGAACACGACCCGGCCGACGGCCGCGAATTGCGCTCGCTCCGGCTCGAAGCGACCGGCGACGGCAAAAGCGTGCTGCTGATCGAGATCGACGAACGCAAGCCCGGCATCCACCGCGAGGTCCGCTACGAGATCACGCCGGCCGAACTGGTCGCGGCGATCCGCTCGCACGGCGCCGAGCTGCCCGGCGAAAACCACGGCGCCGCATCGCTCGCCCGCACCCCCTCCTGATTTCGAATGGTGAGCCGCGCTCCGCGCGTCGGCTCACCGACATCTCCCTGTCGCCGTCAGGCGCTTTCCGTCGTTCCCGCCACCAGGTTGAAAATGGCCGATAATCGGCCCATCTGCGCATCCTCTCTTGCGCATCCTTTTCGGCCAGCCGTCATGCTCCGTGACCTCGTCGCCCAATACGGGCCGCTTCTCGTCTTCGCCAACGTGCTTGCGGCGGCCATCGGCCTGCCGGTGCCGGCGATGCCGACGCTCGTGCTGTTCGGCGCAATGGCCGCGATGCATCCGGAGATGATCGGCTCGCAGCTCGTGACGGTGATCGCGCTGTCGGTGCTCGGTGCGCTGATCGGCGACACGGCGTGGTATCTCGCCGGGCGGCGTTACGGCGGCGCGACGCTGAAGACGATCTGCCGGCTGTCGCTGTCGCGCGATACCTGCGTGAAGAAGACGGAACGCTTCTTCGGCCGCTACGGTGTGCGTGTGCTTGCGGTCGCACGCTTCATTCCCGGCCTGTCGCTCGTGTCCGTGCCGATGGCCGGCGCGCTCGGCACGCGCTATCGCACGTTCGCCGGCTACGACGCGCTCGGTGCCGCGTTGTGGACGATCGTCGGGCTGGTGGCGGGGCTCGTGTTCTACCGGCAGATCGACTGGCTGTTCGCCGGCGCGAGCCGGCTCGGCCGTGCGGTGCTGCTGGTGATCGTCGCGCTGCTGGCGATCTACGCAGCCGTGCGCTGGATGCGCCGCCGCGCGCTGATCCGCCAGCTCGCGAGCGCACGGATCGGCGTCGACGAGCTCGAACTGCTGCTGCGCGACCCGGCGGCGCCGGTGGTCCTCGACGTACGCTCGCCCGAGCACCGCAAGCTCGACCCGTTCACGATTCCCGGTGCGCAGTTCGCGGACGAGCGGCGCATCGAAGACATCATCGCGCGCTACCCGCTCTCGCAGAAGTTCGTCGTGTACTGCTCGTGCCCGAACGAAGTAACGGCCGCGCTGATGGCCAAGCGCCTGCTCGATGCAGGCTTTACCGATGCGCTGCCGCTGCGTGGCGGCCTCGACGCATGGCGCGACACGGGCCGCCAGCTCACGTCGCTGCTGGAAGACATGCCCGCCGCGAACGATCCGGTGGCGGGCTTGCACAAGCCGGCCTGATCGGACTGACCGCAGGCCGGGCCGCGCGAAACGGAACATACCGCGGGGGACCTTGCGTCCCCCTTCGATCAGAACGCGTGCAGCGGCACGTTCACGACCAGGCGGTACTCGCGGTTCGTCGCGTCCGAGTAGTGCGCGGAACCGTTGTGCCACATCGCGATGAACGTGACCTTCGTGTCCTTCAGCTTGCCGCTCTGGAACGTGTACGACGGGATGAAGCCGAACTCGTGGTGACGGCCCTGCACCGGCGCTCCGTTGCTCCAGTAGATGCTCGACCTGGTCGGGTCGTTCGCCGCGCCCGCGCTGCCGTCCGCACCCCAGCCCGTCACGCCCCAGATCATCGCCTTGAAGCCCGGCAGGCCCGCTTCCTTGCCGTAGAACGTGTAACGCAGCTGCAACGACTTTTCGTGCGGCGCGTTGTAGTCGACGTCCATCGAGTTGGTCAGGAAGATGCCGTTCGTTTCGTTCAGGTAGTCGAAGAACTGGTCGCCCAGGATCTGCTGATAGCCGAGCAGCAGCTCATGCGGGCCGTGCTGCGCCGCCAGCGACAAGCTGTATGCGTTGTTGTCGATCTTGCCCTGCAGCGCGTCGCCCGTGTCATGCGTCGAATAGACGTTGCCGAAGCCCGTCCACTTGATCGTCTGCGTGCTGCCGATGCTGTGCTTCACCGACGCGTAGTACTGGTGCCATACGTCGTCGGCCTGGTTCGCGTACAGCGCGACTTCGCCGTTCGGCGAGTAGTCCCACGTACCGCCGACGTAGGTCAGGCGGTTGATGCGCGTGCCGCCGTACTGGGTCGTGAGGTTCGTGAGCGTCGTATGGCCGCGCGCATCGTTCTTCGTGAAGCTACCGGCTTCGAGCATCACGTTCTTGAATTCATTGCTGACGATCGTCGCACCGAGGAACGTCGGCGGCAGCGCACGGTTGTCGTGCTGCTCCATGAACGGGTTGTCGACGGCCTGCAGACCGTACTTGATCACCGTGTTCGAGATGCGCGCCTTCACGTCGTAGATGCCGGGGAACGCCCACGCGAGCTGGTTCGCGCCGCCACCGCCCTTCGCGATGTGCACCATGCTGCCGGCGCCTGCGCCGCCGTCGAGCTTCAGTGCCGCATACACCGACGCGTCCACGCCGAAGCCGACCAGGCCCGACGTATAGCCGGACTCGAAGTTCGCCATCACGCCCTGGATCCACGCGTGGCGGTGCGGGCCGCCCTTCGCGTCGAGCACGTCCGAATAGTTGCGGAACAGGAAGTCGAGATGGCTGTCGGCGATGAAACCCTTCGCCTTCGATTGCGCAGACGGTTCATCGGGCGGCGTGACGGCCTGGCTCGCTTCGGCGTTGACAATGGCATTCGGGGTGGTTGCCTGCGCAACGGCCGTGCTCGTGCCCGCGGCCGGCGCAGCCTGCGCGACCGTCAGCGGTGCCGGGGCCGCGTCGTCGGCGTGGGCGACGCCGCTCAGCGATACGCCGGCCAGTGCCGGCAGGCCCCATGCAAGCAGCATCTTCGATGCCGTCCCGATCGTCTTCTGCTTTTTCATCGTAATTCTCGTCTTGTGTTGATATCGTCCACGCCGGTCGCGATCCGCTCCCGGCCCCCCGGCTTGCCCGGCTAAAGGCGCGCCTGTACCCGCGGCGCGAAGATCGTTCGCGCCGCACTTACCCCTGTCGACCTGCCTGGTTATGTTTGCTGCGTTACTTCACGCCGCCACGCCCGCGCGGATGCACGCGACCCGCGCGGCCGACCCCTGCCGCACTTCCGGCAGCGGCACGTCCTGCGCGCACGCGTCGATCGCAACCGGGCAGCGCGTGCGGAACGCGCAGCCCGACGGCGGGTTCAGCGGCGAGGGCATCTCGCCCGCCAGCAGCATCGGACGGCGAGCACGCTCGCGCGCCGGCTCCGGCGTCGGCGCCGCATCGAGCAGCGCCTTCGTGTACGGGTGCTGCGGCACGCCGTACACGTCATGCCGCGTGCCGAACTCCATCACGCGGCCGAGATACATCACGAGCACGCGCTGGCTGATGGCCTTCACCACCGCCAGGTCGTGCGCGACGAACAGATAGGACAACGACAGTTCGCGCTGCAGATCGCGCAGCAGGTTCACGATCTGGGCCTGGATCGACACGTCGAGTGCCGACACGGGTTCGTCGCAGATCACGAGTTTCGGCTCGCCGATCAGCGCACGCGCGATACCGACGCGCTGGCACTGCCCGCCGGAAAATTCGTGGGGATAGCGCAGCAGGTGATGTGCATTCAGGCCGACGCGCTCGAGCATCGCGATCACGCGGCGGCGCACTTCGGTGCGGCCGAGACCCGCGTGGTGCGTGACGAGCGGTTCCGCGACGATCTGCTCGATCGTCATGCGCGGATCGAGCGACGCGAGCGGATCCTGGAAGATCATCTGCACTTCGCGGCGCATCGCGGTGCCGCGCAGGTGATCGGACGCCACCGCTTCGCCGCGCCAGCGCACGGTGCCGGCGGTCATCGGCGCGAGGCCGATCAGCGCGCGGGCGAGCGTCGACTTCCCGCAGCCCGACTCGCCGACGAGCCCGACCGTCTCGCCGCGCCTCACGTCGAACGACACGCCATCGACAGCACGCAGCGTGCCCCTCGGCGACCACGGATAGCCGCCGAGCGGCACGCGGAAATGCACCTTCAGATTCTCGACGGACAGCAGCGTGTCGCCCGTCGCGCCGGTATCGCGGCGTTCATTGACGCTCATCGCAGTCCTCCCGTCAGATCGGCCAGCGGCCGGTGGCACGCGCGCACCGCGCCCATGGCGCCATAGGTTTCGAGCGCGGGGCGCGCGGCACCGCAGCGCTCCTCCGCATAGGTGCAGCGCTTCGCGAACGCGCAGCCGACCGGCGCGGTGCCGGGCATCGGCGGATTGCCGGGAATCGCGATGAGCGGTGCATCGTCCGCATCGGTCAGGCGCGGCAGCGCATTGAGCAGGCCGATCGTGTACGGATGCGACGGCGCGGCGAAGATCGACTCGGCCGGCGCGTATTCGACGGTACGGCCCGCATACATGACCATCACGTCGTCCGCGAGGCCGGCGACCACGCCCATGTCGTGCGTGATCAGCACGATCGCGGTGCCGCGCTCGCGGTTCAGCTCGCGCAGCAGGTCGATGATCTGTGCCTGCACGGTCACGTCGAGCGCGGTGGTCGGCTCGTCGGCGATCAGGATTTCCGGCTCGGACAGGAGCGCCATCGCGATCATCACGCGCTGGCGCATGCCGCCCGAGAACTCGTGCGGATACATCCGGATGCGGCGCGCCGCGTCTGGGATGCGCACCGACTCGAGCGCCTCGATCGCGCGCCTGATCGCTTCCTTGCGCGACAGCTTGCGATGCAACTGCAGCGTCTCGGTCATCTGCCGCTCGATCGTCAGGAACGGATTGAGCGACGTCATCGGATCCTGGAAGATCATCGCGATCCGGTCGCCGCGCACCGCGTTCAGCGCGCGCGTATCCATCTCGAGCAGGTTGTCGCCGCGATAGCGCGCGGCGCCCGTCGTCGTACCGTTGCCGGCCAGCAGGCCGAGCAGCGCCATCACGGTCTGGCTCTTGCCCGAGCCCGATTCGCCGACGATGCCGAGCGTCTTGCCGGCTTCGAGCGAGAACGACACGCCGCTCACGGCGTCGATCGGCGGCGCGTCCTTGCGCGTGAAGCGCACGCCGAGGTTTTCAACTTCCAGCAGGGCAGCCATTTTCAGCGATCCTTCGGGTCGAGCGCGTCACGCAGGCCGTCGCCAACGAAGTTCACGCAATAGAGCGTCACGCAGAGCATGACGGCCGGTGCCAGCAGCAGCCACGGCATCGATTCCAGTTTCTGCGCGCCGTCCTGGATCAGCACGCCCCAGCTCGTCATCGGCTCTTGCACGCCGAGGCCGAGAAACGACAGCACCGATTCGGTCAGCACGATGTTCGGCACGGACACGGTCGCGTACACGACGACCACACCAAGCAGGTTCGGCACGACGTGGCGCAGCACGATTGACGCCGGAGACACGCCGATCGCGCGCGCCGCATCGACGAACTCGCGGTTGCGCAGCGACAGCGTCTGGCCGCGCACGACGCGCGCCATGTCGATCCACGAGAACGCGCTGATGGTCAGCACGACCAGCATGAACGAGCGGCCGAACAGGGTCATCATCAGGATCGCGATCAGCAGGTACGGGATCGCGTACATCATGTCGACGACGCGCATCATCGCGGAGTCGATGCGGCCGCCCGCGAAGCCGGCGGTCGCACCCCACGCGACGCCGAACAGGCCGGACACGAGCGTGCCGAGCAGGCCGACCTCGATCGACACGCGGCCGCCGATCAGCGTGCGCACGAGCAGGTCTCGGCCGAGCTCGTCGGTGCCGAACCAGTGCTGGTTCGCGAGCGTCGGCGGCAGGCTGATCGAACCCCAGTCGCTCGCGGCGGGATCGGCCGCGAGCAGCCACGGGCCGACGAAGCACGCGAGCGTGATCAGCGCGAGCAGCACGAGGCTGAACACGGCCGCACGGTTGTGAAGGAAGCGCGCGAACGCGAGCGCCAGCGGCGAGCGCGAACGCGGCGGCGAGTCGGTCTGCACGGGCAGACTGACGACAGGCGTAGTCGGAGTCATCGCATTGCCTCGCTCAATAACGGATGCGCGGATCGAGCCACGCGTACGCGAGGTCGACCAGCAGGTTGAACAGCACCGCACAGACGGTCGTCAGCACGACGAGGCCCAGCACCAGCGTGTAGTCGCGGTTGATGGCGCCGTTCACGACGAGCTGCCCGAGCCCCGGCAGCGCGAACACCGATTCGGTGACGACGGCCGCGGTGATCGACGTGATGCAGACCGTGCCGAACAGCGACACGACCGGCATCAGCGCGGGCTTCAGCGCATGGCGCAGCACGATCGTCGCGCCCGGCAGGCCCTTCGCGCGCGCGGTGCGGATGTAGTTGCTCGACAGCGTCTCGATCATCGAGCCGCGCATCACGCGAGCGAGCAGCGACACGTTGATGAGGGTCAGCAGCACGATCGGCAGCAGCCGGTACTGCCAGCTGCCGTCGCCCCAGCCGCCGGCCGGCAGCCAGCCGTTGCCGGCCGACGTCTTCAGCAGGATCGCGAAGATCCACACCAGCACCGGGCCGAGCACGAACGGCGGCACGACGTTGCCGAAGTTGCCGATCAGCATCACGAAGCGGTCGATCAGGCTGTCGCGACGCACGGCCGCGACGGTGCCGAGCAGCACGCCGAACACGATCGAGATCGGGATCGACACGCCGCCCACGCCGAGACTCACGGGCAGCGCCTTCTTCACGAGATCGTTCACCGACCAGTCGACGTAACGGAACGACGGGCCGAGATCGCCGTGCAGCAGCGAACCGAGATACAGCAGGTACTGCTTCCACAGCGGCTCGTCGAGGTGGTACTTCGCGTTCAGGTTCGCGAGCGTCGCCGCGGACAGCTGCTTCTCCGTATCGAACGGGCCGCCGGGCGTGAAATGCAGCAGCAGGTAGCAGACGGTGATGACGGCGAGAATCGTCGGCACCGCCCACAACGTGCGTCTCAATGCGTAGGCCAGCATGATCGCTCCGCTCAGTGCTTGATCAGGTACAGGTCCTGCGAAGCACGCATGTCGATCACGTTCTTCAGCGAGTAGCCGCCCACGTAGGGCTTCACGAGACGGTCGGCCGAGTACTGGAACAGCGGCACCATCGGCGTGTCGTTCATCGCCATGTCGTGCGCCTGCGTGAGCAGCGCGGCGCGCGCCTTGTCGTCGAGCTTCTGGTTGCCTTCGTCGACGAGCGCGTCGGCCTGCTTGTTGCAGTAGCCGACGGTGTTCTGCGAGCTGCCGCAGCGGATCAGGTCGAAGAAGGTCATCGCGTCGTTGTAGTCGGCGAACCAGCCGTCGCGCGCGATCTGCACCTTGCCGTCATGACGCTCCTTCATCAGCACCTTGAACTCGACGTTCTCGAGCTTCGTGTTGATGCCGAGCTTCGTACGCCATTCCGATGCGGTAAACAGCGCGACCTTCTTGTGCAGGTCGTTGGTGTTGTACGTGAGCGTGAACGACAGCGGCTTCGCATCCGAGTAGCCGGCCTGCTTCAGCAAGTCCTTCGCGGCCGCGACGCGCTTGGCCATCGGCCACGACGCCCATGCCGGCGTGAACGGCTGCACGCCCTTCGTGCCGTTCGGCATCAGGCCGTACATCGGCTTCTCGCCGGCCTGCGTGAGCTTCGACGTGAGCACGTCGCGATCGATCACCATCGATAGCGCCTGGCGCACGCGCTTGTCCTTCAGCGCCGCGTCGCTGTTGTTCAGGTAGTAGTAGTAGGTCGCGAGCTGCAGACCCGGGCGCAGTTCGCCGCCGAACTGCTTGCTGACCTGCTGGAAAATGCCCGACGGGATCGAGTAGCTGTAGTCGATCTGGCCGGCCTGGTACATGCGCATCGCGGTTTCGTCGCTTTCGATCGGCAGGTAGGTGACCTTGTTGATCACGACCTTCGGCGCGTTCCAGTACTTCGCGTCCTTGGTGACCACGATGCGGTTGTTCGGCTGCCAGTCGGCGAGCTGGTACGCACCGTTGCTGACGATGTTGCCCGGGCGCGTCCACGCATCGCCGAACTTCGCGACGGTGTCCTTGTTCACCGGCGCGAGCGGCGCCATTGCGGTCAGTTCGGGGAAGAACGCGACAGGTACGTCGGTCGTCACTTCCAGCGTGTACGGGTCGATCGCACGCACGCCGAGCGTCGTCGGCGCGGCCTTGCCGGCGATGATGTCCTTCGAGTTCTTCACGAATTCGACGAGGATCGTGTACTTCGAGCCCGTCTTCGGATCGACGAGGCGCTCCCACGAATAGACGAAATCGGCGGCCGTCACGGGCTGGCCGTTGCTCCACTTCGCGTCGTGGCGCAGCTTGAAGATCCACGTCTGCGGCGTCTTGCGTTCCCACGATTGCGCGACGCCCGGCACGACCTGGCCGCTCGCGTCGATGCGGGCGAGCCCTTCGAACAGGTCGAGGCCGATCGTGTTGCCGGTCCACGATTCGATGTGCGCCGGGTCGAGCGACTCGACTTCGGCGGGCACCTGGCGCGTCAGGTCCTGTTGAGGAGCGAGCGTGACATTCGACGGAACGGTAACGGCGCGGGCTGCGGGCGTCGTCAGGGCGAGCGCGGCCAGCACGGCCGACATGGCATGCAAGGATTTCATCGTGGCAGTCTAGAGAAGGTTTTTCGGTGAGCGTCGCGCGGCGGATGCCGCGGCTTACGCGTGAGACGCTGACGGGTACAGCGATTGAGGAGGCCCGTGATTCTCGTATTGCATCTTAGTATTCCTTACATTTCTTTCGACAGGTATTCCGTCTTCGAAACGAAGGAATACCTGTGCGCTAGAACAGTCTCGGCGTACCGACCCAGACCACGACCGACTCGACACTCGCGGTGTTGACCCAGCTGTGCGGGACCGTCGACTGATAGTGCGAACTGTCGCCGGCCTGCAGGACGAACGTCTTGCCTTCCAGCGTCAGCGACACTTCCCCTTCAATCACATACAGGAACTCCTCTCCTGCATGTGTCGTCACCTCCGAGCGCTTCTGCCCCGGCGGCATCCGCACGAGGATCGCCTCGAGCTGACGCCCTTCGGACACGTTCGTCAGCCTCGCGAACAGGTTCGCCGAATCGGCGAACCCGAAGAAGCGCAACTGCTCGCCTCGACAGACCGAGCGTTCCTCGCTCGGCGTATCCACGAAGTACTGCACCGTCACGCCGAGTGCCTGTGCGATGCCGGCCAGCGACGTCAGCGACGGCGACGCGAGCCCGCGCTCGACCTGAGACAGAAACGGCTTCGAAATTCCCGCGGCGGTAGCGGTGTCGTCGAGCGTGCGCTTGAGACGTTGGCGCAACGCGCGAATCTTGCTGCCGAGTGCGGCAGCGTCTGCCGCTCGCGAGTTTTCAGTGGGGGGAACCATAGCAGGCCGAAAAGTGGTCGTCAAAAAATGTTTGATGGAAAGTAACTAAGTTAATTCGAGATAGCTTAATCTTCGGGTTCGCACACGTCTTCGGTGTTGAGCCCGGTGCACTAAACAGGGCACGAAGCGAGCGAAACGACGCGCTATCTTGCCAGACTCGCCTGCTTCACAGGCAAGCTGCAAGCGGCTCTCCGGGAATGTTCCGAGAGCCGGGCGCCAAGCTTACAAGTAGATGATGAGACAAATGTTCCTGAAAGCTGCGGCCATATCGGGAGTTTCCCTGAGTGGCGCGGACCTGACGCACCGGACCGGCGAGCGCTACCACTCGCGCGCCGGTCGGGGCCTCGCACCACCTTACCAGGTGGAGTCCGACCCCGGCCCGGGCTGACCTGCCCGACTGTTCCATCGCCGACGCAAAGCCTACCCGGCCACTGTGCTCCGGCGCCAGTTCGACCCCCAAGGCGACGCGCGATCCGCGCCGTCCGTTTCAAACGAGATTGATGATGCACGCACCTGTTTCTCAAACCCGATCGTTTACGACGGTCTTCCTCATCGAAATGTGGGAGCGCTTCGGCTACTACGGCATGGCCGCGCTCCTGGTCCTCTTCATGGTCGACAGGCTCGGTTTCACCGACAGCCATGCGAACCTGACCTGGGGCGCGTTCACCGCGCTCGTCTACGCGTCGCCGTCGATCGGCGGCTGGATCGGCGACAAGGTGCTCGGCGCCCGTCGCACGATGATCATCGGCGCGGCCGTGCTGTGCGCAGGCTACCTGATGCTGGCGGTCCCGAACGATGCGCTGGCGTACATGTACGCATCGCTCGGCGTGATCGTCGTCGGCAACGGCCTGTTCAAGGCCAACGCGGCGAACCTCGTGCGCCGCATCTACGAAGGCGACGATGCGCGCATCGACAGCGCGTTCACGATCTATTACATGGCGGTCAACATCGGCTCGACCGTGTCGATGCTCGCGACGCCGTGGATCAAGGATCACTGGGGCTGGCACACCGCGTTCGCGGTCTGCTGCGCCGGCATGCTGCTCGCGATCCTGAACTTCATGCTGATGCACCGCACGCTCGCGCACATCGGCTCGCAGCCCGACGACCAGCCGATCCGCTGGAAGCGCCTCGGCGGCGTGGCGGCAGGCGGCGTCGCGCTCGCGCTGATCACGCTGTACGTGCTGCAGCACAAGCAGCTCGCGGTCGCGAGTGTGTGGACGGCGGCATTCGCGATCCTCGCGATCTTCGCATACATGATCGCGAAGTCGGAGCGTTCGGAGCGTGCCGGCCTGATCGCCGCGCTCGTGCTGATCGGCCAGGTGATCCTGTTCTTCATCTTCTACGTGCAGATGTCGACGTCGCTGACGCTGTTCGCGCTGCGCAACGTCGATCCGCGCTTCATCCTGTTCGGCACGACGCTGTTCACGTGGAGCGCCGCGCAGTTCCAGGCGCTGAACCCGATCTGGATCATGATGCTGAGCCCCGTGCTGGTGTGGGTCTACAACGCATTCTCGAAGGCCGGCCGTGACCTGCCGGTCGCAGCGAAGTACGCACTCGGCTTCGGCGCGGTGGCCGCCGGCTATCTGGTGTTCACGATCAGCGGCCGCTACGCGGTGGACGGTCGCGTGTCGTCGTGGTTCATGGTGTGGGGCTACGGCCTCTACTCGCTCGGCGAACTGCTGGTGAGCGGCCTCGGCCTCGCGATGATCGCCCGCTACGTGCCGGCGCGCATGAGCGGCTTCATGATGGGCGCGTACTTCGTCGCGACGGGTGTGTCGCAGTACCTCGGCAGCGTCGTCGCGAACTTCGCGCAGATGCCGTCGCACGACCTGCCGGCCACCGAATCGCTGCCGCTCTACCTGTCGCTGTTCGAGAAGCTCGGCTGGCTCGCCGCGATCGGCATGCTGCTCGCCCTGCTGCTGCTGCCGATGATGAACCGCCTGTCGCGCCAGCACCAGCGCTGTGCGGAAGAGCGCCGCGAAGAAGAAGCGCTGCAGGCGCAAGCGATGGCCTCGGCCCAGTAAGTACTATCCCTCGGCGTGCGGCATGCACGCCACATTCTCCCGCCGGCGCGGCCAGCACGTCCTACACTGGTTGCAACAGCGCATCCTGTCCGCCGCGATGCGCACTGGCGGGAGAAAGTCATGAAAAGCAGAACGACACGGCTGTTGAGGATACTGTCCGACATCCGGCACGCGCAGCGCTGCACTGCGCTGCGCGCCGCCCGGGCGGCAGCCGAAGCCGACGCGGTGCTCGCAGAGCAGGACGACCCGAAGTCCGATGCACGCGACGACACCGAATCCGACGATCCGAACGCCGCCCCCCGCTCCCGCATCGGCTCACCTCACTGACGTCACCGCAGCCGCGCCGCGCCATCGCGCGAACCACGTTCCCGAACCCGCCACGGCAATCATCAGTCCGACCGCGCATGCGTCGGCCGCGAGGCCCACGCCGACATGCCGCAGCTCGGCGCCATGCGTGACCGGATGCAGCAGCGAATCGATGACGAGCGAGATCGCGGCGCCCGCGACGAAGCAGATCAGCCCGCGCTGGCCGACCGTGACGACCGGCCGCACCGCGCGCGCGATCCGCGCGATCCAGCCGTAGCGCACGAAGTCGGCCATCAGCCACGCGACCGCCGCAAAGCTGACGATGCGCGGCAGTGCGAGATCGCGCTTGAGCACGCCTTCCGGCACCGGCAGTCCCGACAGCAGCTTGTAGCTCGCGCAGCCGATCACGATCGCGCATGCGACACCGGTCGCCGCGGCGCTCCAGCGGCCGAGCGCGATGCGCCGGTAGACGGGCTGGCAGCGCGCGAGCACGCCGGCGACGAACATCAGTTGCCACGCGAACGGATTGAAGCTCCAGCGAAACGAATCGGTATCCAGCAGCTCGGGCCCGAGCCAGCCGGCCGCAAGCCACGAAGCCGCGCTGAAGCCGACGAGCAGCCACGGATGGCGGCGCGCGAACGGCACGATCACCGGCGACGCGAGCGCGAACAGCACGTACATCGGCAGCACCGACGCGAGATACGGCTGGCGCTGGAAAGTCAGCAGTTCGGCGAGGCCTGTGAGCGGCGACGCGAGCATCACGCTGACGTCGTCGAGCGCGAGGTTCGGCGCATCGATCCCGTAATGGTCGAGCACGACGGACACGACGAGCATCAGCGTCGACGTCGCGAGAAACGCGCGGTAGATCTGCATCGCGCGACGCACGAACCGCCGCTGCGCGGCGCGCGGGCCGTGCCGGTCGGCGATCGCGCCATACGCACTCGCGGTCGCGAAGCCGCCGAGGAACACGAACACTTCGGCCGCGTCGCACAGCGCGAACGCGTGGAGCGTCACGCGCGACAGCACGCTCGCGCCGATGTGGTCGACGACGATCATCAACAACACGATGCCGCGGAAGAAATCGACTTCGATCAGGCGGCCGCTGCGCACGGGCGAAACCGGGGCGGAGGACGGCGCGCTCAACGACATGAGCACACCTTTGCGACGAAGGCGCGACGCGCGCCGGTGGAAAGATCGGAAAGAAAGGGGCGAGCGAAATCAGCAGCGATACGCGTATGCGCGCATCGCACCAACCCGGCCGGCCCGGCACGGAGATGACCGTTCATGGAAAAGCTGCATACGAAGAGAAGACGGTCAGGTCAGTCTAACGGCCGCTCGGGGATACCCTGAGTAACAAAGTGCAACGGAATCTTCTGTTCGTTTACGGGGATGACAGCGGCGATACAGAATTGGCAACGCGGCCAGCCCGATGTCAGTGCGATGCCAGTTCGACGCCAGCATCGCGAAATTCGACCGCAGGAACGCGCGACGCACAGCCCGATGTGCAGCGCTATTTCGCGCTGCCGTCGCGTCGCGAGTGACGACGTTCAGCCGCGCATCGGCAGGCGCCGCATCAGCATCGCGCTGTGCCATGCGGTCAGCGCGACGGCGACCCAGATCGGTCCGTACGTCGCGAGCTGAGAGACACTCAGCGTCTCGCCGAGCAGCAGCAGCGACACCGCGACGAGCAGCACGGGCTCGACGTAGCCGAGGATCCCGAACAGCGCCATCGGCAGCATCCGGCTCGCCTTCAGATAGCTCGCGAGCGCGAGCGTGCTGAGCACGCCGAGCCCCGGCAGCAGCACGGCCCACAGCAGCGGGTGGCCGGCGACCGGCGTCGGGCTCGTCGACACCATCGCGAGCGCGACCGGACCCAGCAGCACGATCTCGATCGCGAACGCGGCCAGCGAATCGGCGTTGATCCGCCGGCGCAGCACGAAATACGGCGGATAGCCGAGCGCGACGACGAGCGTCGGCCACGCGAACGCGCGCGTCGCCCACACCTCGTGCGCGACGCCGAGCGCCGCACACGCGACCGCCGCCCACTGCAGCGGATCGAGCCGTTCGTGATAGTAGTAGCGGCCGACGAGCACCATCGTCAGCGGCAGCAGGAAATAGCCGAGCGACACTTCGAGCATGCGCCCGTGCAGCGGCGCCCACAGGAACAGCCACAGCTGCAGGCCGAGCAGCGCCGCGCTCACCGGCAGCGCGATCAGCAGGCGCCAGTCGCGTACGCTGCGCCGCACGAGTTCGACGAGCGCCGGCCAGCGGCCGCGCAGCGCGATCAGCGCGAGCGCGCCCGGGGCGGTCCACAACACGCGCCACGCGAAGATGTCGAGCCCCGTGAGCGGCGCGAGCAGTTTCGCGTACGCCGACATCAGCGCGAACAGCGTCGACGCCATCACCGACAGCATGAGGCCGCGCCCGGCTTCCGGATACCCCGTCATGTCGTGTTCGCCTTACTGCTGCTGGAAGCGTTCGAAGCGCCTTTCGATCCGACGCTCCTCGAACGTCACTTCGGTCACGCGCGCGGACGGCGGCCCGTGGCGCAGCCATGCGAGCATCCGGTCGATCTGCGCGCCGGGGCCCTGGATCATCGCCTCGACGCTGCCGTCCTCGAGATTCGCGACCCAGCCGCGCAGCTTCAGTGCATGCGCCTCGCGCACCGTCGCATGACGAAAACCGACGCCCTGCACGACGCCGCGCACCCGCAC
The DNA here is from genome assembly GCF_003857765.1 of Burkholderia sp. Bp9016. Lineage (NCBI taxonomy): Bacteria > Pseudomonadati > Pseudomonadota > Betaproteobacteria > Burkholderiales > Burkholderiaceae > Burkholderia > Burkholderia sp. Bp9016. The sequence continues at coordinate 141,730 of NZ_QTPY01000005.1, forward strand.
ATAGTAGGTCTCGATCCGTTCGTCCAGTTCATTACGGCTCATCGCGTCGCCCTCCCGTTGCATTCAAGCCCGGCATTGTAGTCGCGTCGGCGGCTTCGCACACGCGTATGGCGGGGCCGCAGCGCCGCGGCCGCCCGCGCGGCGCTCGCGTCGCCGCTTGCGCCGACCACGTACAATCTCGCCGACGCACAACCGCCGCGCCGCTCGCGCGCGGCCCTGAAGGAAACGCATGACTGATACCTCCCGCGATCTCGTTCTCGTCACCGGCGCGTCCGGTTTCGTCGGCTCGGCCGTCGCCCGCATCGCGCAGCAGAAAGGCTATGCGGTGCGCGTGCTGGTGCGTCCGACCAGCCCGCGCACGAACGTCGCGGACCTCGACGCCGAGATCGTGACCGGCGACATGCGCGACGAGACGTCGATGCGCGCCGCGCTGCGCGGCGTGCGCTACCTGCTGCACGTGGCGGCCGACTACCGGCTGTGGGCGCCGGATCCGGACGAGATCGAGCGCGCGAACCTCGAAGGCGCGGTCGCGACGATGCGCGCCGCGCGCGCCGAGGGCGTCGAGCGAATCGTCTATACAAGCAGCGTCGCGACGCTGAAGGTCACGAGCGCGGGCGATCCGTCCGACGAGAACCGGCCGCTCACCGCCGAGCAGGCGATCGGCGTGTACAAGCGCAGCAAGGTGCTGGCCGAGCGCGCGGTCGAGCGGATGATCGCCGACGAAGGGCTGCCGGCCGTGATCGTCAATCCGTCGACGCCGATCGGCCCGCGCGACGTGAAGCCGACGCCGACCGGCCGCATCATCGTCGAAGCCGCGCTCGGCAAGATCCCCGCGTTCGTCGATACCGGGCTGAACCTCGTGCACGTCGACGACGTCGCGCACGGCCACTTCCTCGCGCTCGAGCGCGGCCGGATCGGCGAGCGCTACATCCTCGGCGGCGAGAACCTGCCGTTGCAGCAGATGCTGGCCGACATCGCGCAGATGACGAACCGCAAGGCGCCGACGATCGCGCTGCCGCGCTGGCCGCTCTACCCGCTCGCGATGGGCGCGGAGGCCGTCGCGAAGTTCACGAAGAAGGAACCGTTCGTGACCGTCGACGGGCTGCGGATGTCGAAGAACAAGATGTATTTCACGTCCGCGAAGGCCGAGCGCGAGCTTGGCTACCGCGCGCGTCCGTACCGCGAAGGACTGCGCGATGCGCTCGACTGGTTCGGCTCGGCGGGGTACCTGAAGTAACACAAAGCGGCGTGCTTCACGCCGCTTTGCGCACTTTGTTACACGTCGCTGACGGCCCGGCACCGGCGCAGCGGTTAAAATCGCGGGTCTTACGCAGAGAAGACACGCATGAACCTGAACGAACAGATCGATTCGCTCAACGCGGGCGTCGATCAGCTCCTCCACGATCACCACGCCGCACAGCAGGCGGCACGCAGCGCGGAAGCGTTCGCGCGCGCCGCCGCGGCGGAAGCCCGGGCCGCCGCCGAACGTCACGCCGCGGCGGAGAGCGAAGCCCAGGCCGCCGCGCAGCGCCACACGGCTGCTGCAGCGCAGGCCGAGGCCGCGCAGCAACGCCATGCCGACGCGGCCGCCACGGCCGAAGCCGCCGCTCAACGTCACAACGACGCAGCCGCGCAAGCCGAAGCCGCCGTCCAGCGTCACGCCGAAGCGACCGCGCTGACCGAAGCGCTCGCCCAACGTCACGCGGATGCCGAAGCCGCGTCGCAGCGTCATGCGACCGCGATCGCCGAAGCCGAGGCTGCCGCACAGCGCCATCACGCCGCGGCGACCGAAGCGGACGCCGCCGCACAGCGCCATGCCGTGGCCACGGCCGAGGCCGAAGCCGCCGCGAGGCGGTATGCGGAAGCGATCGCCGAAGCCGAAGCCGCGACGCAGCGCCACGCAGAAGCGATCGCAGAAGCCGAAGCGCTCGCGCTGCGTCACACGCAGGCCATCGCCGAAGCGGAAGCCGCCGCGCAGCGTCACGTCGACGCGACCGCCGAGGCCGAAGCCATCACGCAACGCCACGCCGAAGCGATCGCGCAGGCCGAAGCCGCTGCCGAGCGCCACACGAAGGCCATCGCCGACGCGGAAGCGTTGGTCGAAGCCGTCGTGAAGGAAGCCGCTGCGACTGCCGCAGCGCCTGCAGCCGCAGCGGCAGTCGCCGCCGAAGTCGTCGAACCGGCAGCCGAGCCGGTCGGGGAGGCAGTCGCCCCGGTAGCAGCCGATGCCGCCGGCGCAGCGCCGGCGAACGCAGGCGCCGCGATCGAAGTCGCCCCCGCCGCCGAAGCAACCGATGCAGCCGACGCCACGGCCGACAAATCGACGCTGCACGTCGCCCGTCCGTCGCAAAACGAGCTGACGCTGACCGTCAACGGCCAGTCGATCACGCTGCACCCGGAGCAACTGGGCCAGCTGATCGAGGAGCTCGCGCATGCGCGCGCGTCGATGCAGCCGGAACCGCCGCCGGGCATCCCGGCCGGCTGGCGCTTCGTGACGACAAAGAACCCGATGATGGCCGTGCAGAAGCAGTCGAACGGCGATCGCCTGCTGGTCGCGCGCCACACCGGCTACGGCTGGGTGCCGTTCACGTTCTCGCCGGACGTCGTGATCCAGATGTACATGATGCTGACGCAGCGGTAAGCACGCGCGGCCTGCGCCGCAAACGAAACAGCCCGACCGGTTCGCACCGGTCGGGCTGTTTGCCCTCCGAAGTCCGGGAGCGCGCAGCCGGCCTGCGCCGGCCGCCGCTCAGCGCTCCACCGGCGCCTGAACGCGCGCCTTCCACTGACCGCCCTTGCCGCGCCAGTAGCGCCACGCGGACGCGAACGTCGCGCCGACGTAGAACAGCGCGACGAGCGGCAGCGCGGGCGCCCACAGCGGCGAGCGCCGGTAGTAGCGCAGCATCGGTGCATACGCGGTGCACATCGACGCCCATGCGAGCCACGCCGGCCATGCGCGCGCACCGTACACGAGCGCGGCGACCGGCGGCACGAGATAGATGATCGTCATCCCGAGCAGCGTGCCGGCGAGCAGCAGCGGCGAATAGTGAAGCTGGGTGAACGCGGTGCGCGCGATCATGTTCCAGATGTCGCGCCAGCTGTCGTATGGGCGCAGCGACACGCTGCGGTCGGCCAGGTCGAGCCGGATCGGATGCCGGCCGCTGCCGCGATGCTTGATCTGCGCGGCGAGACTGCAGTCGTCGATCAGCGCACCGCGGATCGATTCGATGCCGCCCGCCTCCTCGAGCGCGGTGCGCCTGACGAGCATGCAGCCGCCGGCCGCGCCGGCTGTCCGGTTACGCGGATTGTTGATCCACGAGAACGGATAGAGCTTCGCGAAGAAGAACACGAAGGCCGGGATCAGCGCCTTTTCCCAGAACGAATCGCAGCGCAGCCGCACCATCAGCGACACCAGATCGCGCTGCTCGGCTTGCGCCCGCGTGACGAGTTGCGCCACCGCGTCGGGCGGATGCCCGATGTCGGCATCGGTCAGCAGAAGATAGTCGGCCGGCAGCCCGAGCGTACGAACCGCCGCGATGCCCTGCGACTGCGCCCACACCTTGCCCGACCAGCCGGCCGGCAACGGCTTCGCGGCCAGCACCGTCAGGCGGTCGGCGCGGTTGATCGCAAGCGCGGCCGCGCGGGCGGCGTCGGCCGTGCCGTCGTCGCTGTGGTCGTCCACGATGATCAGATGAAACTCGCCCGGATAATCCTGCTCGAGCAGCGACGTCGCCGCGCGAGCGATCACGTCGACCTCGTTGCGCGCCGGCACGACCGCGACGACGGCCGGCCAGCCGGCTTCGGCAGCAGCGCCGCGCGCGTCGGGCGGCAACGCCCGCGCCGGGCGTGCACGCCAGAAGCCGCCGCGCGCGACGAGCAGCACGATCCAGATCAGCAGCGACAGGCCCGATACAAGGAACGTCAGCGCGAGCATCATCGGCACACCTCCCGCCGGGTGCCGGCCCGCTCAATCGGGGTCGGAGTGAAAACACCCAAATCCGCATGGGCGGCAGGGCAATACGCGTAAGAATCGACGATCATCGAATGGCCTTGAAATGAGCGCGACGCCGGGCAGCCGGACAGGCTGCCCGCGAAACCGCGCAGTTTACCGGGTTCCGCGCCCGCGAGCGCCGACGGGGCGCTGCGGCGATTGCAACAGCGCCGATACGGCACCAAAGCAAGGACGGCCCGATAGAGTTAAAATGCGCGATTAATTCGGGGTTCCGAGGCCTGGCTTGGCCGGTTCGTTTCCTGCCTTCATAACATCAAGCCGGGGCGAGCGGGCAGTGCCAGCTCCTCGAACCCCGGCGTCTGTCGTCGGAGTTCGCTCACCTATGCGAGTCATCCTTGCCCAGCCCCGCGGCTTTTGTGCGGGGGTTGTCCGTGCGATCGAGATCGTCGATCGCGCGCTGCAACAGCACGGCTCGCCGGTCTATGTGCGTCACGAAATCGTGCATAACCGGCATGTCGTCGAAAACCTGCGCAATAAAGGGGCGCGATTCGTTGAGGAGCTCGACGAGGTGCCGCATGGCGCCGTGGCGATCTTCAGCGCACACGGTGTCGCCCAGACGGTCGAGCGTGATGCGCAAACGCGCGGGCTCGACGTGCTCGACGCCACGTGCCCGCTCGTCACGAAAGTGCACGTGCAGGGCCGGCAATACGTCGCGGCGGGCCGCCGGCTGATCCTGATCGGCCATGCGGGCCATCCGGAAGTCGAGGGCACGATCGGCCAGATTCCGGCCGAGGTGATCCTCGTGCAGAGCGAAGCCGAAGTCGGTACGCTGACGCTGCCGGTCGATACGCCGGTGGCATACGTCACGCAGACGACTTTGTCGGTCGACGACACGCGCGGCATCATCGAAGCGCTGCAGCGCCGGTTCACCGACATCGTCGGCCCGGACACGCGCGACATCTGCTACGCGACGCAAAACCGCCAGGCCGCCGTGCGCGAACTGAGCGAGCAGGTCGACGTGCTGCTGGTCGTCGGTGCGACGAACAGCTCGAACTCGAACCGCCTGCGCGAGATCGGCACCGAAAGCGGTGTGCCGAGCTATCTCGTCGCCGACGGCTCGGAAGTGAAAGCCGAATGGTTCGCGGGCGTGCAGACGGTCGGTCTGACCGCCGGCGCGTCGGCACCCGAGGAAATGGTTGAGGATGTAATCAGTGCGCTGCGCGCGCTGGGGCCCGTCGATGTCGCGACGATGGCGGGCCGTGAGGAAAAAGTCGAATTCAAGTTGCCGGCGAAGCTTACGCAAGCTGTCGCCCGCGAAGTTTAAGGAGGACATCTCTTGTCTATTCCGCTGCTCCAGCAAGTCCGCGTCGGCGCATACATCATGCGCCAACACCTGTCCGGCAACAAACGCTATCCGCTCGCGCTGATGCTCGAGCCGCTGTTCCGCTGCAACCTCGCCTGTAACGGCTGCGGCAAGATCGATTATCCGGACCCGATCCTGAACCAGCGCCTGTCCGTCGAGGAATGCCTGGAAGCCGTCGACGAGTGCGGCGCGCCCATCGTGTCGATCGCCGGTGGCGAGCCGCTGCTCCACAAGGAGATGCCGGAAATCGTCAAGGGCATCATGAAGCGCAAGAAGTTCGTGTACCTGTGCACGAACGCGCTGCTGATGGAAAAGAAGATGGACGACTACGAGCCGAATCCGTATTTCGTCTGGTCGGTCCACCTCGACGGCGACAGGGACATGCACGATCATTCCGTGTCGCAGGAAGGCGTGTACGACAAGGCGGTCGCGGCCATCAAGGAAGCGAAGCGCCGCGGCTTCCGCGTGAACATCAACTGCACGCTGTTCAACGATGCGATCCCCGAGCGCGTCGCGAAGTTCTTCGACACGCTGGGGCCGATCGGCGTCGACGGCATCACGGTTTCGCCGGGCTACGCGTACGAGCGCGCCCCGGATCAGCAGCACTTCCTGAACCGCGACAAGACGAAGAACCTGTTCCGCGAAATCCTGAAGCGCGGCGAAGGCGGCAAGCGCTGGTCGTTCAGCCAGTCGTCGCTGTTCCTCGACTTCCTAGCCGGCAACCAGACGTACAAGTGCACGCCGTGGGGCAACCCGGCGCGTACCGTGTTCGGCTGGCAGAAGCCGTGCTATCTGGTCGGCGAAGGTTACGTGAAGACCTTCAAGGAACTGATGGAAGACACGAACTGGGACAACTACGGCGTCGGCAACTACGAAAAGTGCGCGGACTGCATGGTCCACTGCGGCTTCGAAGCCACCGCCGTGATGGACACGATCTCGCATCCGCTGAAGGCACTGCGCGTGAGCAAGAAGGGCATCAAGACCGACGGCCCGTTCGCACCGGACATCTCGATCGCGAAGCAGCGCCCGGCCGAGTACGTGTTCTCGCGCCACGTCGAGATCAAGCTCGAGGAAATCCAGCGCGCAGGCAAGGGCAAGCTGCAGAAGCCGGCAAAGCCGGCAACGGCGGCTTAAGCGCGTTTCGCTGCGCGAAAGGCTTACGCCTTCGCACGAGCGGGCAACGAAGAAGCGCCACGGAGTTCGCTCCGTGGCGCTTTTGTTTGGCCGGCAGCCGTCATGAGACAACGCGTGCGTTCGCGCATATGCCTGCGAACGCCGCCCGCCTAGTGCCGCGACTCCGCCGCCGCGATCAGTTGCCACGCGGTCGGCCCGCGATCGAGCAGCGGGTCGGAAGGCGGGTCGAGATCGTGCCGATGCGCATCGTCGGACGGCAACGTCTGCGACTTCGCGATGCCGATTTCGTCGCCGCACACGGTACACCGATAGATGCCCGCCACCGTCACCTTGCTGCCGGGCAGCAGATTCTCGCTGAATGCGCGGCCGCTTCCGCACGTGAAGTAGCCGCCGATCCTGTATAGCGCCATCGCGCCTCCTGAACGAAACGAATGCGTTCGCGCCGACACGCGCGATCGTCGCGAGCGCGAGGGTGGATCGTCATCGCCCGTACGCGTGCGGGCTGCCGTGATGCCCCTGGACGGCGAGAACCGGCCTCGGGGGCCGGTCGCGTGGCAGCCGCTCAATGCAGAACGGCCGGTTTCCGCATCTTCGATGCCGCCTGCTCGACCAGGGCCGGTTGCCCGGCGGATGCGAACGCGCACACGTGATTCCACAGCTCGGCCAGCCGATGCCGCGTGAGCGTCGCGACGCATGCGTCGTTCGCGGCGAGCACGCGTTCGAGCACCGCGCATTCGTCCTCGTGCAGCGTCCATGCGCCGCTTCGCGCGGCGCGCGCCACGCTCGCGTCGAGCGCCCGCTCCGCCTCGACGCACAGGTCGATGCTCGCATCGGCACATACGTCGTCGTCGAGCGCGAGGAACACCAGATAGACGCTCGTGCGCAACCGCATCAGCAACGTTTCGCTGCCGTGCTCGCCGCGCAGCGCGACGAGCGCCATGTGGCATTTCAGCGAGATGTCGCGCACATGCGCAGGCGGCAGCGGCAGCAGCCATTCGCGGGTCAGCGGCGCGTGCCGACGGCCTTTTCGGACAGCCTTCATGATTCGCACTCGCTTGCAAACGCATCGTCCGCGATGAACACCGGCCATGCCGTTCGGCACGCGACCGCGCTACGGCTCGCGTCCCGCCGGCCGTTCGCAGGACGCCGGGCGTCGTACGCGTCGGCCCGCCACCACGTCGCACGCTCGCCGCGAAACCGGCGCAATGCCGACGTGCGCAACACGTCGGGGAATCGATTCGGGCATCCCATTTGCGTCTCCCGCATCAGAACGTGTTCTCGCCCTTCAGGTAGTACGCGGTCTTCACGAAGAACGCCTGCACCGGATGGCCGCTCCGCGCGGCGCTGTCCGCACGTGCTTCCATCGCGGCCTTCTGCTCGCGCGAACGGTCCGGCATCGGGTTCCTCACCCGCTCCAGCGCGCGTTGCATCGCGAGCGGATAGTTCTGGTTGCCGGCCGTTGTCGCGCGAAAGCCGGCACGCGTCATCTGCATCAGCTGCATGTTGGTTTCGGCACGCGCCGCCGACCAGTTCAACGGCGCGGCGTTCGGCTGCCATTCGGTATTGGATGCCTGTGCGAAGCTCGCGGCGGGCAGCGCGGCAAGCGTAACGGACAGGGCAGCAAGGGAAACGAGGGATCGCATCGTGGCCTCCAGATGGTTGCGTCCGCATCGATCGTCGTCGATGCCGTGCAGTCATCGTATGTCGCGTCGCAATGCGCTTGAATAGCCGATTCCGCAATTGATATTTTCAGCGCGAAAATCCGGGCCGCGATCCACGTGAATCGCCATTGCTGCCGAACCGGAATTTCTTCATTTCATTCAATGACCTGATCGCGTCTTTCCAGGCGATTCGCCGTCGCGCATCCCGCGTTTTTTCAGTTTTCGAAATGAAATATTGCCTGCGCGGGAAGCGGCCGCAGCCCTTGCCGGCGCGGCTTTCGGCACGATGCGACGCATACGGACACGAGCGAGAACGGCACCGCGCTGCAAGCCGAATACCAGGACGCATAGCCCATCCTCCGCGCCGAAATCCCGCTCCGCGACAAGACGTGTCCGACAAGGAAGCGCGATAATTGCGCATCGGCCGTCGTCACGGCTCTCACGCATTCCCTTTTCTTCTCGAGTCCCGCCATGGCTGCCATCGACACCACTGCCATCGATAGTTGGCACGCACACGTCTACTTCGACGCCGCGAGCCGCGACGCGGCCTGGGCGTTTCGCCTGATCGTCGAAGGGCGATTCGGCGCGGTCATCGAACTCGGCCGCTTTCACGAACGCCTCGTCGGCCCGCACCCGGCGTGGTCGTACCAGATCGCGTTCGACGCCGCGCAGTTCGACACCATCGTGCCGTGGCTCGTGCTGAATCACGGCGCGCTTGATATCTTCCTGCATCCGAACACGAACGACGAATTGCGCGACCATCGCGATAGCGCGGTATGGATCGGCAAGTCGTACGTGCTGAATCTCGACGCGCTGGCTGGCTGACCGGCGCACCGGCCGCCCCGTCGACGGCCGGTGCGCGGCCCCATCCGGCAAACGCCGCAGCCACGTTTCGGCTTGGGCTGAAACGTCCGGCGCCGCCGCGTCACTACAGTGGTTCCGTTATCCACGCCTGCCGGAGCCCACCATGACCCACACCGACACCGATGCGCGACGCATTCACGAGAACTGGCACGCCGCCGTCGTCGCACGCGACTTCGACGCGCTGATGTCGCTGTACGCGGACGACGCGATACTCGAAACGCCGCTCGTCGTCGTCACGCTGCCCGACCGCGGCTGCGGCGTGCTGCACGGCAAGGCGGCGATCGGCGAATTCTTCGCGGCGGGCCTGCGCAATCAGGGAAACAAACTCGGACGCTGGTACCGGACCGGGCAGTTCTTTTCGAACGGACAGCAAATCACTTGGGAATATCCGCGCGAAGCGCCGGAAGGCGATCAGGTCGATCTCGTCGAAGTGATGGATCTGCGCGACGGGCTGATCGCCCATCATCGCGTCTACTGGGGGTGGGTCGGGTTCATGGCGCTGCGCGACGCCGCGGCTCGAACGGCCGGGCGCGGATGAGAGCCGTCGCGCCCCGCACGCTCACGCGACATACATCGCGACACTGACGAACTGGCACAGGCTGCCGGCCAGCACGAAAAGGTGCCAGATGCCGTGCCCGTGGCGAATACGCTCGTCGTTGATGAAGAAATAGATGCCGGCGCTGTAGATCACGCCGCCGGCCACGAGCCATGCGGCACCGACCGGCGGCAACGCGTGGATCAGCGGACGGATCGCGACGAGCGCGAGCCAGCCCATCAGCACGTAGAGCACCATCGACACGATGCGCGTGCGCCGCCCCAGCGTGAGTTCCTGCGCGATCCCGAACGCGGCAAGCCCCCAGCTCACGCCGAACAGCGACCAGCCCCACGGGCCGCGCAGCGTGACGAGCGTGAACGGCGTGTAGCTGCCCGCGATCAGCAGATAGATGGCCGAATGATCGCACTTCTGCAGGATCGCCTTGAGCCGCGGATTGCGCACGCTGTGATACGCCGTCGAGATCGCGTAGAGCAGGATCAGCATCGCGCCGTACACGCTGAAGCTCACAATCTTGTAAGGATCGTGGTCGAGTGCGCCCATCGTCACCAGCGCGACCAGCCCTGCCACCGACAGCACCGCGCCGACGAGATGGGAAATGCTGTTGAAACGCTCACCGACATGCACGGCGGATTCTCCTGCGCGGATTCATCGGAAAAAAGAGAGGCATATGATACCGGTCGCTCGATTAAGCCGTACTGAAGCCGGTCAAACGCCGCGGTTACGGCCAGGCGACGCGCACCATCCAGCCCCAAAAAGAAAAAGCGCCGCGAATACCTTCGCGGCGCTTCCTGGTCCATCACCGGCCGGCCTTACCGGGCGGCTTCTTCGGCCCGGTTCAGCAGCACTTCCCTGCCCCCGACCCGTACCGCGCATTCTGGCGTTCGCGGAAGAATGCCTCGTACGTCATCGGCTCGCGGTCCGGATGGGTTTCACGCATGTGCGCGACGTAGGTGTCGTAGTCGGGCAGGCCGACCATCAGCCGCAACGCCTGCCCGAGATAACGCCCCGCGCTGCGCAGGTCGCTGCCAAGATCGCTGAACATCGCGGCCTCCCGTTATCGGCCGCTGCCGAGCGCCTGCGCGGCCGGCATCGGCTCGTACGGCGTCTCGCGCACGGTCGGCTTCGACTCGCGGCGCGCGCGCAGCACGGCAATCACGCCGTACACCGCGATCGCCACGACGACGAAGATGAACAGGCCGGCCAGCGCCGCATCGATGTAGTCGTTGAAGATGATCCGCTGCATCTGCGCGATCGACTTCGCCGGTGCCAGCACCTTGCCTTCGTCCACCGCGGCCTGCAGCTTCGCGGCGTGCGCGAGGAAGCTGACCTTCGGATTCGCGTCGAAGATCTTCTGCCAGCCGGCCGTCAGCGTGCAGATCAGCAGCCACACGGTCGGCACGATCGTCACCCACGCATAACGCTCGCGCTTCATCTTGAACAGCACGACAGTGCCGAGCACCAGCGCGATCGCGGCGAGCATCTGGTTCGAGATGCCGAACAGCGGCCACAGCGTATTGATGCCGCCGAGCGGATCGACCACGCCCTGATACAGGAAGTAGCCCCACGCGGCCACGCACAGCGCGGTGGCGACGAGGTTCGCGGGCAGCGACTCGGTGCGCTTGAGCGCCGGGTGGAACGTGCCGAGCAGGTCCTGCAGCATGAAGCGGCCCGCACGCGTGCCGGCGTCGACGGCCGTCAGGATGAACAGCGCCTCGAACAGGATCGCGAAGTGATACCAGAACGCCATCATCGCTTCGCCGCCGATCACCTGGTGCAGGATGTGCGCCATGCCGACGGCCAGCGTCGGCGCGCCGCCCGCGCGCGCGATGATGGTCGTTTCGCCGACGGCCTTGGCCGTCTGCGTGAGCATGTCCGGCGTCAGCACGAAGCCCCATTGCGTGACGGTGTTCGCCACCGCTTCCGGCGTCGAGCCGAGCACGGCCGCCGGCGCGTTCATCGCGAAGTAGATGCCCGGCTCGATCACGCAGGCCGCGACGAGCGCCATGATCGCGACGAACGATTCCATCAGCATCGCGCCGTAACCGATGAAGCGCGCGTTGGTTTCGTTGTCGATCAGCTTCGGCGTCGTGCCCGACGAGATCAGTGCGTGGAAGCCCGACACCGCGCCGCATGCGATCGTGATGAACAGGAACGGGAACAGGTTGCCCGACCACACCGGGCCGGTGCCGTCGACGAACTTCGTCAGCGCGGGCATCTTCAGTTCCGGTGCGACGACCAGGATGCCGATCGCGAGGCCGAGGATCGTGCCGATCTTCAGGAACGTCGACAGGTAGTCGCGCGGCGCGAGCAGCAGCCACACCGGCAGCACCGATGCGACGAAGCCGTAGCCGATCAGGATCCACGTGAGCTGCGTGCCGTTGAACGTGAACCATGCGGCGAGCGTCGGCGAATCGTGCACGGTCTGGCCGAACGCGATCGATGCCATCAGCAGCACGAAGCCGATGATCGACACTTCGCCGATGCGGCCCGGACGGATGTAGCGCGTGTAGACGCCCATGAACAGCGCGATCGGAATCGTCGCTGCGACGGTGAACGTGCCCCACGGCGAGTTCGTCAGCGCCTTCACGACGATCAGAGCGAGCACCGCGAGAATGATCACCATGATCAGGAACGCGCCGAACAGCGCGATCACGCCGGGCACCGTGCCGAGTTCCATCTTGACGAGGTCGCCGAGCGAGCGGCCGTCGCGACGCGTCGAGATGAACAGCACGATGAAGTCCTGCACCGCGCCCGCGAACACGACGCCGGCCAGGATCCAAAGCATGCCGGGCGTGTAGCCCATCTGCGCGGCGAGCACGGGCCCGACGAGCGGCCCCGCGCCGGCGATCGCGGCGAAGTGATGGCCGAACAGCACGTACTTGTTGGTCGGTACGTAGTCGAGGCCGTCGTTGTATTTCACTGCCGGCGTCATCCGCAGCCCGTCGAGCTGCATGACCTTGCTGGCGATGAAACGGCTGTAGAAGCGATATGCGATCAGATACACGCAGACCGCGGCGATCACGATCCAGAGTGCGCTGACGCGTTCGCCGTGCGCAAGTGCGATCGTCCCGAACGCGAATGCGCCGAGCAGCGCGACCGCGATCCAGAGCAGGGTGCTGGAAGCCCGATTCATGGCGTCTCCTGGTCTCCTATGTGGTTTTGAGTGGATCCGGCAAGGCGCCGAACCCGCGTGACGTCGATGCGTCGTGCCGCGTCTCGTGGAAGCCGCGGCGGTGGGCCGTAGTATTCCGCGCGACGGGGGACGCTTACAAGCGCACAACTACGTACGTGGGGCTACGTAGAATTACGTAGCCCCGGGTCGTTTCGTGTCACGGGCGCCGTCGTCGGGCGGCGATTGATCGCCGTCGACAAGCCACGTACAGTAATTACCTGCCTCGATTATGGAGCCGCCATGCCGATCGGATTTCAGAAGATGAACGCGAACGGCGACGACTTCGTCGTCGTCGACCTGCGCGGCCGGGACGCCGCGCCCCGCATCGACCGCGAGCTCGTGCGGCGCATGGGCGACCGTCGCTGCGGCATCGGCTTCAACCAGCTCGCGGTGATCTCGGACTGCGACGACGCGGCTGCCCGCGTCGCGTTCTGGAACCCCGACGGCTCCGCGCTCGATACCTGCGGCAGCGCGACGCGCGGCATCGCGTGGAAGCTGATGCGGGAGACGGGCGGGGCGTCGATCGTGCTGCGCACCAGCCGAGGGCTGCTTTCCTGTACGCAGGATGCGCACGGGCTGATCACGGTCGAGATGGGCGCGCCGCGCGTCGGCTGGCAGGACGTGCCGCTCGCCGAAGCAGCCGACACGCTCGCGCTCCCGCTGCCCGGCGCACCGGCCGCATGCAACATGGGCAATCCGCATTGCACGTTCTTCGTCGACGATCCCGGCGCGATCGATATCGAAGCGCTCGGGCCGGCGATCGAAACGCATCCGCTGTTTCCGCTGAAAACGAATGTGCATGTCGTGCAGGTGATCAGTCGCACACGTATCCGGCTGCGCATCTGGGAACGCGGCGGCGGCGTGCCGCTCGGCTCGGGCTCGTGTTCGTGCGGCGCGGTGGTCAACGGGATCCGGCGCGGGCTGCTCGACGAGACCGTGCGGGTCAGTTGCGATGGCGGGGATGTCGTCGTGCGGTGGGACGGCGCCGGCAGCGTGTTGCTGAGCGGGCCGGTCGCGTTCGGCTTCGACGGGGTGTGGACGGAGTGACGATGCCGGCGAGGCGGTCGCCGGCAAAAGCGACATGCCCGGCCCGGTACATGCAGGATGCACCGGGCCGCGTGCATCAGTGCTTGTCGTCGATCTGCTTCGGCTTCGGCGGCGACGGCACCTTCGCGTACTGGAACGCCGGCGTCGCCTTCAGCGCATCCTTCGTCGCGCCCGGCAGGTAGATGTTGCCCTTGCGCACGTCGAGCGACGCGATCGGCACCGCGACGTCGTGCGCCGCCACGCCGAGGAAGCCGCCGGCCGACACGATCGCCGCGGACACCGAGCCGTCCGGTGCGACGATCAGGTCGCGCACCGTCCCGACCTTCTGGTTCGCGTCGTTGTACACGGCCTTGCCGAGCACGCTCTTCTTCACGCTCCAGCCTTCGAGCAGCGCTTGCGACTGTTCGACGGTGACGCTGAGCGGCTGCGCGCCGGCGATCTGCGCGTGCGCGCTGACGCTCGATGCGAGTACGGTTGCTGCGATGAGGGTCTTGTAGAACTTCATGTGCATGGCACTCCGGTTCGATTGTTGTTGATTCCGGGAGCGAAACGACGCGGGCGCAACGGCTGACCGGTGCGCGCCCCGCGCTTCGTCGATGGCGTGGCGGCCGGCCGCACCGCCACTGCGTGTACGCTCGGCGGACCGGCGTGGCCGGCCCGCATGCAACACGGCTTCATGGTAGCGGCATTCGCACGATCGTGCGTTCGGGAGGCAACGTCGCAGGCGGGTCGAGCCGGACGAAGATCAACGATGGCGTGAATAGGCGGCGAACGCGTCGCATCCGGCACGAGCGCGGCGCGAAAAAACGGCGGCGTGCGCGTCGATCGGGACAACATCGCAGACGCGCGCGGCGGTGGCGGGGCACTGCCCCGCCACCGCTGCATCACGCGTTGCGCGAATACACGCGCCGATGCCGCACCGCTTCGGCCAGCACGTCGAGCACCGGCTCCGTCTGCGTCCAGCTCAGGCAAGCATCGGTGATCGACACGCCGTACTGCAACGGCACGCCCGGCTTCAGGTCCTGACGTCCGGCCTCGAGATGACTTTCGACCATCACGCCGACGATCCGGTGCTCGCCCTGCGACAACTGCCGCGCGAGATCCTGTGCGACCTCGATCTGCCGTTCGTGCGACTTGTTCGAGTTCGCGTGCGAGCAATCGACCATCACCTGCTCGCGCAACCCGCTCTTGCGCAGCACCGCGCAGCTCGCCTCGACATGCCCGGCATCGTAATTCGGCCCGTTCTTGCCGCCGCGCAGGATCACGTGCGCGTCGTCGTTGCCGCGCGTCTCGAAGATCGCGGCCATCCCCATCTTCGTCATCCCCATGAACGCGTGGCTCGCGCGCGCGGCGACGATCGCGTCCGATGCGACCTGCACGCCGCCGTCGGTGCCGTTCTTGAAGCCGATCGGGCAGCTCAGCCCCGACGCGAGCTGGCGATGGCTCTGGCTCTCGGTGGTGCGCGCGCCGATCGCGCCCCACGCGATCAGGTCCGCGATGTACTGCGGGCTCAGCAGGTCGAGGAATTCGGTCGATGCCGGCAGGCCGAGCGCGTTGATGTCGAGCAGCAGTTGCCGCGCGGCGCGCAGCCCTTCGTTGATCCGGAAGCTGCCGTCCAGACGCGGATCGTTGATGTAGCCCTTCCAGCCGACCGTCGTGCGCGGCTTCTCGAAGTACACGCGCATCGTGATCAGCAGATCGTCCTTCAGCGCATCGGCGGCAGCCTTCAGCCGGCGCGCGTATTCGAGCGCCTGGCCGTGGTCGTGAATCGAGCACGGGCCGACGACGAGCAGCAGACGGTCGTCGCGGCCGTGCAGGATGTCGCCGATCGCGCGGCGCGTGTCCTCGACGAGCGTCTGCGTGCCGGCCGGCACCGGCAGCTCGTCCTGCAACAGCGCCGGCGAGATCAGCGGACGCACCGCGCCGATGCGGACGTCGTCGATGCGCGTGGTGTCCTGCGTCGCGTCGGCGCTGCCTACCTCGCGATCGTGGGAAGGATTGTCGAGGTTCTGCATGGCGATTCTCCGGGACGTCTGTAATGATGGGGAGGCTCGATTATGGCACTCGCGCGGGGCGGCAGCGCCGCGCGACGGGGGCTGCGATCGACATCGACACACCGGTGCGCGACCCGTTCCGCGCGTGCCGGCCGTTCGGCCGAGTGGTCGCGCGTCACGGAAGCGCCGTACGATCGTGGCTGTCCGCTGCCGAAGCGCGACGCCGCTTCTGTCGGAACCGGCGCGCACGGAACAGGGCTGGCGCGTCAACACGGATCTCGGTTCGGCGCCGGGCGCCGCCGCGTCGAGGATCTGCTGTTCCGGCTCGTCGACGCAGGCGCCACGCGAATCGTCGTCGGCTGAACCGCTTCTTCATCACACACACATGAACTTGAAAAAGACGCTCGCTGCCTTGCTGCTGTGCATCGCATTGCCCGCATCGGCCGAAGTCACCACGGAAGTGCTGTGCTTCAGGACGACGGGCGACAAACCCGTGCGCTTCGAGTTGCGCACGTATTACGACGACGTGGCCAAGTGGCAAGGCGGCGTCGTCCGGTATGCAAAATCGAAAACGGCCATCCCGCTGCTGTTCGAGCACCAGGATCAGGAAGAACTCGCGGAAGGCCGTCCGTACCAGTTCACGACCACATGGTGGGAAATGGTCGACGGCAAGATCAACGGCGAATACGAGATGATGAGCCAGGGTGCGATCGTGTATTCGATGACGTACACCAATGCGCGCACCGGCAAGAAGACCGATTTCGAGTGGGCACGGGACGTCGATGCGTCCGCGCAGGCGGGGTGCCGCTGGTAATGGGGGTTCGTGCCGCGCCGCGGTGCGGGTTCGTCATCCGGCACGCCCGCGTGCGCGCCGGTGCAGTGCCGCCTCCGGCGGTCCGTCAGCCCGCGTCGGCCGGCGGGTCGACGTCGATGCCGAGTTCGGCCGCCATCCGCTGAACGAACGCGTTCAGTCGCGCGACTTCATCGGAAAGGCGCTTCTGCTCGGCCTTCAGCGCCTCGAACTCGGACGGCGGAACGGAATCCGAGCCGCTGCCCGCCTCCGCGCTGGCGAAATCGGCCAGGTTCACCTCGCCGCACATCAGGTGCATCCAGCGGTTCTCGCGCGCGCCTGGTGCGCGCGGCAGCCGGACGACGAGCGGCTGCGCACGCGCGGCGAGTTCGTCGAGGAACGCCTCGACCGACGAGATGTCCGCGAAGCCGTGCAGGCGCGCACTGTTCAGGCGCAGTTCGGCGGCCGTCTGCGGGCCGCGCAGCAGCAGGACCGTCAGCAGCGCGATCGCCTGGCTCGGGATGCCGAGCACGCGGTTCGCGTTGTGTTCGAAACGCGGCACGCGGCTGCTGCTGCCCTCCATCACGAGGCTCAGGTGCTTGAGCCCGTCGAGCGCGGTCGTGACTTCGTCTTCGCTGACGTTCATCACTGGCGAGCGCGCGGTTTTCTGGTTGCAGCCCGAGGTCAGCGCATTCAGCGACAGCGGATAGGTGTCCGGCACCGTGTGCTGCTTCTCGACGAGCACCCCGAGAATGCGGGCCTCGAGGGGCGTGAGTTCGCGCAGGGCGCGTGGCGTGGGCATGTCCGGCGTGGTGTTCATGGGTGGCGTCGCAGCGTGCAGCAGATGAAGGGAAACGGTCGCGGCCCGTGCGGCGTCGCGCGCGGGCGAGCCATATGATAGCTCGCGGCGTGGCGCCCGGCGCCGCTTGCCGCGAGCGCGCACTTGCCGCAGCCGGCTTTCGTCCAACGGTTCGGCCACGCGCCGCCGCGCGGCAATGGCGGCGTGCCGCGCCGCGCAATGGCGCTCCGAGCACCTGGCGGCAATCGGCCCACGCGCGGCTTCGCCCGCTCGTTTGCGTGTCGCGCAGGCCGGCGCTACGATACGCGTTCACCCCGACACGCGAGCGCTTCGCGCACCGCGCCGATACCGCGCATTGCCCGTGTCGCCGCGCATGCGCGCCGCCCGTCGACACCGTTCATCCGATCCGTTCACTCGTTCACCGCCATGACCGCCTCCTCTTTCGCGCCGAACGTGCGCGCCATCGTCACCGGACACACGCGCGGCCTCGGCGCGGCGCTCGCCGAACAGTTGCTGCAGGAAGGCGTCGCCGTGCTCGGCGTGTCGCGCAGCCGTCATCCGGCGCTCGCCGCGCAGGCCGGCGACCGTTTCGCCGAAATCGAACTCGACCTGTCGGACACCTCCGCCGTCGCGACGTGGCTGGCCGGCGATACGCTGCGCCGTTTCGTCGACGGCGCATCGATCGTGCTGCTGTTCAACAACGCCGGCATCATCGACCCGATCGGGCCGCTCGATGCGCAGGATCCGGCGCTCGTCGCGCGCGCGGTCGGCCTGAACGTCGCGGCGCCACTGATGCTGTCGGCCGCGCTCGAGCAGGCTGCGTCCGCGCCGACCGAATGCCGGATCCTCCACGTATCGAGCGGCGCCGCGCGCAACGCGTATGCGGGCTGGAGCATCTATTGCGCAACCAAGGCCGCGCTCGACCACCATGCGCGCGCGGTCGCGCTCGACGCGAACCGCGCGCTGCGGATCTGCAGCGTCGCGCCGGGCGTCGTCGACACGGGCATGCAGGCGACGATCCGTTCGACCCCGACCGACCGTTTCCCGCTGCGCGAGAAATTCGACGCGCTGAAGGCGAGCGGCGCGCTGTCGACACCCGAAGCGGCCGCGCGGCAGTTGATCGGCTATGCGTTGAGCGACGGGTTCGGCGCGGTGCCGACGGCCGACGTGCGGGAACTGCCGACGCCCTGATCCGGGATAGAATTTCGCGGTTGCCTTTCCCCAAGGATGCCCCGATGGTCACGAAGACCACCGCACCGTTCCAGCAGATCAAGACGCTCGTTCGCCAGCACGTCGATGCGGGCGACTGGCGCCCGGGGGACCGCATTCCGTCCGAACTCGATCTCGCCGCGCAATTCGGCGTCGCGCGCATGACGGTCAACCGTGCGCTGCGCGAGCTGACCGAGGAAGGCGTGCTCAAGCGCATCGCCGGCGTCGGCACCTTCGTCGCCGAAGCGAAGCCGCAGTCGAACCTGCTGATGATCGCGCACATCCGCGACGAGATCCGCGCACGCGGACACGAATATCGCTGCCGCGTGCTGAGCCAGTCGCGCGAGCCCGCGTCGTTCGACGTTGCGGCCGCGTTCGGGCTGACGGTCAATACGCCGGTCTTTCACGTGGTGTGCGTGCACGAGGAAAACGGACGGCCGATCCAGCTCGAGGACCGTTACGTGAATCCGGCCGCCGCGCCGGCATTCATCGATCAGGATTTCCAGAACGAGCCGCCGTCCGAATACCTGTTCAACAACGTGTCGCACTACGAACTGGAGATCGAACACGTCGTCGACGCGTCGATGCCGACCAGTGAACAGGCGCGGCTGCTCGACATGCGCGCCGACGAGCCGTGCCTCACGCTCACGCGCCGCACCTGGACTAACGGGCTGCCGGTCACGTTCGTGCATTTCCTGCATCCGGGCAACCGTTACCGGCTCGGCTCGCGCTTCAAGCCGGGCGCCGGACGTCACCAGACCTGAACCGCCTTTACCTGCGCCTGAAAACGACGACGCGCGTCGGCCGCTTCCTCTCGAAGCGGCCGACGCGCGCATGAAGCAGCGTGATGCGCCGCTAGCCGCCGCTCAGATCGCGCCGACCTGCCCCGCGCCGCGCGACCACACGACCGGAAACAGCGGATGCTCGAGCGGTGCGCCGTCCGGCAGTTGCTCCGCGAGCCCGGGGAACTCGGGCGAGGTCTTCCAGCGGCGCGGCGCGTGACGGATATCGTCGCCGACGAAGCGGATCGAGAACGCGCGCCGGCGATTCTGCGTGCCGCCCGACGCATGCAGTGTCAGCATCCGGAAGCACACCATGTCGCCCGGTTCGAGCGCCCAGTGGCGGATCGGGAACGCGGCACGATCGGCCTCGATGTCCGGCAGGTCCGCAAGACTGCCTTCCGGGAACCACTTCGCCTCCTTGTCCATGAACGTGCGCGGCATCAGCCACGGCCCCTGGTGCGAGCCGGCGACGAATTCCAGCGTCGATTCGAGCGGCACCGGGTCGACCGGAATCCACATGCTGACGTTGTCGTCGCCTTCGATGTTGTAGTACGGCTGGTCCTGGTGCCACGGCGTGCGCTGCCGCGTGCCCGGCTCCTTCACGAGCAGGTGGTCGTGATGCAGCCGCACGGTCTGCGTGCCCATCAGCGCGGCGGCCACCGACGGCGCGGGCGAATTCACGATGAAGTCTCGGTACGCGTCGTTGTGCTGCCAGTTGCAGAAGTCCTCGAAGAACCAGCCGGGGTCGTCGGGCCGGCTCGCGACCTTCGCGCGTTCGCTCGGCTGCGCAAGGTTCGTGTCGATGCCGGCACGCAGCGCGGCCACTTCGTCGGGCGAGAAGATGCCCTTGATGCACACTGCGCCTTCGTCGCGGAAGGCGGCGATCAGTTCGGGCGTCACGGCTTGCGCGACGCGGTCCTGGATACTCGTCATGGGTTGCCTGTCGATTGAATGAATCACGGAGTCATGGGATCACGGTGCGGAGGTCAGTTGCTGCTTCGCGCCGTAGATGTCGAAGTCGAAATATTTCGCGGCGATCTTCTGGTACGTGCCGTTCGCGCGGATCGCGACGATCGCGTCGTTCAGCCGCTTCTTCATGTCGGTGTCGCCCTTGCGCACACCCATCGCGACGCCGTAGCCGGTGATGCGCACGTCGGTCACGTCGGGGCCCGCGAACGCGTAGCCCTTGCCGCGCGGCGTCCGCAGGAACGAATAGCCGGCCTGCGTCTTGTCCTGGAAGGTCGCGTCGAGCCGGCCGTTCACCAGATCCTGATACACCTGGTCCTGGTTCTGGTACGACACGATCGTCACGCCCTTGGTCGCCCATTCGGCCTTCGCATACGCCTCCTGCGTGGTGCCCTGGTCGATCCCGACGCGCTTGCCGGCGAGCGACGCGGCGGTCGGCAGCAGCTTCGAGCCGGCCGGCGCGACGAGCGCGCCCGGCGACGCATACAGCTTGTTCGAGAAGTCGATCTGCTTGAGCCGCTCGTCAGTGGCCGTCATCGCGGACATGATCACGTCGAACTTGCGCGCGCGCAGCGCGGGAATCATCCCGTCGAAGCCCTGCTCGACCCACACGCATTTCGCATGCATCTGCTCGCAAAGCGCATTGCGCAGATCGATGTCGAAGCCGGCGAGCGAGCCGTCGGGCTGCTTCGCCTCGAACGGCGGATAGGTGGGATCGATGCCCCAGCGGATCGTCGCCGTGTCCTGCGCGAACGAGACGAGCGGCGCGAACGCCAGCGCGGATACGACGAGCTTTGCAGTGCGGTTCATGGTGTGTCCTTGTGGTCTCGACGTGGCGGGCGAGCGCCGGGCGTCCGTTGGGGAGCGTCGTGCCGGCATGCCCGGCGCGGTGATGCGAAAGACGGGGACTTCGGTAAAACTGCATTGCAGTCTAGACCGCTCAATTTTTGAGCGCAAGCGGGGAAATGGAGGGGTAGGAAATCGGGAAACCCGAGAACGAAATCAGGACGAAGAGTGGCACCAGTAATCGTGCTACGGTCATTTTTGCGGGATTTTCACTATATTTCCCCTCGTTTCCGGGCGGGATACTCGCCTGTCACAGGAGGAGTTCCCGCCGATATCCGCCAGGAGGGAGCGTGTCTGTGCAGCTCGGCCGAGCGGGGCCTTCCGCCCACGCATCCTATACCGCATCAGCGGCCGTGAGTGGCGGCCCCGCGCACCCATCGCGTCGCCGCCAACCCTACCGCCGCCACGAGAATCCGCTCGATCGGTGCATACGCGCGGCAGCGCGCATGCTGCAGCGGCGTCGCGTCCGGGGTTCGGCGAAACCGCGATTGCCGGCGACGGGCGGCCATGTTAAAAGTCGTCGCACGCATTTGAAAATGAAATGCTCGAATCCACACAAGTGCAGAAATGAATAGACCTTTGTTCGACCTCGACTTGCTGCGCGCGCTCGTGATGGTCGCCGATTGCGGCAGCTTCACGACAGCATCCGCGCGCCTGCATTCGACGCAGTCGACGGTCAGCCAGAAGGTTCGGCGGCTGGAGGAGATCGCCGGTCATCGCCTGCTCGATCGCGGCACGCGCGACGTGCGGCCCACCGACGCCGGCGTGACGATGCTCGGCTACGCGCGCCGCATGCTCGCGCTGAACGACGAGATGCTGGAAGCGCTGTCGGGCGCGACCGTCGCGCTGACGATCCGGCTCGGCGTGCCCGACGATTTCGCGGCGGGCCGCACGACGCACGTGCTCGCCGCGTTCAGGCGCGATCATCCGCAGGTGAAGCTCGAAGTGACGTGCGGGCTGAGCCGCGACATCAGCGCGGCGTACGATCGGGGCGAGCTCGATCTCGTGCTGATCAAGCAGCGCCGCGACAGCCGCGAGGCGGTGGTGCGCTGGCCGGAGAAACTGCGCTGGATCGACAGCGCGCAGCATCCGACGATCGATCTCGATCCGGTGCCGATCGTCGTGTTTCCGCCGCGCGGGCTCTATCGCGACGACATGATCAAGGCGATCGAGGAGCGCGGCCGCCGCTGGCGGATCAGCTTCACGACGTCGAGCCTGAGCGGCATCCAGGCGGCCGTCGCGGACGGGCTCGGCATCAGCGTGCTGCCCGCGCGCGTGGTGACCGACGAGCACGTGGTGCTGACCGAGAAGGACGGCTTCGCGCCGATCGAGAACATGGACATCGCGATCCTGCATCGGCCGACCGCCGATCCGATGGTCAGCGAGCTGACGAGAACGCTCGCGGCGATGCTGGAGCAAGAGCCGGATTGAGCGCGCGGCGCAGCGATGCGGGCCGGATTCGACGTGAAGGCGACGCCGCTGGAAGCGCCGCACCCGGCGACAACCTTCGTCAGAACATCGTGTTCCCGTTCGCGGCCTGCTCCGGCATCGGCTGGTTCACGTCCCAGTGCTCGACGATCTTGCCGTGCTCGAGCCGGAAGATGTCCATGATCGCGCTGCCGCGCGTGCCGGGTTCGCGCACCGCGTGCACGTGCAGGATCACGTAGTCGCCGTCGACGAACGAGCGCTCGATCTCGCTGTGCGACTGCGGGTATTTGTCGCGCAGGAACGCGACGAACTTGCGGAAGCCGTCGCGGCCGTCGGCCGCGTTCGGGTTGTGCTGCACGTAGCGATCGCCGACGTACGCGAGCGCGGCATCGGCATCCTTCTCGTTCAGGCCTTTTTCGTAGAACGCGAGCACCGTGCGGCGATTCGCCTCCTGCTGTGCGTCGTCCGCGCCGGCCGCCGCCGCATGCACGGCCGTCACCGCGAACATCGCCGCGGCCATCCATCGTGCGGCCCGTGCCGCCATCGCGCCCATCGTCCATCTGCGTCGCATCGTCGTCTCCCGGGGAATCAGGCTGAAAGCAGCCCGATCATACCGGGGCGACGCCATGCTCAGACCAGCGCGCCGTTGCGCGCGACGATCTTCCCCGACGACACGACGAGCCGCCGCGTCGGCCGCGCGACGACGGCCTCGGCGAACGTCAGTGCATCGACGAGCACGACATCCGCGCGCTTGCCGGCTTCCAGACCGTAGTCGGCGAAACCGCAACCGCGTGCCGCGCCGTGCGTCACGCAATCGAGCGCGACTTCGAGCGCGTCGTCGCGGCGGAAATCGTTGCGCATGCCGATCAGCATCGCGCGCTCGAGCATGTCGGGCGAACCGTACGGCGTCCACGTGTCGCGCACGCCGTCGTTGCCGCCGATCACGGTCACGCCGGCCGCGCGGCACGCGGCAACGGGCGGCACCGGCACCGCGGCCGGCGCGGTGGTGACGATCGCGACACCGAGCCCGGCCATCCGCGCGAGCAGCGCATCG
This sequence comes from Burkholderia sp. Bp9016, assembly GCF_003857765.1. Classification (NCBI taxonomy): domain Bacteria; kingdom Pseudomonadati; phylum Pseudomonadota; class Betaproteobacteria; order Burkholderiales; family Burkholderiaceae; genus Burkholderia; species Burkholderia sp. Bp9016. The sequence goes on from NZ_QTPY01000005.1 coordinate 165,347, forward strand.
CGCTCGCGGTCGGCGATATCGCCAAGGCAGAAGCCGTGGCTGATCGTGACCTTGCCCTGCATCCCGTGCGAGGCCGTGCGCTGCAGGATCAGGTCGAGCGAATACGCGCCCATCGAACCGCGCTCGTGCAGGTGGAGATCGAGCCCGCGGCCGTGGCGCCCGGCGATGCCGAACAGCACGTCCACCGCCTCGACCGGATCGCCTTCGATCGCGCACGGGTCGAGCCCGCCGAGCAGGTCGGCGCCCGCGTCGAGCGCGTCGGACAGCAGCGCGGCCGTGCCGGGGCGCTTGAGCACGCCCGACTGCGGAAACGCGACGATCTGGATGTCGACCTGGCCGCGCAGCGTCTCGCGCGTCGCGAGCACGCCGTGCAGATGCCGCAGCCCGGCTTCGGTGTCGACGTCGACGTGCGTTCGGATACGCGTCGTGCCGGCCGCGAGGAACGCGCGCGACAGCGCGAGCGATGCGGCGCCGGCGTCGTGGCCGCTCGTCGCGCGGTAGTTGCGCTCGTTCTCGATGCGGTCGACGAGGCGCGGCCCCACCGCATTGCGATACCACGGCATCCCCCAGTGCGTCTTGTCGAGGTGCGTGTGGCCTTCGACGAGGCCGGGCAGCGCAAGCGCCCCCGCGCCGTCCTCGATCGCGCAGCCGGCGGGCGCGTCGAGCGACGGGCCCACGCGCGCGATGCGATCGCCGTCGATCAGGATGTCTAGCGCTTCGTCGGCGTGCGTGCGGACGTTGCGGATCATCAGGTTCGTCATGTCGGTTCCGGTAAGGTCGGTCAGTGCAGGGCCGTCACGATGCGCGACCGTGACGGCGCTCAGGTCGTTATCGCGTGAAGCGCAGCCCGGGCGCGAACGGCGCGGCCGTATCGCTTTCGCCGCGGCGGAACACCCAGCGTTCGGCCGGCACGCCGGAGACGGCCGCTGCCGCATTCGGCGCGCTCACCGCGACGAAGCTCGCGTCGCACCCGACCGCGACACCGTAGTTGTCCTTGCCGATCGCACGCGCGCCAGCGTGCGTCGCCATGTCGAGCGCGATGCCGAGCGCTTCGTCGGTATGGAAGCCCGACCGGTAGCCGACCATCATCGCGCGTTGCAGCATGTCGCCGTTGCCGTACGGCCACCATGCGTCACGGATGTTGTCGTTGCCGGCGAACACGTGCACGCCCGCGTCGCGCAGCTGCCGCACCGGCGGGAATGCGCAGTCGCCCGGCGCGTTGGTGAGGATCGACACGCCGGCATCGGCGAGCGCGGCGGCCGCACGCTCGACGTCGTCGTGGCTCACCTGGCCGAGGGCGTATGCGTGGCTCACGTTCACGCGGCCGCCGAGGCCTGCCGCGCGTGTGCGTGCCGCGATCCGCAGCAATTGCGCAATGCCGGTTTCGCCGGGTTCGTGCAGGTGGATGTCGATCTTCGCGCCGCGCTTCTCGGCAATGCCGAACACGATGTCGAGCTGGCCGTCCGCGTCGCCGTCGAGCGTCGTTGGATCGATCCCGCCGACCACGTCCGCGCCTTCGCGCACGGCTGCGTCGAGGATCTCGGCGGTGCCCGGGCACGTCACGACGCCGGCCTGCGGAAACGCGACCAGCTCGATGTCGACGATCCCGCGCCATGGTTCGCGCGCGGCCATCACGGCCTGCAGGTTCGACAGGCCCGTCGTCGCGTCGACGTCGACGTGGCTGCGCATCGCGATCGTGCCGAATGCGGCGGCCTGCCCGATCAGCGCATTGGCGCGCTCGACGATCGCCGGCGCGGCCGCAAGCTGGCGCTTCTCGACCGCAAGCCGCTCGCGCAACGAGCCGACCGGTTCGTGCGGCACCCACCGATCGCCGACGAAGCTCTTGTCGAGATGGATGTGGCCGTCGACGAAACCGGGCAGCACGACGCGCCCGCCGAGGTCGATCGTTTCCGCGCCGGGCGCGGCGGTGCAATCGGCGCCGATCCGGACGAAGCGGCCGCCGCGGACGACGAGGTTGACGGGCTGGCCGCCGGCATCGACGGCGTTGGTGAAGACACGATCGGTGGTCATGACTCGGAATGTAGGTGGGGCAGTCGCTGCGCGACGTCGACGCGGACAGGGGAAGGAACCGCGGCCGACACGGCGCGACTGTTGGCAGGGAATCCGGTCACGATATCGGACAGGGCGGCCAGTGACCAATTAAATGTCGCGATGCCGCGCATTCGATTTCACGATGTGCGGCGCGCGTGCCAGCCAGGCCTGGCGCGGGGATGGGGTGCGATCCCGCAGGCGGGTGGCCAGCCGCAGCCGCGCAGCGCGATGCGTGCCGCCGCTCACGCCGCGACGCGCGACCCGGCGGCGAGTTGCACGGCAACAGACTTTACACGTTGTTACCCGGCCACAACGGACGCGCATCCGCCCATTCCTTATACTCACGCCGAGTTCGCCACCCGTCCCGGCATTCGTCGGCGAACACGTTGCCGATGCAGGAAACACCATGATGCGCATGCCCTCCACGAAGACCGTTCTGTTCGCCTCGCTCGTCGCCGTGGCGGCGCTTCCGCTGACCGCCTGTGTCGCGCCGGGTTACTACGGCGCGCAACCCGGCTATCCGCAACAGCAATACGCGACGCCCGGCTACGCGCAGCCCGCGTATTCGCAACCGGGCTACGTGCAGCCGCAGCAGCCGGCGTATCCGAACCAGACGCCGCAGCCGTACGACCAGTACGGCAACCAGCCGCAATACGGGTCGCAGCCTTACGCGAACCAGCAGCAGTATGGCGGCCAGTACGGCAACGGCTACGGCACGCAATACGGCACGGTCTCGAACATCCTGCCGGTCAACGGCTCGGTCGGCCCGTCGGGTGTCGCGGGCACTGTCGTCGGCGCGCTGGTCGGCGGCGTGCTGGGCAACCAGTTCGGCCGCGGCCACGGCCGCGATGCAGCGACCGTGATCGGCGCGCTCGGCGGCGCAGTCGCGGGCAACCAGATCGGCCAGCAGATGGGCGCGGCGCAACCGCCGAGCAGCTATCGGATCGACGTGCAGCTCAGCGACGGCTCGACGCGCTCGTTCGACGTGCAGTCGCCGGGCGACCTGCGCCCGGGCGATCGCGTGCAGATCAACGGCAATCAGCTCTCGCGGTATTGATGCAGGCCGTGCGCGCCTGACCGGGTCGGGCGCGCTTCAACTCCCCAGCCCTCCTCGAGCCGGCGCGACGCGCGTCGAATGCGCGGCCGCCCGCAGACGCCTCGGTCGCCGGTAACGTGAACACCGTCGTCGGCAACGCGCCGACGGTCAACCAGGTCACGCCGTCGTTCAACGCGGCACTGGAGGGGCTGGACGTCACGCGGAGCCGGGATGTCATGGCCCGACCGTTCATCGAGTCCGGCACGCTGAAGCGCATCGGCGATTTTTCGTACGACACCGGACGCCGGGATTGCCTGGTGCACGCCAAGTACCGCCTGCTCGGAGCGCATGCGCGCACGTTCCGGGACTGGCTGCCGGCGGCCGTCTGATCGCGTGAGCGCGGCCGTTCGAAGCGGCGCAGCGCACGGCACCGAATCCGCTTAGCATTGACACGCCGCCAAGCACCACGCGGCAAATGCCGGCACCCGCCCACTCCCCGACAACGCCAAGCGATGATCACGATCCGCCTGCTCGACGCCGCCGATGCGGCGCAATTCCAGTCCGTCCGGCTTCGCGCGGTCGACACGTCGCCGACCTCGTTCCTGCCGACCCGCGCAGAAGAGGCCGGCGTCTCGGTCGACGAATTCGCGGTGCGCATCACCGCCACTCATGAGCGCGCCGTGTTCGGCGCATTCGACGACGCCTCGCTCGTCGGCATCACGGGCGTGCGCCGCGATGCGCGGGCGAAGGTCTCGCACAAGGCGACGATCTGGGGCGTGTTCGTCGATCCCGCGTATCGCGGGCGGGGGATCGCGCAATCGCTGCTCGACAGCGCGACCGCGCATGCGGCGCAGGCGTGGCAGTGCCGGCAACTGACGCTGTGCGTGAACGAGATCAACGGCACCGCGGAACGGCTGTACGCATCGCAAGGATTCGTCCGGTTCGGCACGGAACCGCGCTCGCTGTTCGTCGACGGCCGCTTCTACGATGAACATCACATGGTGAAGACGCTCGCGTAACGCGTTCGCAGCCAGCTTCGCGTTCGCGTGCATCGATCGGCCGCCCGCGAACGCTTGCCCCTCGTTACCTCACCGCTTGTCGGTAATCGTCGCGTTGACCGCCTGCCCGGCGATCGTCACGTTCGCCAGCGTCATCGCATTCACGTTGAACGCATAGATCGGCCCCGGCGACGTGACGGTCGCCGTGCCCGACGCGACCGGCGTACCGAAATCGCAATTGCTGATCGTCACGCCGGAGATCGGCTGCACCGTGGGCGTCGGCGGCGTGCCGTTGTAGTCGAACGCGATCGGCCCCTGCGCGACGATCGCCTGGAAGCACGACGCGGTCACGCCGTTCAGCGTCACGTTGCTCGCCGTCACGTCCGAGATCGTCACGTTCTGAACGACCGGCGGCCGCGTGCGCACCGCGTCGTTCGCGGGCTGGTAATCGCAGTCGAACGTAACGATCCCGCCCTGCGCGGCCGACGGGTTGCCGGCCGCCGGCGTAACCACGCCGAGCGGCACGCTCGCGTTGACCGGGCTGCCCGCGAGCAGCGCGCTGCCGTAGCCGCCGCCCTTGAGCGTCACGCCGTTCGGCAGCGTGACGCCCTTCACGTGGAAATCCTTCACGTAACCGCCGCGGTTCATGTTGGTCTTCACGCGAATCGCGATGTTCAGCGGGTTGGTCTGCCAGTTCGCGTTCAGCATCGACAGGTTGGTCGCATAGATCTGCTCGACGCCGCCGCCCATTTCGCTGCCGAGCGTGATGCCGCCGTGGCCGCTGTTCATCGTGCAGTTGCGGATCAGGTGCCGCTTCGCCGGGCCATACTCTGTGTCGCGGTCCTTTCCCGACTTGATCGCGATGCAGTCGTCGCCGGTGTTGAACGTGCAGCCCTCGCACAGCACGTCGGTGCATGCGTCGGGATCGAAACCGTCGTTGTTCGGGCCGATGCTGTTGGTCGTCACGCCGCGCATCACGACGTTGCGGCTCGCGGTCGGATGGTGCTGCCAGAACGGCGTGTTCTGCGTCTGGTAGCTCTCCATCAGCACGTTGGTGCAGCCGATGAATTCGACCATGCACGGCCGCAGGTAGTGGCCGAGGCCGAAGATGCGCTTCTCGACCGGCACGCCGGCCTCGGACAGCGCCGGCAGGTAGTTCTGGTCCTGCTGCCACGGCGTGACGGGCGACGTGAGCAGCGTGTAGAGCGCGTCGGGAATCGCCGGCGCGACGATCCGCAGGTCGACGTTGTTCGGGTTCGCATACGCCTGGCTCGGCACCGTCGCGCTCGCGCCGTATGCGCCCGACGACCCTTTGTAGGTCCACCAGCACACGCTGTTGCTTCCGCTGCCGGAAAACGGCGTCATCGCCTGCCCGTTGAGCACCGACGTCGGCCCTTCGCCCGTCAGCGCGATATTCGTCGCATTGCGCGCATAGACGGGCGCACCGTAGTTCAGGCAGTCGTTCGCCTGCCAGCGGCTGTAGTACAGGCGGCCGTTCGCGCCGCAGTCGACCGGGCCGTCCTTCGCGTAGTCGGCCGGGTTCGGGCTGAAGTAGATCGTGCAGTTCGCGCTCAGGTGAAAATTCACGTTGCTCTGCAGTACGATCGGCCCCGCGCAATACCAATTGCCGGGCGGCACGACCACGCGCCCGCCGCCTTCGCGGCGACATGCGTCGATGGCCGCGAGGAACGCCGGACGCGAATCGAACGCGCCGGCCGCGGTCGTCAGCTCGGACCCGGGGCTGACCGGCGATTTCGCCACCGGGTACGGCGACGTCTGCGCGACGATCGCGCATGCACGCGCGCCGTAGTGCGTGACGTCGAACTCGCGCCCGCGGAACGCGAGCCGCGACACGTGCGCGAGCGACGCCGCGATGCGCGCGGCCGCACCGTGCTCGCCCCAGACGAGGTCGACCGCCGCATTCGGCGAGCTGCCTGCCGCAAACGCGCGGGTGGCGGCGAGCGGTCCGCCGAGCACGGCGCCGCCGGCAAGCGCACCGGTCCAGCCGATGAAGGCGCGGCGCGAAACCCGCTTCGACGAGAACGATCGGACAGACGAAGACGAACGGCGGCTGGGTGCGGCCATGGGCACTCCTTCGATGATTTGGGTGTCGATACGCCGGACGGCGGATCTCAATTCATACGTCGTCGTACTACATCGAACAGTCTAGACGCGATCCGCATTCGACCAGTATTTGTCGTTTACCCTGTTTTTATCGGCCAATTTGGCTTGATGTGTGCGCCCACTCACATTTCGTTTTTCTAAAATGAGATATGTTGTCGTATCTTTATGCGCACAAACTGCACGTATGACGGATACGCGGGTCGAGTCCGAATCGACCGCACGCATGGAATATGACAAGCTCGCGGAGGCCTCACTCGTCCATTCCAACCCGTCAGAGGAGCATCAATTGCAGACCCGCCACGGAGTCGACCTCATCCGCGCCCGCGCGCTGTTCGATCGCGAGCGCCGTGCATTCACCGAAGCCATGCCGAAATCCCGCGCGTTGTCGGCGGAAGCGGCCGAGCACCTGCTCTTCGGCGTGCCGTTGCACTGGATGCAGGACTGGTCGACGCCGTTCTCGCTGGTCGTGAAGGAAGCGCGCGGCGCGACTTTCACGGACGTCGACGGTCATCGCTACGCGGACTTCTGCCTCGGCGATACCGGCGCGATGTTCGGCCACGCACCCGAGCCGGTCGCGCACGCGCTCGCCGAACAGGCGACGCGCGGCTACACGACGATGCTGCCGAGCGAGGACGCCGCGTGGGTGTCGCGCGAGCTCGCGCGCCGCTTCAAGCTGCCGGTCTGGCAGTTCGCGCTGAGCGCGAGCGACGCGAACCGCTTCGTGCTGCGCTGGGCGCGCGCGGCCACCGGCCGCGACACGATCGTCGTGTTCAACGGCTGCTATCACGGCACGGTCGACGACGTGTTCGTCGATCTCGTCGACGGCCGCCCGGTGCAGCGCGACAGCCTGCTCGGCCAATCGTACGACCTGCTCGCGAACACGCGCGTCGTCGAATTCAACGATCTGCCCGCGCTCGAAGCGGCGCTGAAGGACGGCGACGTCGCGTGCGTGCTCGCGGAACCGGCGATGACGAACATCGGCATGGTGTTGCCCGAACCGGGTTTCTGGGAAGCCGCGCGCGAACTGACGCGCCGCTACGGCACGCTCCTCGTGATCGACGAAACGCACACGATCAGCAGCGGCCCGGGCGGCTATGCGGTCGCGCATGGTCTCGAACCTGACGTGCTGGTGGTCGGCAAGCCGATCGCGGGCGGCGTGCCGTGCGCGGTATACGGCTTCAGCGCCGAATTCGCGGAGCGCGCGAAAGCGGCGAAGCTGAACGCGCCGCCCGGCCATTCCGGGATCGGCACGACGCTCACCGCGAACATGCTGGCGATGCATGCGATGCGCGCGACGCTCGCGGAAGTCGCGACCGACGCCGCGTATGCGCACATGTTCGAACTGGCCGCGCGGCTCGCCGCCGGGCTCGAACAGGCGATCGCGAAACACGGGCTGCCGTGGTGCGTGACGCGCATCGGCGCGCGCACCGAGTTCCAGTTCTCGCCCACGCCGCCGCGCAACGGCACGATCGCGGGCGCGCAACTCGACAGCGAGCTGGAGCACGTCGTGCATCTGTACCTGCTGAACCGCGGCGTGCTGATCACGCCGTTCCACAACATGATGCTCGTGTGTCCGCAGACGACGGCCGACGACGTCGACACGCTCGTCGCGCAGTTCGACGCGTGCCTGGGCGAACTCGTGTGACGTGATGCACGGCGCGTGCGGGGCGCCCGCGGCGGCGGGCAGCCCGGTGCCGCCGGGCATCCACGCGTCACCGATGCCGAAGGCCGCAACGCGCGCCGCGCCACTTCCGCGAAATAGCGCGCGCCGACCGGCAGGATCTCGTCGTTGAAATCGGACGTCGCGTCGCGCAGCGGCACGCCGGCGCGAACTCGTGCGTGTATTCGAACGTGCACGCCGCATCGGAGAAAGTCGACCATCCGCTGACGATCGTCGTGAACGTCGAGGTCAAGCGCGAGCAGATCGACCAGCTCGACGCGATGAAGCGGACCTTCGAGCGCTGCCCGCAGATCCGGCTGTGCTATCACGTGACGGGGGAATGGGATTTCGTGCCGATCCTGGCCGTGCGCAACCTGGATCGGTACAACGCGCTCACGCGCGAGCTGTTCTTCTCGAACAACAACGCGAAGTGTTTCAAGACGCTGGTGAGCATGAGCCGCGTGAAGGCCGGGCTCGAGGTGCCGGTGGACCTCGGCGAGTGATACGCGGGTCAGCGCGCGCCAGCGGCCAACGCCCCGAAGAACGCCGCGACCTTCGCCTTGCTCGTCGCCTGCAACCGCGACATGAGCCCGTGATCGACGTGCCGCAGCCCGTAGGTCTCGCCGATGTCGCGCTGCAACCGGCACCACAGATGGCTCGCGATCTCCGCGTCGACCATCGCCCGGTGGGCACGGCCCGTCTGCGGCAGGCGCAGCATGTCCGCGAGGTTCGACAGCCGGTGGCTTTGCGCATGCGGATAGATGCGTCTCGACACGAGCATCGTGCACGCGAACGCGTGCTCGGCCGCCATGCCGAGCATGGCAAGCTCGGCCTGCCAGAAGCGCTTGTCGAAGCCCGCGTTGTGCGCGACGACGGGATGGCTGCCGACGAACGCGGCGGCTTCCCTCATGACCTTCGCCACCGGCGGCGCCGACGCGATCATATCGTTCGTGATCCCGGTGAGCGCGACGACGTCGGACGGAATGCGGCGGCCGGCGTTCATCAGGCTCTGGTAACGGTCGACGATCTGGCCGTCGCGCAGCAGAATCACGGCGATTTCGGTCGCCCTGTCCCCCATGTTCGGGGAAAGCCCGGTTGTTTCGAAGTCGAGTACCGCTACGGTTTGCATGGCCGAATCAGAGGAGGGACACCTGGCGCGGCACGTCGATCAGGACGCGTCGCACTGACGAGAAGGCGCCATAGTACCCCGGACGCGACCTCCAACGTCGTGCCCGACACATCGCCGCGTTCCGGGCCCGCACGCTCGTCACGGCGAATGTGCCGATGCGCGCGCATCGGCACATTCACGCTGCCGCTACGTCATCGGCAACTGAAGCTCGCCGCCGAATTCACGTCGCCCGACCCGTTGTAGCGCGCGACCTGCGGATACGGGCACAGCGGACGCGTGCGCCCCGCGCCCCACGACGTCGGCACGTCGGCGTTCGGCACCGCGTTGGTCGTGTCGCGCGCGGTGGCGACGATCTCGGCCGGCGCCTGCCCCTGCTCGACCCACGCGACGAGCGGCGTCAGCATGTCGAACTGGTCGGTCGCGGGGCCGCCCGAACAATGGTTCATTCCCGGCACCGGATAGAAGCGCGCGAAGTCCGACGCGTCGCCGCCGTTCGCCTGCGCGAGCCGCCCGTACCAGTCGCTCGTGTCGTTGAACGAGAACACCGGGTCGCCCGTGCCGTGATAGACGAGCAGCTTCGCGCCGCGCGACTTCAGCGCGGCCAGGTTCGTCTCGTCGGGCGGCGTCATGAACGACCACGCGGATTGCGTATACACGCCGTTCGTCGCGAAGATCGACGGCGCATCGTTGTCCATGTCGAAGCCGAGCGCGAAGCCGGCGAGGTTGGCGAGCGTCGCGGCGGTCTTCGGCGGCGTCATGAACGTGAACGCCATCGCGGCCGGATCGAGCGTGACCGAATTCGACTGCTTCCACGCGGCCCAGCCGCTGCCGGCCACGCCCGGATCGTACGGAAAGCTCGCATAGAGCGCCGCGCCAGCGCTGTTGCGCGCGCCCGCGAACACGTTTTCCAGCGCGCTCTTCTGCGCGGTCGTCAGGCACGATCCGGTGCGCGCGCCGTTCACGCAGGCCGGGATGTCCGTCTCGATGCTGAAGTGCGCCTGGCACGCCGCGACGTCCTGCACCATCCCGTCCGTCGCGCCGTCGAGCGCATCGCATTTCTCGAGTATCTTCGCGCCGACGAACTGGCGCTCCGCATCGGTGAAGCCGCTGCGGATGTCCGGCAGCCCGTTGGTGCCGGTCGCCGACGCGATCTTCGCGAACTGCTGCGCGCCGTACATCTCGCCGATCGCCGCCTTCGGCAAGTGGAAGCCCGGGTCGCCCGCGATGATCCCGTCGTAGTCGCCCGGGTTGCGCGCCGCCGTGACCATCGCGTGACGGCCTCCGTTCGAGCAGCCGTCGAAATAGCTGCGGTCGGGCGCCTTTCCGTACGCGAGCCGGATCACCTGCTTGGCCATCGGCGTGAGCGCGTCGACCGCGCCGTAGCCGTAGTCGATCCGCGCCTGCGGATCGATGCCGAACAGCGGGTTCTGCGCGGCGCTGTGCCCGGAATCCGAGCTGATCACCGCGAAGCCCATGTTCAGCGCATCGGTCAGCGGCCCGCCGCCGCCGATCTCGCCGGTCGCGGTCACGACGTTGCCGTCGAGGCCGCCGTTCGCCTGGTAGAAGAAGCGGCCGTTCCATGCTTTCGGCAAGCGCATCTCGAAGCCGATCGCATAGGTGTTGCCATCCACCGCGCTCACGCGCTCGTTCATCTTCCCTTCGATCACGCAGTGCTCGGCGATCGGCTTGCCGGCCACCGTCAGCGCGCCGGCGGCCGCGGTCGTGACCGACGTGAACGACGTGTTCGCATACGACAGCTTCGCGGCGAGCGCGTCGCAGGTCTGCGTCATCGCGGCGGGCGTCGCGGCGCTCAGGTGCGTCGGCGCGGAGCTGACCGAATCGTCGCCGCCGCAACCGGCGAGCATGGCCGCCGCGGACAGCGGCGCGATACAGAGGAATGCAGATTTCCTGTTCAAGATAACTCCCGTTCGTCAGGCTGCCGATCAGAACATGTGCCGCACGCCGACCATCGCGCCGAGCTGCCCCATCCCTTCGCCGGGCGTCGTGCCGGCACCGCCGCCGCTGACCGCGTAGCGCGCGTGCGCGCTGTTCCACAGATACGACGATTGCGCGTAGACGGCCGTGCGCTTGGTCAGCAGATAGGTCGCGCGCAGCGTGGCCATCGTCGCGCGCGTGTCGTGCGCGCTGTTGACGATCCGGTAGCCTTCGCCGTCGACGACGAAATCGGGCTTCACCGCATACGACGCGCCGACGAAGAATAGGTCCGAGTGCGCGCCGGGCGCGGCCGGCGACCCGGTCGACACGCGCCGCCCGATCCAGCCCGCGCCGATGCGCGCACCGGCCGCCTGCGCATAGGCGCTCACGTGCGTGCGTGCATCCTTGCCGCCACTGCTGGTGAAGGCGACAGGCTCGACGCCGTCGAAGAAGTTCGCGGCCGCGCCGGTGCCGCCGCGCTGTTCCTCGTACGAGGCCGCCGCGCCGAAGTACGCGCTGTCGTACTTGAGCATCACCGACCAGTTGCGGCACTGGAGCGAGTCGCCCGGCACCTGCCCCGCGCACGTGCCCTGCCCCGGAGAGTTGCCGGTGCCCGCGCCGTCGCGGCCGAACGAATAGGCCGCGCCGAGCGTCACGCCGCGATACGTGCCGACGTACGTCACCGCGTTGTCCGCGCGGCCGTTCGGCACGTACGCATCGAACGAGCCGAGCCCGTAGATGTCGGGGCCGATGATGTCCGCGCCCTGCAGCGCCAGGTAGGTCATCGTGTACTGCCGCCCGAACGCGAGCGTGCCGAAGCCGCCCTTCAGCCCGACGAACGCCTGCCGCCCGAACAGCCGGCCGCCCTGCCCGAGATCGCCGCCGCGCACGTTGAAGCCGCTTTCGAGCGTGAAGACCGCCTGGTAGCCGGCGCCGAGATCCTCCGCACCGCGCAGCCCCCAGCGCGACGGCAGTTCGCCCGTCACGCCCGGCATGCGCACCACGTGGTCGCCGGCCGCGTTCGCGTGCGACACGAACTCGACGCCCGTATCGATGATCCCGTACAGCGTCACGCTCGACTGCGCGTGCGCGCCCGGCGCGGCGAGTGCGCAGCATGCGCCTGCGGCCAGCAGGCCGTTCCTTGTGTTCTTTTTCATGTCGTTGCGTCTCCAGACCTTGGTGAGTGGCGCGCTCTGACGGCGCGCATTGAAAAAAGGCGAAACGTCAGTCGCCGGCTTGCGGGCGGCGAATCAGCACCAGCGCGGCGACGGCCGCGACCAGCGTGACGGGGATGCTCGCGCCGATCACGACCGGCGCGCTGCGGCCCGCGGCCAGCAGCGTCGCGGCCGCGAGCGGCCCGACGACGGAGCCGAGCCGGCCGACCGCCACCGCCGCGCCGACGCCCGTGCCGCGCATCGCGGTCGGGTAATAGATCGCGGCGAGCGCATACAGCACCGACTGCCCGCCGACCACGAACATCCCGGCCGCGAACGCGGCCGCCGCGAGCGACGCGAAGCCGGGCGCGGCCGCCAGCGCGGCGAGCGACAGCACGATCCCGACATACATGCCGCCCACCACGCGCGACGCACGCATCCGGTCGAGCGCCGCGCCGATGCCGAGCGCACCGAGCCCCGCGCCCACGTTGAACGCGATCTGCACGAGGCCGACATGCTCGCGATCGAGGCCGCGCGCGGCCATCAGCGACGGCAGCCAGTTCAGCAGGAAGTAGAGGACGATCAGCGTGCAGAAGTAGCTGATCCACAGCGCGAGCGTCGACGTCGTGCGGCCGTCGCCGAACAGCGTGCGCGTGACGCTGGTGCGCGCGGCCTGCGTGCCGGCGATGTCGAGATACGCGCGCGATTCCGGCAGGAACCACACCAGCAGCGGCACGAGCAGCAGCGGGCCCGCGCCGCCGACGTAGAAGATGTGCCGCCATTCGGTGTCGCCGGCGAGCAGCACGCCGATCAGCGACGCGATCACGCCGCCGAACGGGATCCCGCAGTACATCGTGGCCACCGCGCTGCTGCGCGAGCGCGGCTCGACCGCCTCCGACGACAGCGCGATCAGGTTCGGCATCGCGCCGCCGAGCCCGATGCCGGTCAGCACGCGCACGACGACGAGCATCGCGAAGGTCGATACCTGCGCGGTGGCGATCGACAGCAACCCGAACAGCACGACCGACGCGATCAGCACGCGCTTGCGGCCGATCCGGTCGGCGAGCCGCCCGCCGAGCATCGCGCCCGGCAGCAGCCCGAAGGTGCCCGCGCTGAACGCGATGCCCATCTGCGATACGGTCAGCCCGAATTCATGCGCCATGCGCGGCGCGGCGACGCCGACCGACTGCAGGTCGAGCCCTTCCAGAAGGGCGATCGCGAAACACAGCGCGAGCGTGGTCGCGACCGTTGGTTTTTCGGCAACGTACGTATTCATCCTTGTCTCCAATCCCATGTCTTGTAGTCGGTCGGCCCGGCAACGGCCGCCGCGCGCGGCCGCCGGCCAGTGGCGGACCCGCGCGCGAGGTGTCGGCTGAACGGCCGCCAATATCAGGCAGCCTGATTCACTGGCCGCAAGCGTGCCTGCCGGTGCGATGGCCGGCGGGTCGTTACGTGTACTTCCGCTTACTCGTGTCTGCCTGGTGCTGCTTACGCGTACATCACGTCCGGATCGCGCCGCGCCGGGTCGTACAGCGCGTCGATCGCCGCCGCGCGGTGCTGCTGCACGGCCGCCTGGTTCAGCGAACCCTTGTCGGTCACTTCGCCCAGATCGAGCGACGGCGGCTGGTCCATCAGCCGGATGCGCGCGACAAACGTCGAGCCGCCGGTCGCATGCCGGTTCAGCGCGACGAGCCATGCCGCGAACGCCGCACGTACGGCCGGCGCGCGCAGCACATCGCGCACCGGCGCGTCGGCTGCGAGCCCCGCGAGCGCACGGCACGCGTCGACGCGCGGAAACACGAGCAAGCCGATGTCGTCGCGATTGATCCCGGTGACGACCACGTCCTGCACGTATGGCGCGCCGCTCGACACCGCGTTCGCGCGCAACGGCCCGACGCTGACGAACGTGCCGCTGCTCAGCTTGAAATCCTCGGTCAGCCGCCCGTCGAACAGCAGCCCGAGTTCCGGCCGCGCCGGATCGGCGAAGACGCCCGCGTCGCCGCTGCGGTAATAGCCCTCTTCGTCGAACACGTCGCGCGGATCGGCGTCCGCATGCCAGTAGCCGCGCATCACGTTCGGCCCCTTGAAGCGCAGTTCGAGCTTTCCGCCGCACGGCACGAGCTTCGCGTCGCAGCCGGGCGCGGGCAGCCCGATATAGCCGGCGCGCATCAGCGGCCCCGTCGTGAACAGGCACGACGGCGACGCCTCCGTCATCCCGAGGCCGGCCATGATCCGGATGCGCTCGCCGCAATGCGCCTGGGTCACGCGGTCGAGCCGGTCCCACGCGGCCTGCGACAACCCCGCGCCGCCGAAGAAATACAGCTTCACGCGCGAGAAGAACGTGTCGCGCAGCTCGGCGTCGCGTTCGAGCGCGACGGTCAGCTCTTCCCAGCCCTTCGGCACGTTGAAGTAGATCGTCGGCGCGATCTCGCGCAGGTTGCGCACGGTTTCGTCGAAGCGGCCGGGCACCGGGCGGCCGTCGTCGATGTACAGCGTGCCGCCGTTGTACAGCGCGATGCCGAGGTTGTGACTGCCGCCGAACGTGTGATTCCACGGCAGCCAGTCGACCAGCACCGGCGGCTCGCGCGTGAGTTCGGGCATCGTCTGGCGCAGCATCTGCTGGTTGCTGCACAGCATCCGGTGCGTGGTCGGCACGGCCTTCGGCAGCTTCGTCGAACCGGACGTGAACAGGATCTTCGCGAGATGATCCGGGCCGACTGCCGCATGGATCGCGTCGATCGTGCACGGTGCGGTGGCGAGCAGGCGTGACAGCGGCACCGCGCGGCTCTTTCCGTCGGCGTCTGCGGCGGCATCGCCGTCGCGTGCGACGATCAGCGCCGCGTCGGCCGGCAACGTCGCGTCGAGCGCACGCGAGAACGGCGCGCGTTCGGCGACGAACACCGCGCCCGGCCGCAGCACGCCGAGCGTGTGGCGCAGCTTGCCGTAGTCGGTCGACACCAGCGAATACGCGGGCGAGATCGGCGAGTACGGCACGCCGGCCAGCATCGCCGCGAACATCAGTTGCAGATGCTCGAGATCGTTGCCGGACAGCACCGCGAGCGGACGCTCGGCCGACAGCCCTAGATCGACGAGGCCCTGCCCGAGTGCGCGGGCGCGTTCGAGCATCTGCGCATAGGTGATCTCGATCCAGCGGCCGTCGGCGCCGCGCCGCGCGGCCAGCACGCGCTCGGGATGCGCTTGCGCACCGCGCACAAGGCAATCGGTCAGGCGTGCCGGATAGTCGCCGAGCGGTTCGCGCGAGCGCAGATACCATGTGCCGCTTTCCGCGCGGCGAATCTCGGCCGCGCCGACCGCGACGGCCGCCGCGCGATAGCGCACGCCGTCGGCGTGTTGGCCGGCCGCAAGCGGCGCCTTCAATGCATTCATCGTCGGCTCGCTCATATCGGGTAATGACGGGGCGTGGTCTGCACGGTGATCCAGCGCAGCTCGGTGAATTCGGCAATCGACGCGCGGCTGCCGAAGCGGCCGTAGCCGCTCGCCTTCGTGCCGCCGAACGGCATCTGCGCTTCGTCGTGCACGGTCGGACCGTTGATGTGGCAGATCCCCGATTCGATCCGGCGCGCGACCGTCATCGCGCGTGCGACATCGCGGCTGAACACGCTCGCCGACAATCCGAACTCGCTGTCGTTCGCGAGCGCGACGGCTTCGTCGTCGTGGTCCGCCCGCAGGATCGCGACCACCGGCGCGAACGACTCCTCGCGATAGAGCCGCATGTCGCGCGTCACGCCGTCGACGATCGCCGGCTGCATCGTCGCGCCCTCGATCCGGCAGCCGAGCGGCAAGCGTGCGCCGTGCGCACGTGCGTCCTCGACGAGCGACGCGGCACGCGCGGCGGCCGCAGCATCGACCATCGTGCCGAGTGCGTGACCCGCCAGCGGATCGCCGGCCACCAGCGTGCGCGCCTTCTCGCTCAGCCGTTCGACGAGCGCATCGGCGATCGGGCGCGCGGCGATCACGCGCTCGGTCGACATGCAGATCTGCCCCTGGTTGAAGAACGCGCCGAACGCGATCGCGTCGGCCGCCGCATCGACATCCGCATCATCGAGCACGAGCACCGGCGCCTTGCCGCCGAGTTCGAGCAGCACGGGTTTCAGGTGCGCGGCCGCGTGGCGCGCGATGATGCGCCCGACGTGCGTCGATCCGGTGAAGTTGATCCGCTTCACATGCGGATGCGCGATCAGCCGCTCGACGAGCGCCGGCGCATCGGCCGCCGCATGCGTGATCACGTTGACGACACCCGCGCCGAGGCCCGCGTCGTTCAGCACCGCGCCGATCAGCGCGTGCACGCCCGGACACGCTTCGGACGCCTTCAGCACGACCGTGTTGCCGCATGCGAGCGGCATCGCCAGCGCACGCGTGCCGAGGATCACCGGCGCATTCCACGGCGCGATGCCGAGCACCACGCCGCACGGCACGCGCATCGCCAGCGCGAGATTGCCGGGCACGTCGGACGGGATCACGTCGCCGTCGATCTGCGTCGTCATCGACGCGGCCTCGCGCAGCATGTTCGCCGCGAGCGTCACGTTGAAGCCGAGCCAGCCGGGCGTCGCGCCGGTCTCGGCGATGCCGGTCGCGACGATCTCGTCGATGCGCGCGTCCATCAGGTCGGCCGCCTTCAGCAGCCGGCGACGCCGCTCGGTCGGCGCGAGCGCCGCCCATGCGGGAAACGCGCGGTGCGCGGCGTCGATCGCCGCGTCGGCGTCGGCCGGGCCGGCCGCCGGCGCGCGCGACGCGAGCGCGCCCGTCGCGGGGTTGAATCGGTCGAAGGTTCGCCCGTCGCGGGCGGTACACCACTCGCCGGCGATCAGCATCCGTCTGTCGGTCATGTCGTCTCCTGCCTTGCCTGTCTCTTGCGGTTGCGTTGGCGGTTTTGTCAGCGCTGTATCAGCGCTTGTATGCCTGCAGGCCCGGCTTGATCGTCTTGTCGTCGAGGAACTGCTTCAACCCCTGCTCTCGGCCGCGCTCCGGATCGCGCAGTTGCGCCTGGTCGAGCTTCGCGTACAGGTAATCCTCGCACTGCTCCCACGTGAGTTCGCGCGAACGCTTGAAGCCGTGTTTCGCCGCGCGCAGCACGACCGGGTTCTTGTCCATCAGCCGTGCGGCGAGCGCGATCGTCGCGTCGCGCAGGCCGGCCAGCGGCACGCTGCTGTTCACGAGGCCCATGGCCGCCGCTTCGACGCCGGTGAACGTGTCGCCGGTCATGATGTAGTGCAGCGCGCGGCGATGCCCGACCGTGTCCGCCATCGCCTTGCTCACCAGGTTGCCCGGCGGGATGCCCCAGTTGATCTCCGACAGCCCGAACACCGCTTCGTCCGCCGCGATCGCGAGGTCGCACGCGACGAGCGGCGAGAACCCGCCGCCGAAGCACCAGCCGTTCACCATCGCGATCGTCGGCTTGTTGTACATCCGCAGACGGCGCCACTGCCATTCCGATGCGTCGCGACGCACCTTTTCCTGCAGCGCGTCGGAACCGCCGTCGATCTCGCGGAAATATTCCTTCAGATCCATGCCGGCCGTCCACGCGGCGCCCGCGCCGGTCAGCACCAGCACCTTCGCTTCGTCGTCGAATTCGATCGCGTCGAGCACGTCCAGCATCTCCCGGTTCAGCGTCGGGCTCATTGCGTTGCGCTTGTCCGGACGGTTCAGCGTCACCCACGCGATGCCGGCCTCCACCTTCACTTCCACGGTCTGCCAGCGATTGTCGTACTTGCTCATGTCGGTTCCTGTCGTTCGTTTCCAGTGCGATTCGGTGCGCAGCGATCCTGCTGCGAACGGCTTCATTTAATATCAGGCTACCTGATATTGCAAGCGGCACGAACGCCGGTGTAAACCCGGAGCGGAAAGCCGAGGACACGATGGAATCGGGGAACGGTCAGGCCACTGGCGACGACAAGGCGCAGCGGAGGCGGGCTGCACGGGCCCACGCGGGCCCGCGCGATGAAGCGTCGGGAAGCGATCAGCCGCGCAGGTTGCGCGAGAACAGTTCGAGCGCGCGCTGCACATGCGCGGCGTCGTCGGCGGAGATGTCACCGAGCATTCGCGTCTCGACGGGGCGCAGCACGGCTTCGCACTCGCGCAGCATCGCCGCGCCTTCGTCGGTCAGCGTCAGCAGGATGATGCGGCCGTGCGACGGGTCGGCTTCGCGCGTGACGAAACCGCGGGCGGCCATCACGCTCATCACCTCGTTAGCCGATTGCGGCGTGATCCACGAGCGCTCGGCCAACTGCGCATTCGACGACGCGCCGCGCGCCTCGAGCACCGACAGCGCCGTGTATTGCGCGAGCGTGATGCCGAGCGGCGCGAGCGCGTCGGTCATATGGCGGCGCAGCAGCCGGTCGAGGCCGCCGATCACGTAGGTCAGGCGCTGCTGCACGCGCGTCTTCGGCTTGTCGCCCGTCGCGCGGGCGGCGCTTTTCGCGGCGTTCTTCACGGCGCCTGCCGTGGCGCTCGTCGCGGCGTTTTTCGGATTCGCGGGCTTGGTCGGTGCGGAACTCATGGTGCGGGCGGGATGGAATTGCGCGCCATCTTACCAGCACGTCGGGGGCGAACGCATAGTCGCGACATCACTCCCAGCATACCTCCATGTGCTCAGTTGCCTCGTATAAGTACGAAATTATCGGTCGGCACACTAATTAAATTACCAAAAACAATCGATTCTCATCTTGAAAATGGTTCGGCACTTCGTGACGGGGTAAAAAAACAGCTTCATTCCAACCATCACAGGGTGGAGTGACTGCGATACCTGAACCAACAAGGATCAACATGGAACGGGAGTTTCGTTAATTATTAAATATTACAGAATAATTCATTAATCGATTGATGAAATCCATTTATTACTGGCGCAAAAAAATCCTTACTATAAGCCACAAAAAGGTTTGCTAGGATCAGAGTTAAAGAAGTACGAGGGTGTACAAGGATGCATCCCGTTTGAGACTCAAAACACTGTATCAATCGATAGACTAGCCCCGGGCGAAAAACCGCCGCCCGATTCCGCCTACCAAATGGGATTGGATTCGCGCCCGACTATCTTTATTTTAATTATGGTAATTGTGTGTAAAAGAAAGGCCCCCGAACCTTCACAAGCCGGGGGCTTTCGTTTTTCTGCGTCACTTCGGGTTGTGCCGGTGCTTCGTCCACGGAGGTAGCCGCATCTACAGCCCGGCAGCGGCTTCTGTCGTGTCATCCGGCGCCGAAGTATCGAGAGCTCGACGGCGGTTTGTTCCGGCCTACGGTTGCGGAGGGCAGATTTGTGTATAAGACGATGCTTTGAGCCTGGTCGATGGATGTGGCCGGAGGAATATGCGAAGCAGCTGTGAACGGGGAAAGGATGACCTTGCGTCACGTCGGCGTTACGCATTCCGCGATCACGTTTTCCGCGCGGCATTCATGTCGCGGATGCGGCGCGCCTGAATTCCGCTAAGAAAGACGACGGCTGATCAGCCCCGTTCAAGGCCCATCTTTCGTACAACCCGGATCTTTGCCTGCAGCCGATAGAACCTGCCGTCCACACCCGCCATTCATCCAGGACATGTCCCAGCAAATCTCGCGGTCGCCAACCCCGCATGGCCCGTCTGCGCGACGAACACGCCACCGGCATCGGCATCGCTCGCCAGCGCGTCGTCGCTCAACCCGATGCGCGCACTCGTCACGTACAACCGACCTTCCCCATCGATCGCCACGCAGCTCGGCTGCGCCGTCGGCACCGCCACGCGCGCCGTTTCGACACCGTCCGGCCCGTAGCGCACGACCCGCCGGCCGCCCCACTGCGCATTCCACAGCCCGCCGTCGCGGTCCATCGTCGAGCCGTCCGGATCGCCGTCCGCGTCGGTGAGCCGCGCGAACAGCCGCACGTTGGCAACATCGCCGCCCGCGCGGTAATCGCACACGAAAATCTCGCGCACCATCGAATCGCAGAAGTACATCTTCGAACCGTCCGGCGAGAACGCGATGCTGTTCGCGATCGCGGCAGCCGGCAATGCAAGCCGTTCGAGCGTAAGGTCCGGATTGAGCCGATAGAACCCGCCGATCGCGCACGGCGGATCGCCGCCTTCGTCCTTCATCCCGAACACGAACGCGCCGAACGGATCGCAGCGGCCGTCGTTCAGCCGCGTCGGCAGATCCGGCTCGACATCGACGATGCGCGTGAACGCGCCGCTGCGCAGATCGAAGAACGCGAGATGCGTCGCGAACCCGACGAGCAGCACGTCCGGCTCGTTCGTCAGCGCAAAGCACGCCAGCCGCTCCGGCATCGGCCATTGCGCGAGGGCCGAGCCGTCCGCGCGGCAGCGCCACAGGCGCGCGCCTTCGATGTCCGTCCAGTACAACGCGTGCGTCGCGTCGCACCACGTCGCGCCTTCGCCGAGCGTGTTGCGGCTGTCTACGAGCAGTGCCGCCGCGCCCGGACTAGTCTGTTGCATGCCGTCTCCCGATATCTGTCGCTTTCGCGGGCGGCGCGTTGGTCAGATCTTCATCGCGCGCCGCTGGTTGCGACGATACTGGTCGAACAGCACGGCAAGCAACAGAATTCCGCCGCGTATCAGATATTGGTAAAAGGTCGGCACGTTCAGGAGGCTCATCGCGTCCTGCACCGCGCCCATGATCAGCACGCCGACCAGCACGCCGGAGATCGTCGCGACGCCGCCCGTCAGCGACACGCCGCCGAGCACGCATGCGGAGATCACGCCGAGCTCGAGGCCGACCGACGTCTTCGGGTCGCCTAGGCTCATCCGCGACGCGAGCATCACGCCGGCGAAACCGGTCACGAGCCCCTGCAGCACGAACACGGCGATCTTGATGCGCATCACCGGCAGCCCGGCGAGCAACGCGGCCTCGCCGTTGCCGCCCACAGCCAGCACGTTCTTGCCGAACACCGTCTTGCGCAGCAGGAAGCCGAACACGACGAAGCCGACGATGTTGCTCCAGATCGGAAACGAGATGCCGAGGAACGAACCGGAGCCGAGTTCGAAGAAGCGCTCCTCGGAGATCATCACCGCGTCGCCATTCGACGTGATGAACGCGAGACCGCGCACGACTTCCATCATCGCGAGCGTGACGATCAGCGAATTGATCCGCCAGCGCGCGATCAGCACGCCGTTCACGAGCCCGACCGCGCCGCCCGCGAGGATGCCGGCCGCGGTGCCGAACAGGACGCTGTGCGTCGCGGTGATCAGCGTCGATGCGACGACGCCCGAGAACGCGACGATCGACGCGACCGACAGGTCGACCTCGCCGAGCGCGAGCACGAACATCATCGTCACCGCGATCGAGCCGATCAGCGTGACCGACAGCAGCAGGCCCTGGATGTTGCGCGGCGTGAGGAAGTCCGGCACGGTCGCCGACAGCACCGCGAACAGCACCAGGAACACCATCACGATGCCGGAGCGGTTGATCAGTTGCCACACGCCGCCGCGGGCGCGCGCGGGCGCGACGGCGGCATCGGAGGACGGGGAAGTGCGTTGGGGTTGCATGGCCTGGCTCATATCGATTGCATTCCGGTTGACTGCACGCCGCTCAGCGCGGCAGCGCGAGCTTGATCAGCGTGTCGGGCGTCGCCTGCGCCTTCGCGACTTCGCCCGCGATCCGTCCTTCCTTCATCACGACGATGCGGTCCGACACGCCGATCACCTCGGCCAGATCGCTCGACACGATGATCACGGTGCGGCCCGCTTCCGCGAGTTCGTAGAACAGGTTGTAGATTTCCGCGCGCGCGCCGACGTCGATGCCGCGCGTGGGCTCGTCCATCAGGAACACGTCGATGCGCTCGGCCAGCCAGCGCGCGAGCACGACCTTCTGCTGGTTGCCGCCCGACAGCGCGCCGATCGGCGTGTCGCCGTCGCGGGTCTTGATCGCGAGCCGCTCGATATATTTCTGCGCGAGCTCGCGTTCGCGCCGCGCGTCGAGCAGCACGCGCGCCAGGCTGAAATGGCGGCGCGCGCTGATGTTCAGGTTGTCGGCCACCGACGCGATCGCAACGATGCCTTCCTGCTTGCGATCTTCCGGGCACAGCGCGATGCCGGCGCGCACCGCGTGCCGCGGACTCGCGAACGCGACGCGCTTGCCACCGAGCTCGACGTGGCCGCCGCTCGGCCGCGCCGCGCCGTACAGCAGCTTCATCAGCTCCGAGCGGCCCGCGCCGACGAGCCCGAAGAACCCGACGATCTCGCCGCGCCGCGCGGCGAACGACACCGGTTCGGACAGGCCCGGCCCGATCAGCCCCTTCGCCTCGATCAGCACGTCGCCGGCCGCGCGCGGCCGGTAGCCGTACACGTCCTCGATCGAGCGGCCGACCATGCAGCCGATCAGCCGGTCGCGGTCCAGGTCGGCGACCGATTCGAACGTCTCGATCCGCCGGCCGTCGCGAAACACCGTCACGCGATCGCACAGCGCGTCGACTTCCTCCATCCGGTGCGTGACGTAGATGATCGCGCGGCCTTCCGCGCGCAGCGAACGGATGATCCGGAACAGCTGCGTCGTTTCGCGCGCGGACAGCGAACTCGTCGGTTCGTCGAAGGCGATCACGCGCGCGTCGCGCATCAGTGCCTTGCCGATCTCGATCATCTGGCGCTGTCCGATCGACAGATACTTGACCGGGGTATCCGGATCGATGTGCTCGCCGAGCCGCTCCAGCGCATCGAGCGCCCGCACGGCGAGCGCACGTTCGTCGACCACGCCGAGCCGGCTCGGCAGTTGCCCGAGCATCAGGTTTTCCGCGACCGTCAGCTCGGGTACCAGATGCAGTTCCTGGTAGATGATCGCGATGCCGGCCTCGAGCGCGGCGCGTGTCGACGCGAAGCGCTGCACCGTGCCGTTCAGCGTCAGCGTGCCGGCCTGCGGCTGGTTCACGCCCGACAGCACCTTCAGCAGCGTCGATTTCCCCGCGCCGTTCTCGCCCATCAGGCCGTGCACTTCGCCCGCGCGCACCGCCAGCGACACGCCATCGAGCGCGCGCACGCCCGGAAACGTCACCGTGATGCCGTCGAGCGCGAGCAGCGCACCGCCCGGCGCCGGCTTACCGGCGCCGGCTTGCGCGGCGGCGTCGTTGCCGGACACGGCCGTCATCGTCTGCATCGTCATCGCGTCGTCGCCCCGCACGCTCAGATGCCGAGCTCGGCGCGCACGGCCTGCCAGTTCGCGCGCGTCATCAGCTTGCCGCTCGTCTGCGTGTCGGCCGGCGGCATCTTGCCGTTGCGGATCCAGTCGACGAGGTTCTGCGTGCTCTCCTTGCCGTGGTTCGTCGAGCTGACCGCGATCGTCCCGTAGAAGCCGGTCGGCTCCTTCTTCTGGAATTCGGCGAACGCCTCGCCCGCGCCGTTGATGCCGACGCCGATCACGTCGGCTGCCGGGATGTGCAGCTGCTCGGTCGCGCGCACCGCGCCGAGCACGGTTTCCTCGTTCAGTGCGTAGACCACCCACTTCTTCACGTTGGGATGGCGCGCGAGCACGGGCGCGGCCGCACTGAAGCCGCCTTCGTCGTCGGTCGTCTTCTGCGGCGCGTCGAAGATGTTCTCCTGGCGGAAGCCGTTCGCCAGCAGCGCCTGCGTCGCGCCGTCAGTGCGCAGCTTCGCGGTCGGCAGCTCGTAGTTGGTGATGCGCAGTGCGCCGACTTCTTCCGGCTTCCAGCCGCGCCGCTTCATCTCGTCTGCGATCGCCTGGCCGACCTGGTTGCCGATCTTGGTCGCCGACATCCCGAGGTGCGGCACGTTCGGCAGCGGCTTGCCGGTCGAGTCGACGAGCTGGTCGTCGACCGTCACGAACTTCATGTTGTAGCGCTTCGCGCGCGCGGCGATCGCCGGCCCGAGGCGCACGTCGGGCGCGCAGATCACGAAGCCCTGCGCGCCTTGCGAGCCGAGATTGTCGATCGCGGCCAGCACCCTCTCGCCGTCCGGCGTGCCGATCTTCACGACCGAGAAGTTCTCCTTCTGGCCGAGCGCCGACGCGGCATTCTGCTCGTTGATGAACCATGCCTGCTCGGGCATCTTCACCAGGAAGCCGATCTTCAGCGGCGCGTCGGCGTGCGCGGCGCCCTGCGTCCCGAGGGGAGCGATGCAAAGCGCGGCGAGCAGCGCGCGCAGGGTGTGTCGGCGAATCGTGCGGTTCATGCGGTGTCTCCTTGTATTGGCTTGGGTCTTCAACATGCTTCATGCGCGGCCGCGCTCGCAATGGAGCGCGCCGGCACGTTGTCAGCGGCCGAACGCGTCCGTCCCGACGCGCCGCCCGAACAGGAACGCGTCGGCGACGAGCCGCAGCGGCCGGACGTCGACGTCGCTTTCGCCGCGCGCGATCAACGCGTGGAAGTGTGCATACAGCGCCGGATACTCGCGCTCGGACCCGATCTCGACCGGTGCGCCGTCGATCGACAACTGCGCGCCGCCGCGGCTGATCGCGAGCACGCCGTCCGACGTGTCGACCGCGATTTCCCATTGCTCGACGGGGCCGTGGCGCCAGTCGAATTCCGCATGCACGGGCACGCCCTCCGTATCCGCGCAATCGAGCTCGGCCGCGATCGGCATCTGCGCGTCGCTCGGCACATAGAGCGTCGCTTCGCGCAGCACGAGCTCGCGCGGCAGGATCCGCGTGACGATCGACAGCGCGTTGATGCCGGGATCGAACACGCCGAGGCCGCCGGGCTCCCAGATCCACTGCTGCCCCGGATGCCAGCGCCGCACGTCCTCTTTCCAGCGCACCTGCACCGCGCGGATCGTGCGCGTCGCGAGCCAAGCGCGCGCGGGTTCGACCGCGCTCGCGCAGCGCGAATGCCAGGTCGCGAACAACGTAAGGCCGCGTTCGCGCGCGAGCGCGTCCAGCACGGCCACTTCACCGAGCGTCGCGCCCGGCGGCTTTTCGAGCATCACATGCTTGCCGGCTTCGAGCGCGGCGCGCGCCTGCGCATAGCGCACCTGCGGCGGCGCGCACAGCGACACCGCGTCGAGTTCGCGTTCGGCAGCCAGCAGCGCGCCCAGGTCCGGATAGTTGCGCACGCCGGCCACTTCCGCGTGACGGCTCGCACAGGCGCTCAACACGAAGCCCGGCTCGGCGGCGATCGCCGGCAGATGCTGGTCACGCGCGATCTTGCCGATCCCGATCACGCCCAGCGAAAACACCTTGCTCATCTGTGTTCCTCCTTCGCCACTCGCTCAGCGCGCCCAGCGCAGCACGAGCGGATCGAGCCGGCGCGCGATCGCGATCAGTTCGGCGCGCGTGTCCGGATGCAGCTCAGGCATCGGATGCCGCGGCCGCTCGCACGCGATCACGCCGCCTTCGCGCATCAGCGCCTTCGCGGTCAGGATCCCGGACTGACGATTCTCGTGATTGATCAGCGGCAGCCACCTCTGGTAATGCGCGAACGCATCGTCGTGCCGCCCTTCGCGGAACGCGTCGAGGATCGGCCGGATGCCGTCCGGAAATCCGCCGCCCGTCATCGCGCCGGTCGCGCCCGCATGCAGGTCGGCAAGCAGCGTGATCGCCTCTTCGCCGTCCCACGGCCCCTCGATCGCGTCGCCGCCGAGCCGGATCAGCTCGCGCAGCTTGTTCGCCGCACCCGGCGTCTCGATCTTGAAGTACGCGACCTGCTCGATGTCGCGCGCCATCCGTGCAAGGAACGGCGCGGCCAGCGCGGTGCCGCTCGCGGGCGCGTCCTGGATCAGGATCGGGATGGAGATCGCGTCGGACACGCGGGCGTAGAAATCGAAGATCTGCGTTTCCGGCACGCGGAACGTCGCACCGTGATACGGCGGCATCGCCATCACCATCGCCGCGCCGAGCTGCTGCGCGCGCAAGCTGCGCGCCGCGCAGACCTGCGTGCTGTAGTGCGACGTCGTGACGATCACCGGCACGCGGCCGGCGACGTGTTCGAGGATCGTGCGCGTGAGCACGTCGCGCTCGTCGTCGGTGACCGCGAATTGCTCGGAGAAGTTCGCGAGGATGCACAGCCCGTCCGAGCCCGCGTCGATCATGAAATCGACCGCGTGCTTCTGGCTCGCGAGATCGAGCTCGCCGGTATCGGAAAACGTCGTCGGGACGACGGGGAAGATGCCGCGATAACGCGGCGTGCTGCTCGATGTCATGGTTCGCGTCCTGCGTCGGCCCCGATGCGAGGCCATCATGCGTTCACGGGTTTCACAACTTGACGATGCGCGAGCCGATGCCCTCGCGCGGCCGCGGCGCACGTTGCGCCGCCCGGCCGCTCAATGCGAATGGCTCGGCACATCCGCGCCGCGCGTGCCGACCAGGAAGTCGAGGTCGCATCCCTCGTCCGCCTGCAGCACGTGGTCGATATACAGCCGCGCGTAGCCGCCCTTGCCCATCTGCCCGGCCACGCCCGGCGCCGCGGCCGGATCGACGTCCGACAGGCGGCGCTGCAGTTCGTCGTCCGTAATGTCGAGATGCAGCAGGCCGGCCTCGCAGTCGAGTTCGATCCAGTCGCCGTTGCGCACTGCGGCGAGCGGGCCGCCGGCGGCCGCTTCCGGCGCGACGTGCAGCACCACCGTGCCGTATGCGGTGCCGCTCATCCGCGCATCCGAGATGCGCACCATGTCCTTCACGCCCTGGCGCAGCAGCTTCGGCGGCAGCCCCATGTTGCCGACTTCGGCCATCCCCGGATAACCGCGCGGTCCGCAGTTCTTCAGCACCAGCACCGAACCGGCATCGACGTCGAGCGCTTCGTCGTTGATCGTCGCCTTGTAATGGTCCAGGTTCTCGAACACCACCGCGCGGCCGCGATGCTTGAGCAATTCCGGACTCGCCGCCGACGGCTTGAGCACCGCGCCGCGCGGCGCGAGATTGCCGCGCAGGATGCAGATCCCGCCGTCCGCGATCAGCGGCCGGTCGAGCGGGCGGATCACCTCGTCGTCGTAGTTCGGCGCTTCGCGCACGTTGTCCCACAGCGACTTGCCGTTTACCGTCAGCGCGTCGGGGTGCGGCAGCAGCCCGCCCTCGCCGAGCCGGCGCAGCACGGCCGGCAGGCCGCCCGCGTAATAGAACTCCTCCATCAGGAAGCGCCCGGACGGCATCAGGTCGACGATCGTCGGCGTGTCGCGGCCGATGCGCATCCAGTCCTCGAGTTCCAGCGGCACGCCGATGCGGCCCGCGATCGCCTTCAGGTGGATCACCGCATTGGTCGACCCGCCGATCGCCGCGTTCGCACGGATCGCGTTCTCGAACGCGGCGCGCGTCAGGACCTTCGACAGCACGAGCCCTTCGAGCGCCATCTCGACGATACGGATGCCCGACATGTGCGCGAGCACGTAGCGGCGCGAATCGACAGCCGGAATCGCCGCGTTGTGCGGCAACGCGACGCCGAGCGCCTCGGCCATGCACGCCATCGTCGATGCAGTGCCCATCGTGTTGCAGGTGCCGGCCGAGCGCGACATCCCGGCTTCGGCGGACAGAAAGTGATGCAGGTCGATCTCGCCGGCCTTCAACGATTCGTGCAGTTGCCACACGGCCGTGCCCGAGCCGATGTTCCGGCCTTCGAGCTTGCCGTTCAGCATCGGGCCGCCCGACACGACGATCGCCGGCACGTCGCAGCTCGCCGCGCCCATCAGCAACGCCGGGGTCGTCTTGTCGCAGCCGGCGAGCAGCACAACCGCATCGATCGGGTTGCCGCGGATCGCTTCCTCGACGTCCATCGACGCCAGGTTGCGCGTGAGCATCGCCGACGGCCGCAGGTTCGATTCGCCGTTCGAGAACACCGGGAACTCGACCGGAAAGCCGCCCGCCTCGAAGATGCCGCGCTTCACGTGCTCGGCGAGCTTGCGGAAGTGCGCGTTGCACGGCGTCAGTTCGGACCACGTATTGCAGATGCCGATGATCGGCCGACCGTCGAATTCGTGATCGGGAATGCCCTGGTTCTTCATCCAGCTCCGGTACATGAAGCCGTTCTTGTCGTTCGTGCCGAACCATTGCGCGGAGCGCAGCCTGGGTTTTGTTGCCGACATCGTCAGTCCTGTGGTGACGGGATACCGACGCAGTCTAGGGAGAATTTTGATAACTCGCCAATGACGTTTTAGGCGATTACGATATCGATTCCGATATCGATATAAACCCGTACGATGAGCGAAGCCAGCCCGTGGGGAAACCGCAGCCGCCTGAAGACGCGCCAGTTGCTGCTGGTCGTCGCGCTCGCCGACGAAGGCAGCATTCATCGCGCGGCGGCCGCACTGAACATGACGCAGCCGGCCGCGTCGAAGCTGCTGCGCGAGCTGGAGGAATCGATCGGCGCGGTGCTGTTCGAACGGCTGCCGCGCGGGATGCGGCCGACGCTGTATGGCGACGCGCTGATCCGCCATGCGCGCGCGGCGCTCGGCAGCCTCGACCAGGCGCGCGAGGAACTGGCCGCGCTCAAGGCCGGCCATCTCGGGCATGTGGCGGTGGGCGCGATCACGTCGCCGGGGCTGCGGCTCGTGCCGCCGGCCGTCGCGGCCGTGAAAGGAACGCACGCGAACGTGCGGGTGTCCGTCGCGATCGACACGAGCAACGCGCTGCTCGAACACCTCGCGCAGGACAAGCTCGACATCGTGCTCGGCCGGCTGTCCGCCGAACACGACAAGCTGCACCTGCGCTACGAGCCGCTGACCGGCGAGCCGGTCGCCGCGGTCGTGCGGCCCGGCCATCCGCTGCTCGCGCAGGCGCCGCTGTCGCTCGCCGACGTCCAGCGCGCCGCGTGGGTGATGCCGCCTGCCGGCAGCGTGCTGCGCCATCGCTTCGAGCTGGTGTTCCAGCGCGCCAGCCTCGCGCCGCCCGCGAACGTCGTCGAGACGGCCGCGCTGCTTTTCATTACGCAGCTGATCGAGCAGAGCGACATGATCGCGGTGCTGGCGGAGGACGTCGCGCGGTACTACGCGCGACACGGGATCGTTACCGTGCTGCCGCTGGAGATGGATTGCCGGATGGACGATTTCGGGATCATCACGCGCACCGACCGGCTGCCTTCGCCGGCCGTCGCGGTGATGGCCGATGCGATCCGCACGGCCGCGCGGGACGTCTACGGAATCGAACTGTAACGATGCACGGGAAGGCGCGCCCGTGCGGCGCGCGCGCCGGTCGAAGCCGAACGGCACGCAGGCGGCTGCGCCCGCGCGCCGCTTACACCCAGGGCGCCGCGAGCCCTTCCGTCTTCAGCGCCCGCTGGATCGCCGGGCGCGCGAGCACCTGCCGCAGATAGCCGCCGAGCCCCGGACGCTGCCGCGCCGGCTCGGCGAAGCCGCGCGTCCAGCGGCACAGCATCAGTGCATACGGGTCGAGCACCGTATAGTGCGCGCCGAGCAGCCAGGGGCCGCCGCTTGCGTCGAGCTGCGACTCGAGCTGATCCAGCAGCGTCGCCACCTTCGCCTCCGCATGCGCCTTCACCTGCGCGGCCCCCGACGCGTTGCCCGCATCGACCCACCGCTCCGGATAGAAATACGCGATCAGCGTCGCCTGAAGCGTGTTGGTGAGCCACGTCAGCCACGTGTAGAAGCGCGCACGCTCCGGCGTGCCGAGGTCCGGCGCAAGCCGCTGCTCCGGATGCGTGTCGGCAAGATGCAGACAGATCGCGGCCGTCTCGTACAGCACCAGATCGCCGTCGACCAGCACCGGAATGAGCCCGTTCGGATTGAGCGCGAGATATTCGGGCGACTTGTGCTGGTCGCGCGTGCGGTCGACCCACACCAGCTCGAACGGCTTGCCGATTTCTTCCAGCACGAAATGCGGCGCCATGCTTGCGTTGCTCGGGTAGTAGAAGAGCTTCAACGTCGTCCCCCTTGCGTGCGTCACGCCGCAGCGAATTCGATCACCGGCTCGCACCGGATCGGGAAATTGACGGAGTTCGCCACGTAGCACTTCGCATGCGCCGCGTGATGCAGCCGCTCCGCCAGTTCGCGATCGTCGCCAGCGCGAATCGTCACGCGCGGGTGCAGCACGATTTCGGTGAAACGCCCTTGCCCGGTGCTGTCGAGCATCGTGCCTTCGGCCTCGTCGACGTACGCGAGCACGCGGATCCCCGCATCCGAGCATAGATGCAGATACCAGAGCTTGTGGCATGCCGACGCCGACGCCAGCAGCAGGTCCTCCGGATTCCAGCGCGCCGCATCGCCGCGAAACGCGGCATCCGACGAGCCGGGAATGTCCGGCTTCGACCCCGCGCGGATCACATGATCGCGGCCATAGTCGCGATACCCCGACGTGCCGGTTCCCCGGTTGCCGGTCCACTCCACTGTCACGCCGTACTTGTGTTCGCCATGCGCCATCCCGCTCTCCTCTGCTATCGGAACGTGAGGTCGCCATTGTGGCACCTGAATGTCGTTTGGTATACCATTATTCCAAATTCAGGAGCCCAGAGGCATGGAAGCCAGACTCGATTCCACGGCAGACGCGGTGGCCGCATCGCTGCGGGAAATGATCATCAACGGCGAACTGCAGGCAGGCGAGCGGCTCGTCGAGCGCGATCTTGCCGAACGTTTCGGGATCAGCCGGATTCCGATGCGCGAGGCGATCCAGCGCCTTGAGCGCGAAGGGCTGCTGGACATCTTCCGCAATCGCGGCGCGGTCGTCCGGATGCTGAGCGCGTCCGACGTGCAGGAGATCTACGACATGCGCGCGCTGCTCGAAGGCGATGCGATCTTCCGCAGCGTGAAGCGGCTCGACGACGAGACGCTGGCGCGCGCCGAGCTCGTGCACCGGCTGCTCGGCGAATCGGGCGTGCCGCGCCGGCAAGGCGAGCTGAACCGCGAGTTCCATGCGCTGCTGTATTCGTGCTGCGGCAACGAGCGGCAGCTGAAGGCGATCGCGGAACTACGCAGCCAGGTCGAGCGGTACGAGCGGTTGCAGGCGACGCTGCTCGCCGATACGCCATCGTTCCAGGTCGAGCACGAAGACATCCTGCAAGCGTGCCGCGAACGCAATGCACGCGGTGCTCGTGCGATGACGGTCGCGCATCTCGAATCGGCGCGACGGATCGTGATGCGGCTCGTCGAAGGCGAATGAGGCCCGCACCCAATCCGGCCCGGGACTCCGGTTCCGTGCAGTGGCCGGTGACCAGCGCCATTCGCCGCTTCGCCGCTTCGCCGGTTGCGCCCCACGCCGGCAAACCACGCCACGTCCGGTGTCGCGCGGCGCGGCCGCCCGCGACGTCTAGGCCGTCGTGCGCGGCCCCGGCGCCGCGCCCGTCGTCCCCCGCACCACCAACCTCGGCAACGACGCCGTCCGCACCCGCGACACCTCGTCGACCTGCCCGCCCGCCTCGCGCAACGCATTGAGCAGTTCGACCGCGAGCCCCGCCGCCTCGGCGGTCGGGATCGCGACGGTCGTCAACGTCGGACGCGTGTCGCTTGCCAGATGAATGTCGGTAATGCCGACGATCGACAGGTCGTCGGGCACGCGCCTGGCGCGATCGGCCGCCGCGTGCAGTGCGCCGATCGCCGGCAGGTCGTTGGTCGCGACCAGCGCGGTCAGCCCCGGATGCGCATCGAGCAGGCGGCCCGCCGCACGCACGCCGCCGTCGATCGAATCGGGCTCGGCCGCGACGATCGACGCGTCGAGCCCCGCTTCGCGCATCACGTCGACGAAGCCGTCGTAGCGCGCCGCCTGCACGCCGCTCGCCGAGCCGCCGACGATCACGCCGATCGTCCGGTGCCCGAGTTCGAGCAGATGCCGCGTCGCGATCCGCCCCGCCTCGCGGAAATCCACGGCCACGCAAGGCAGCCCCTCGGGCGGCGCATCGGGCCGCTCCCACAGACACAGCACGACCGGCACACCGCGCCGTGCAACGGCGACCAGATCCGGCAGATGCAGGTTCGCGTTGGTCACGAGAATGCCTTCGGAAATCGTCCCGGCGATCTGGTCGAGATACGCCCGCCCCTGCAACGGATCTTCATTCGTATTGCAGACGATCAGGAACTGCCCGTTGCGGCGCACCGCACGCTCGACCGCGAGCGCGAACTCCGGATAGAACGGGTTCGCGATGCTCGACACCATCAGCGCAACCGTCGGCGCGCGCCCTTCCGCGAGCGCCCGCGCGGCCAGATGCGGCCGATACCCGAGCGCCTCCACCGCTTCCAGCACCCGCGCGCGCGTTGCGTCGCCCACCCGCCCGCGGTTGCGCAGCACGTTCGAGACCGTCGCGGCTGTCACGCCGGCGCGGCGCGCGACTTCATCCAGTGTTGCCATTGTCTGCTCACTATATGAGATGCCGATCCAGTATTTGCTTCGCTCACCGAAGCGGCGCACTATCGCCGCACACCCAGCCGCCCGTCCGACGGGCGCGACTCGGCCGCGATCGGGACCGGCTCTTTTTTTGATCGCGATGATTAAGCGCTTAAGCATTACGAAAGCGCATTAGAACATGGAGCGGAGACAATGGCGAGCATCTCGATGCGACGCGTGCAGAAAGCCTATGGCGAGCACGCGCCGGTCATTCGCGACGTCGATCTGGAGATCGGCGCGCACGAGTTCTGCGTGTTCCTCGGCCCGTCCGGCTGCGGCAAGTCGACCCTGTTGCGGATGATCGCGGGCCTCGAGGATCTGAGCGACGGCGAGTTGTCGATCGACGGCCGCCGCGTCGACGACGTGCCGGCCGCCGAG
Organism: Burkholderia sp. Bp9016; assembly: GCF_003857765.1. Classification (NCBI taxonomy): domain Bacteria; kingdom Pseudomonadati; phylum Pseudomonadota; class Betaproteobacteria; order Burkholderiales; family Burkholderiaceae; genus Burkholderia; species Burkholderia sp. Bp9016. The sequence goes on from NZ_QTPY01000005.1 coordinate 198,012, forward strand.
CGCGGCGTCGCGATGGTGTTCCAGAGCTATGCGCTGTTTCCGCACATGACGGTCTACGAGAACATGGCGTTCGGGCTGAAGCTCGCCCGCGTGCCGAGGGCCGAGATCGACCGGAAGGTGCGCGACGCCGCGCGGATCCTGCAGCTCGACACGCTGCTCGAGCGCAAGCCGAAGGCGCTGTCCGGCGGCCAGCGGCAGCGCGTGGCGATCGGCCGCGCGATCGTGCGCGAGCCCGGCGTGTTTCTGTTCGACGAGCCGCTGTCGAACCTCGACGCGGCGCTGCGCGGCCAGACCCGCGTCGAGATCGCGAAACTGCACCGTCAGTTCGAACGGGCGAGCGTCGTGTACGTGACGCACGACCAGACCGAAGCGATGACGCTCGCCGACAAGATCGTGCTGCTGCATACAGGCGCCGACACCGCGCAGCACGGCAGCATCGCGCAGGTCGGCGCGCCGCTCGACCTCTACCACCATCCGGCGAGCCGCTTCGTGGCCGGCTTCATCGGCTCGCCGCGAATGAACTTCCTGCCGACCGTCGTCGCCGCTTGCGACGCGCAGCACACGATCGTCACCGTCGTGCCGTCCGGCGAAACCTTCACGCTGCCGCGCGACGGTTCGGCGCTCGCGCCCGGCGCAACCGTCACACTCGGCATCCGCCCCGAACACCTGACGCTCGGCGCCGCGCACGACGCGACGGCGCTCGCACGCGACGTCGTGCTGGTCGAACGCCTCGGCGAGCAGACCTACGTGCACCTCGACCAGCCCGGCGGCACGCCGCTGATCGCGAAAGTGCCCGGCGACGCGCCGCTGCGTCGCGGCGAGCGCGTACACGCGCATGCGCCGGCTGCGGCCTGCCACCTCTTCACCGAAGACGGCCGCGCGGTGCCCGCGCGCGCCGACGTCCACGTCCACCACTACGCATAAGGATCCGGCATGCGCCTCGGAGTCTGCTACTACCCGGAACACTGGCCGGAATCGATGTGGGCGGACGACGCCCGCCGGATGAAGGCACTCGGCATCGCGCAGGTGCGGATCGCCGAATTCGCGTGGAGCCGCATCGAGCCGTCGCCGGGAGAATACGACTGGGGCTGGCTCGATCGCGCGGTCGACGTGCTCGGCGCGGCCGGTCTCGACATCGTCATGTGCACGCCGACCGCGACGCCGCCGAAGTGGCTCGTCGACCGTCACCCCGACATCCTCGCGGTCGGCGCGGACGGCCGGCCGCGCAAGTTCGGCTCGCGCCGCCACTACGACTTCTCGTCGCCGACCTATCTCGAAGCATCGCGCCGGATCTGCACGGCAGTCGCCGAACGCTATGGCCGCCACCCGGCCGTGCGCTACTGGCAAACCGACAACGAGCTCGGCTGCCACCAGACGGTCGTCAGCTATTCGCCCGCCGCGCTCATGCGCTTTCGCGAATGGCTGAAGGCGCGCTACGACACGATCGACGCACTGAACCGCGCATGGGGCACCGTGTTCTGGAGCATGGAGTACCGCCATTTCGACGAAATCGACGCACCGGTCGGCACCGTGACCGAAGCGCATCCGTCGCATCGCCTCGACTACCGGCGCTTCGCCTCCGACGAAGTCGCTCGCTATCACCGGATGCAGGTCGACGTGATCCGCGCGCATTCGCCGGGCCGCCCCGTCGCGCACAACTTCATGCAGCTCTTCACCGAATTCGACCACTACGACGTGGCGCGCGACCTCGACATCGCGACGTGGGACAGCTACCCGCTCGGCGCGCTCGAGGAGCAATGGTTCGCGCCCGACGTGAAGGCACGCTGGCTGCGCACCGGTCATCCCGATTTCGCGTCGTTCAATCACGATCTCTATCGCGGGATGTCGAAGCTGCCGTTCTGGGTGATGGAGCAGCAGCCGGGGCCCGTGAACTGGGCGCAGTGGAACCCCGCGCCGCTGCCGGGCATGGTGCGGCTGTGGAGCTGGGAAGCATTCGCGCACGGCGCCGGCTGCGTGTCGTACTTCCGCTGGCGGCAGGCGCCGTTCGCGCAGGAACAGATGCATGCGGGCCTGCACACGCCGGACGATCAACTCGACGAAGGCGGCCGCGAAGCGCAGCGCGTCGCGCGCGAAATCGCGGCGGTGCTCGACGCCGGCACGGATACCGATGCGAACGGCCTGGTGCGCGCCCCCGTCGCGCTGGTGTTCGACTACGACGCGAAGTGGCTGTTCGAAGTGCAGCCGCAAGGCGCCGATTTCCACTATCCGCGCTTCGCGTTCGAGTACTACTCGGCGCTGCGCTCGCTCGGCCTCGACGTCGACATCGTTTCCCCGCACGCGCCGCTCGACGGCTACCGGCTCGTCGTGGTGCCGCCGCTGCCGATCGTGCCGGACGACTTCGCGGCACGGCTCGCCGCATCCGGGGCGCATGCGGTGTTCGGCCCGCGCACCGGCTCGAAGACCGCCGACCTGCGGATTCCGCCGACGCTGCCGCCCGGCCCGCTCGCGTCGATCATGCCGATGCGCGTGTGGCGTGTCGAGTCGCTGCGGCCGAACGTGACCGAGCGGATCGACGGCACGTTGCGCGACGGCTCGCCGCTCACCGGCGACGCGCGTCACTGGCGCGATCTCGTCGAGCTGCATGGCGACGACGACGCCCGCGGCATCGTACGCGCGCGCTTCGCCGACGGTCATCCGGCCTGCGTATCGCACGGCGCATTGCACTACTGGGCCGCGCTGTTCGACGACGCGACCACCGTGCGACTGTTCGCCGACGTCGCGGCCGAAGCCGGCCTCGCGCCCGCACCGCTCGGCGACGGACTGCGCATCAGCCGGCGCGGCGGCCTCACCTACGTATTCAACTACCGCAACACGCCGCACACGATTGACGCGGTGCCCCCGTCCGCGTTCGTGGTCGGCACCGCGCAGGTCGAGCCGCAAGGCGTCGCCGCGTATCGAAGCCGTTCGTAGCAACCGCCCCCGGCGCCGCGACGCGCCGGTCACGCACAACGACACACAGGACTGGAGACACACATGACACATCGCCCCCTTCGCGTCGCCGCCCGGCTTGCGACGGCCGCCGCCATCGCGGCCGCATCGTTCGGCGCGGCCGCACCGGCCAACGCGGGCACGCTGACGATCAACATCGCGTTCAAGGGCGCCAGCCAGCGCGCGGTCTGGCAGTCGACGCTCGAGGCGTTCCACAAGGCCCATCCCGACATCGACGTGAAGCCCACCTTCGTCGACGAGGAAGCGTACAAGGTGCAGCTCCCCGCGTGGCTCACGACTGTCGCGCCCGACGTGGTGAACTGGCACGCGGGCGAGCGAATGGCGTACTACGCGAAGCGCGGGCTGTTCGAGGACCTGAGCGGCGACTGGGCGAAAAACGGCTGGGGCGCAATGTACGCGTCGACGCGCGACGCATCGTCGTACAACGGCAAGCAGTACGCGGCGCCGACCGTCTATTACTCGTGGGGGCTGTTCTACCGCAAGGACCTGTTCCGCAAGGTCGGCATCGCCGACGAGCCGAAAACATGGGACCAGTTTCTCGATGCGTGCAGGAAGCTGAAGGCGGCCGGCATCACGCCGATCGCGGTCGGCGGCCGCGATGCGTGGACGCTCGCCGGCTGGTTCGATTATCTCGACCTGCGGCTGAACGGCAACGCGTTCCACCAGCAACTGATGGCCGGCGACGTGCCGTACACCGACCCGCGCGTGAAGAAGGTCTACACGACGTGGAAATCGCTGATCGACGCGGGCTACTTCATCGACAACGCGCTGTCCTACGATCTCGACGGTGCGCAGCCGTTCCTGTTCCAGGGCAAGGCCGCGATGATGCTGATGGGCACCTTCATCGCGGCGGGCTTTCCGCCGAACGTGAAGCAGGAAATGGGCTACTACCGCTTCCCGATCATCGACCCGAAGGTGCCGACCGCCGAAGACGGTCCGGTCGAATCGCTGCACATCCCGACCAAGGCGAAAAACAAGGCCGACGCGCATACGTTCCTCGCGTTCGTCGAAACGCCCGAGATGGGCGCGAAGCTTGCCGAAGGGCTCGGCTCGCTGTCGGCCAACAGCAAGTCGCCGGAGCCGGACGATCCGATCTCGCGAATCGGCTTCCGGATCCTCGCCGACACCCGGGGCGGCGTCGCGCAGTTCTACGACCGCGACATGACGAAGGAAATGGCCGACGAAGGGATGAAGGGGATGCAGCAGTTCGTCGCGAATCCCGCGCAGCTCGATTCGGTGCTCGCGCAACTCGAACAGACCCGCAAGCGGATCTACAAGAAGTAATCGCGTGACTCACGCGGCGGCCGTGCGCCGCCGCGTTCGCCCAGGAGGCTTGCCGTGTCCAGTCCGATCGCGTCCAGACCCGCCGAAACGCCAGCAGCACCGGCCGCCGCGCCGCCGGGCCGCGGATCACCCGCCGCGCGGCCCGCGCGCCGCCCGTCGCCGGCCGTGCGGCGGCAACGGCGCGCCGCGTGGCTCTTTCTCGCGCCCGCGTGCGCGATGGTTGCCGTCTATGTGATCTGGCCGATCCTGTCGACGCTGTGGCTGAGCCTCTGCAACTGGGACGGGATGACCGAGCGCACGTTCGTCGGCCTCGCGAACTACGTCGAGCTGCTGCACGCGCCGACGTTCTACACCGCGTTGCGCAACAACGTGATCTGGCTCGTGCTGTTCATGCTCGCGCCGCCGCTCGGCCTCGCGCTCGCGCTGTACCTGAACCAGGCCGTTGCCGGCATCCGGCTCGTGAAGTCGCTGTTCTTCGCGCCGTTCGTGCTGTCCGGCGTGGTCGTCGGGCTGATCTTCTCGTGGTTCTACGACCCGACCTTCGGCTTGCTCGCGCTCATCGCCGGGCACGGCATTCCGGTGCTCGGCGACGCGCGCTATGCGACGTTCGGCATCGTGTTCGCCGCACTGTGGCCGCAGACCGCGTACTGCATGATCCTGTACCTGACCGGCCTCACGTCGGTGAACCCCGAGCAGATCGAAGCGGCACGGATGGAAGGCGCGCGCGGCTTCGCGCTGCTGTGGCACGTCGTGCTGCCGCAGTTGCGGCCGACCACGTTCATGGCGATCGTCGTCACCGTGATCGGCGCACTGCGCAGCTTCGACCTGATCTCGGTGATGACGGGCGGCGGCCCGTTCGAAAGTTCGACCGTGCTCGCGTATTACATGTACGACCAGGCGATCAAGTACTACCGGCTCGGCTATTCCGCGGCGATCGCCGTCGTGCTGTTCGCGATCATGCTCGTCTACATCGTGTTCCAGTTGCGCCGCATGCTGCGCAACGAACAGTGACCACCCGGGGATTCGCTCATCATGTTTCCGACACCCGTTGCCCACTGGAAGCCGGTCTCGCGCCGGCTGTACAAGCTGTCGCTGCCCGTCGCGCTCGTGATCTGGCTGCTGCCGATGATCGCCGTGTTCGTCACGTCGGTGCGCTCGACCGAGGAGCTCGTCGAAGGTCACTACTGGGGCTGGCCGCGGCACTTCTCGATGATCGAGAACTATCGCGACGCGCTGACCACGTCGCCGATGCTGCATTACTTCTGGAACAGCGTGCAGATCACGGTGCCGTCGGTGCTGGGTTCGATCGCGCTGGCGGCGATGGCCGGGTTCGCGCTCGCCACTTACCGGTTTCGCGGGAATACCGCGTTGTTCGGCACGTTCGTCGCGGGGAACTTCGTGCCGGTGCAGGTGCTGATGATTCCGGTGCGGGACTTGTCGCTCAGGCTTGGCGTGTTCAACACCGTCGAGGCGCTGATCCTGTTTCATGTCGCGTTTCAGACGGGGTTCTGTACGCTGTTTCTGCGCAATTTCATCAAGCAACTGCCGTTCGAGCTGATCGAGGCGGCGCGGATCGAAGGCGCGGGCGAATGGACGGTGTTCTGGCGAATCGTGCTGCCGTTGATCCGCCCTGCGTTGGCCGCGCTCGCGATTCTCGTGTTCACGTTCGTGTGGAACGATTACTTCTGGGCGCTGTGCCTGACGCAAGGCGATGATGCCGCACCGATCACCGTGGGCGTCGCCGCGCTGAAGGGGCAATGGACGACGTCGTGGAACCTCGTGTCGGCCGGATCGATTCTCGCCGCGCTGCCGTCGGTCGCGATGTTCTTCGCGATGCAGAAACACTTCGTCGCGGGGCTGACGTTCGGAGCGACGAAGGGTTGAGCCGGCGCAGGTCGCAAATTCGCATCACCCCTCTTCATCGAGAGGTTGGCCCGCTTCGGCGGGCTTTTTTTACGGCGCGCGCTGGGACAGCGATGCATGACTGGCGCGACGTGCCCACGGTTCGACCACGGAATCTGCGAGCAGCATGTCGACGTTCCGATCGATGCTCAGTCGACCGCTTTCTCGTACAGCGACCACACGCGGCCGTCGGATTTCATTCCGACGCGGATAAAGCCGAGCGACGCGTAATAAGCGCACAGCATCGCGTTGTCGGCGGCGCAATCGAGTCGAACCCAACGCCGGTTCAGGCTGCGCACTTCGCGCGCGCACCAGTCGAGCATGAAGCGGCCGAGCCCGCGCCCGTTGAAACCGCTCCGCACGCACAGCCCGTGCACGTAACCGGCGATCGGTTCCTGCAGGCCCCAGTGCTTGTCGCCGTCGAAGGCCAGCGAAAACGTTCCGACCGACGTGCCGTCCAGGTCCACGACATACACCGCGGCCCGCATGACATGGTTTCGTACCCAAGTGTCGGAGAATCCGTCACCTTCCTTGCCCCACGCATCATCGCCGTGCGCGACTTTCTTCGCATGCGCGTCGTTGCGGATTCGTACCAGGACGGGCACGTCGTCTATCGTAGCCCGGCGCACGCTTGGCGAGGTCATCGTTGGGTTCTCCGCGGGGAAGGCCCGCTTTCGACCCGCTATCCTGCGCTGCACGGACGGGGCTTGTCCAGCCTCGCCGGTCGAATCAAGCTTTTCGACATGAACCCGTCGATCATCCACTCGATTGTTCGCGCCGCGAGCATTCCGGCGGGATAGCTATCGAGTTGACGGTATGCGATCACAACCCGCCCGAAAGGCGGGTTTTTGCTTTTCGGGCCCTGAACGGAGTGCCTGGAAATGACGCGTGAGAATCGCGCAGCCGGCGCGGTCGACATCGAAGACCGGGGACATATCGCAAATACGGTATCGTGGACGAGCGAGCATCGCCCCATTCGCTGAACCGGAACCCCGCATCAAGGTGGTTCCGCTGTATCCCTACAGGAGAACGACGTGGAAACCGGGAAAGGCGCCCTGAATACCCGTGACGAACGCCCCGCGTCGCTGCCGGACACCGGCGCAACGCACGTTCTCGTCGAGTCCATCGTGCAAGGCGTGGCGCGCTTCGGGATTCCGGGTTCGACGAGCTGGCCTGCGATGCAGGAATCGCTCGACGACAGTGGCGGCTTGTGGAAACTTTCGGCCGTGCTGGTCCCCGTCGTGATACGGCCCGCGCCGACGATTCTGCTCACCAAGCGCTCGTCGAACCTGAGCGAATACGCTTCGCACGTGAGCTTCCCCGGCGGCCGCCCGATGGCGTCGGATCACGACGTGGGGTGTACCGCACTCCGCGAGGCCTTCGAAGAGATCTGCCTTGAGCCGGGCGCTGTGCGGCTGGTCGGATGTTTGCCTATTCACAAGACAAGAAAGCGCAATCACGCCATCGTCCCGGTGATCGGCCTCGTTTCCGCTACGGCCGCATGGGCGGCGGCACCGGCCGAGGTTGAAGAGATCTTCGAATTTCCGCTCGCCACGCTGTCGAATCCCGACTTGCCGCGGCAGTACGCGGACGGCGAGCGCACCGGCGCCTGGTATTGGGCAGATCAGCAATACGATATCTGGGGAGTGACTGCCGTCATTCTGAATTCCCTCGCGGAACTGGTACTGGCAGCCGCGCACGGTGCGGGTTCGCGTCGGGCTTGAGGTCGATTCGTCAGATGTGGTCGGCGGCCACCGGGCACGACCCTTTACGGTCGAATTCAGCGTGAGTCGCTTCCGGTTCCGCCCGTCGTCGAAAGCGAATGCCATGTCGCATCTTCCAGGCGAAGGGTGCCCGGACCATATGAAATCAGGCCATCCGCTCGCGCGGCAAGGACGTTGCCCGAATCCCGTTCGTAGAGAAACCACTGCTCGACCGACGGATCGTCACCATATGGCCGGGTTTTCAGTTCGCCGCCCAGGTCGAAACCGAACACCCAGGATTGCGGGTTCGCGCCCCGCTCGACCGACAGCAACTTCTGCCCGTCGATTCCGCGCGTTGCGAGCGTAATCGCATCGTCCGGTGATTCGCTCCAGGCGAGTTCTTCGCCATTCAGCGTGATCGACCAGTGGCAGCAATAGATCCACAGATGCCAGCTACCGGTCACCGTCACCAATCTGCGCGCCGCGAGCGCTCGGACGCGTTCGGACGACGCGAGTGAAGAGACGTCCGGTTCTCTCGTCTGAAGCTCGGGCGTTCCAAATTCCAGCGTCAGAAAGCTCCCGTGCCCCTTCCTGACCAACCATGCGGGATGTCCGTAGACCGGCGCCCAGATGCGATTGAAGTCCGCGAGATCCAATTCCTTTCCCCTTGTCGTTAGCTGGATCGAGCGCCCCGTCGGCTGCACCCGATGACCGGTTCGACGACTTCGAGCCGGCACGCCGGTTTCATTCCCGCGAAACGCGTCCCATACGCTTACACCCCACCCGCTCGCTGCTCCCTCAACCGCACATCCACCGACCCGATATTCTTCTCGTGCGCGACCAGCATCAACGACAGCGCGTGATGTATATCCGGGTCGGCGAGCGTCGGCAGCAGCGCCTGCAGCTTGCGCACGACCCATCTCTGACCACGGTTCAGAAACGCCATCCGCTCGGCCAGATCGTCGATCGCCATCGCCTTCTCATGGAACGAGCCGGTTGCCCGCGTGGGCGTCGCGCCGAGCGTGCGGATCGCGTCGACAAGCACGCTGCACCAGTGCGCTTCGTCCTGGCGGATATGTGCGATCAGACGATGGAGCTCGGCATCTTCCGTCACCTCCGCCGCCGTCTCCGATGCAACGCGAGCCCCCGCGCGCTCCGCTTCCAGCAATTCATCGAGCAGCGCCAGCAACGCCGCACGATGCGCGTCCGACTCGCCTGCCGGTGCAGCCGCCGCCCCTTTCTCGACGCTCGCCGCCGCATCCAGCACGATACGACGCAGCACGTCGCCGGCCGATTCGATCGCACCGATCCGCCCTGCCCCCGTACCCGCATACAGCGCCATCGCTTCGAAATCGCCGGTCATCGTACGCAGCGGCGAATCCGTGCTGAACAGATAGATCGGCCGCCCTTCCTCGTCGCCGATCACGACGCGCTCATCGCCGAACGGATCGCCGCGCTCGCCGCGCGTGACACTCGACGGCAACACACGAACCCGCGCACCGCGTGGCCAGTTGATATGGAAGATGTCGGTCAGCTGTGCGTCGCCTTCACGCGCGTCGACGATCCGCTGCTGGTGATACGCATGCGCGAACGATTCATGCGTTGCAATGAACGCGGTGCCCATCACCGCGCCCTGCGCGCCAAGCGCCATCGCGGCGGCCACGTCCGCGCCATCGACGATCCCGCCCGCCGCCAGCACCGGCAACCGCGTCGCGTGAACCGCTTCGGGCAACAGCTCGGCCAGCGGCCGATCGCCGCGCACATGGCCGCCAGCCTCGTGCCCCTGAACGATCAGCGCCTGTGCACCGGCCGCTTCCGCCGCGCGCGCATCGTCGAGCGACCCGACCTGATGCACCACCCGCACGCCCGCATCGCGCAGACGCCGCACGACGCCCGGCATCACGTCCCAGAACAGCGCAATCACGGGCACACGCAATTCGATGCACGCATCGAGCTGTGCATCGAGCAGTTCAGGCGGCGTCGATGCAGGAATCAGGTTCACGCCGAACGGACGCTCGGTGGCCGAGCGAACCAACCCGACCTCGCGCCGGATCAGCGCGACGGGTTCACGCACCATCCCGAGAAAACCGAACCCGCCGGCGGCACTCACCGCACTCGCAAGCTCGGCCCGCGCAACGCCGCCCATGCCGGCGAGCACGATCGGCCATGCACAGCCGAGCAGATCGCAGACAGGGCGATGCAGGATCTGGACGGCGCGGGCCTCGGGCCCGTCGCCACGCGTCGGAATCGACATGCAGCGTCCTCCTTCAAGGATCGGCGGCGCGTCACGGTCAACCGCCAAAGCACGTGTCGCGTAAAGGCGAAACGGGTCGTGCCGGGCCATGCATCAAATAGATCATATTGCGACATATTCACGCATCAGGCCACCTCGCGATGACGACTTCATTGACGAGCGTCATTACGGCGACGGCCGCTCCAGCGTGCGCTCGCCTCAAGTCCAGCCTTCGAGCCGCAGCGTCGAGCGCACGAGCCGCTGTTCCTCCTGTTCGATCTCGCGCAGATAGTCGACGCACTGGCGGATATGTTCGCTCGCGGCCTTGCGCGCCTGATCGGGCAACCGTCCGGTCACCGCGTTGTAAAGCCGCGCATGCTGGCGGTCGATCTGCTTCTTCAACGGCTCGCGGTGATAGAGATTGTTCACCGACGCGAACACCGAACTGAGCAGCAGATCGGTCAACGATTGCAGCGTATTGACGAGCACCGGATTGTGGGATGCCTCGCAGATCGCGAGATGGAACGCATGGTCGAGCTTCGCGCGCGCGGCCGGATCGAGATCCTGCGCGTCGGCTGCCGTCATTTCCTCGTAACGGCGCCGGATCAGGATGAAATCGGCCGGCGTGCCGCGCAGCGCGGCGAGCCGCGCGGCTTCGGTCTCGAGCATCCCGCGTACCTCGAACAGGTCGTACAGCGTGCGCGGCTGCGAACCGAGCAGATGCATCATCGGCGAGACTTCGCGCTGCGGGGTCAGGCTCGCGACGAACGAGCCCTTGCCGTGCGTCGTATCGATGATCCCGCGCGCGCGCAGCAGCTTCATCCCTTCGCGCACCGCCGTGCGCGACACGCCGAGCTTCTCGGTGAGCCGCCGCTCGGACGGCAGCGCCTGGCCGGCCTTGAGCACGCCGTCGACGATCAGCTGCTCGATCCGCTCGGCGACGACGTCTGCCACATTGCGCGCCGGCGCCTGTCGATCCTGCATTTCCATACTGGTATGACCACTCAGGAAGAATCTCGGCGATTTTCGCACAAACCCTTGTTGTTGTTCGGTTTTTTGACTTCCCCGATACCCGCTTCCGGATGCCGCACAAAAAACTGGTATGACCACTTGCGTGACGTCTGGACACGCCCGCACGTCCCGCCAAGAATGCCGTCCATCCGGCGCGCCGCCACCCGTGCGGCCGCCTGCATGGTGGAGACGGAGACACACGATGAGTTTCACCTACGACGAACGGATCGACGGCCCGCTGGCGACGGTCGATCGCGACACGCTCGTCGCCGCGCTGAACGCGGCGGCGCCCGGCCTCGACGTGCTGCACGAGCGCGAGGCGCTGAAACCGTTCGAATGCGACGGCCTCGCCGCATACCGCACGGTGCCGCTCGCCGTGGTGCTGCCCGACACGGTCGAGCAAGTGCGCGCGGTGCTGCGCGTCGCGGCCGCGCACGGCGTGCCGGTGGTCGCGCGCGGCGCGGGCACCGGCCTGTCGGGCGGCGCGATGCCGCTCGAAAAAGGCATCCTGCTCGTGACGGCGAAGTTCAACCGGATTCTCGACATCGACCCCGATGCCGGCATCGCGCGCGTGCAGCCCGGCGTGCGCAACCTCGCGATCTCGCAGGCGGCCGCGCCGTACGGCCTCTACTACGCGCCCGATCCGTCGTCGCAGATCGCATGCTCGATCGGCGGCAACGTCGCCGAAAACGCGGGCGGCGTGCATTGCCTGAAATACGGGCTCACGGTGCACAACATCCTGAAGGTCGAGATCCTGACGATCGACGGCGATACGCTGACGCTCGGCGCCGACGCGCTCGACGCACCGGGCTTCGACCTGCTCGCGCTCATCACCGGCTCCGAAGGGATGCTTGGCATCGTCACGGAAGTGACCGTGAAGCTGCGGCCGTTGCCGCCGAGCGTGAAGGTGCTGATGGCGAGCTTCGACGACGTCGCCGAAGCGGGTGGGGCGGTCGCGCGCATCATCGGCGCGGGCGTGATTCCCGGCGGGCTCGAGATGATGGACAACCTCGCGATCCGCGCGGCCGAGGATTTCATCCACGCGGGCTACCCGGTCGATGCGCAGGCGATCCTGCTGTGCGAACTCGACGGCAGCGCGAGCGATGTCGAAGAGGACGCCGAACGCGTCGCCGCGCTGCTGCGCGAGGCCGGCGCCTCGGAGATCCGCGTCGCGCGCGACGAAGCCGAGCGCCAGCGTTTCTGGGCCGGCCGCAAGAACGCGTTCCCGGCGGTCGGCCGCATGTCGCCCGACTACTACTGCATGGACGGCACGATTCCGCGCCGCGAACTGCCGCGCGTGCTCGAAGGCATCGCCGCGCTGTCGGCCGAATACGCACTGCCGGTCGCGAACGTGTTCCACGCGGGCGACGGCAACATGCACCCGTTGATCCTGTTCGATGCGAACCGTCCCGGCGAGCTCGACCGCGCGGAAGCGCTCGGCGGCAAGATCCTCGAGCTGTGCGTCGCGGTGGGCGGCAGCATCACCGGCGAACACGGCGTCGGGCGCGAGAAGATCAACCAGATGTGCGTGCAGTTCAACGCCGACGAAATCACGTTCTTCCACGCGGTGAAGGCCGCGTTCGATCCACAGGGCCTGCTCAATCCCGGCAAGAACATCCCGACGCTGCATCGCTGTGCCGAATTCGGTGCGATGCACGTCCATCACGGCAAGCTGCCGTTTCCCGAACTGGAGCGCTTCTGATGCGACGCGACATCGAATCGATCGACGACAGCGCGGCACTCGTCGCACAGGTCGACGCCGCCATCCACGATCGCCAGCCGCTGCACATTCGCGGCGCCGGCACGAAGGCCTTCGTCGGCCGCGCCGTCGAAGGCCGCGCGCTCGACATGCGCACGCACCGCGGCATCGTCGCGTACGACCCGACCGAACTCGTCATCACCGCGCGCGCGGGCACGCCGCTCGCCGAACTCGAAGCGATGCTCGACACGGCCGGCCAGATGCTGCCGTGCGAGCCGCCGTCGTTCGGCGGCGCGGCGACGGTCGGCGGGATGTTCGCGGCCGGGCTGTCGGGGCCGCGCCGCCCGTGGGCGGGCGCGGTGCGCGATTTCGTGCTCGGTTGCCGCGTAATCACCGGCCACGCAAAGCACCTGCGCTTCGGCGGCGAGGTGATGAAGAACGTCGCGGGCTACGACGTGTCGCGGCTGCTCGCCGGCAGTTTCGGTTGTCTCGGCGTCGTGACCGAGGTGTCGCTGAAGGTGCTGCCGAAACCCCGCTCGACCGGCGATCTCGCGTTACCGGTCACGGCGGCCGAAGCCGTGCAACGCGTCGCCGGATGGCGGCGCACCGGGCTGCCGCTGGCCGGCGCCTGCCACGCGGACGGCGTGCTGCGCGTGCGGATCGAAGGCGGCGAGGGCTCGGTGAAGGCCGCGCGCGACACGATCGGCGGCGAGCGGATGGACGATCGCGACGACGGGTTCTGGGCGCGGCTGCGCGAGCTGTCGCTGCCGTTCTTCGACGATCCGCGCCCGCTGTGGCGCGTGTCGGTACCTGCCGCCGCGCCACTCGACGCACTGCCCGGCGCGCTGCTGGTCGACTGGGGCGGCGCGCAGCGCTGGCTGAAGAGCGATGCCGCGCCGGCCGAGGTGCAGCGGTTCGCCGCGCAGTGGGGCGGCCACGCGACCTGCCTCACGCCGGGCGTCACACCCGAGCCGTTCCAGCCGCTGCCGGCCGCGCTGTTGCGCGTGCATCGGCAGTTGAAGACCCGGCTCGACCCGCATGCGATCTTCAATCCCGGCCGCCTGTACGCGGACGTCTGACGCCACCCGATTCCGAACCGCCGATGCAAACCAATCTCAGCGAAGCAAGCAAGGCCCTCGACCGGGCCGACGAAGCGGAAGCGATCCTGCGCGCATGCGTGCACTGCGGCTTCTGCAATGCGACCTGCCCGACCTACCAGGTGCTCGGCAACGAGCTCGACGGGCCGCGCGGACGCATCTACCTGATCAAGCAGATGCTCGAAGGCGAGCCGTGCGGCGAACGCACGCAGCAGCATCTCGACCGCTGCCTGACCTGCCGCAACTGCGAAACGACGTGCCCGTCCGGCGTGCGCTATCACACGCTGCTCGACATCGGCCGCGCGGAAGCGGAAAAGCGCGCACGCCGCCCTGCGCGCGAGCGCCTGCTGCGCGCGGGCCTGCGCCACGTCGTGCCGAGGCCGGCCACCTTCGCCGCGCTGCTGAAGGCCGGCCGCGCGCTGCGCCCGCTGCTGCCGGGCACGCTGCAGGACAAGATCCCGGCCGCCGCTCCCGCCGCCACGCCACGCCCGCCGGTGCGTCATGCGCGGCGCGTGCTGATGCTGGAAGGCTGCGTGCAGCCTTCGCTGTCGCCGAACACCAACGCGGCCGCCGCGCGCGTGCTCGACCGGCTCGGCATCAGCGTCACGCCGGCGCGCGAAGCCGGTTGCTGCGGCGCGACCGAATATCACCTGAACGCCCAGGACGCCGGCCTTGCCCGCGCACGCCGCAACATCGACGCGTGGTGGCCCGCGATCGAGGCGGGCGCGGAAGCGATCGTGCTGACGGCGAGCGGCTGCGGCGCGTTCGTGAAGGAATACGGCGACTTGCTGCGCGCCGACCCCGTCTATGCGGACAAGGCGCGGCGCGTCAGCGCGCTCGCACGCGACCTTGCGGAAGTGATCGCGGCAGAACCGCTCGATGCGCTGGCCGACGCCGCGCCGCGCCGCGTCGCGGTGCATTGCCCGTGCACGCTGCAGCACGCGCAGCGGCTCGGCGGCGCGGTGGAGCGCATCCTGACGCGGCTCGGCTTCGATCTGACGCATGTCGCCGACGGCCATCTGTGCTGCGGCTCGGCCGGCACCTATTCGCTCACGCAACCCGAACTCGCGACGAAACTGCGCGACAACAAGCTCGACGCGCTCGAAGCCGCACGGCCGGACCTGATTGTCACGGCCAATATCGGCTGCCAGACTCACCTGAACGGCGCGGGCCGCACGTCCGTGCGCCACTGGATCGAGCTCGTCGACAACCGACTCGTCAACTGACCGCTGATTCCGGAGGACTTCCATGAAAACGAAACCCGAACTCGAACTCGCCGACGTCGAACGCATGCTCGCGGCGGCCCGCGCGGAGGCCGAGCGCCACGGCTGGGCCGTGTCGATCGCCATCGTCGACGACGGCGGCCACCTGCTCGCGTTCGCGCGCCTGGACGGCGCATCGGCCGCCAGCACGTACATCGCGCAGGACAAGGCCCGCGCGGCGGCGCTCGGCCGTCGCGAGACGAAGGCGTATGAGGATATGATCAACGGTGGCCGCACGGCGTTTCTGAGCGTGCCGCTGACGGGGTTGCTTGAAGGCGGCGTGCCGGTCACGGTGGACGGCCGCATTGCGGGCGCGATCGGTGTGTCTGGCGTAAAGTCCGAGCAGGACGCGCAGATCGCCCGCGCCGGCACACAAAGCGTCGCGGGATAACCAGCCAGGCCACGCGCGCATTTTTCCCCGGGAGGAATCACGATGATCGACCAAGCAGGGCTGCAAGTCGCGCCAGCGCTCAGCCAGTTCATTGAAAACGAAGTGCTGCCGGGCACCGGCATCGACAAAGCCACGTTCTGGAGCGGCTTTTCGGCCCTGGTGCACGACCTGGCGCCGCGCAACCGCGAACTGCTCGCGGAACGCGACCGCCTGCAACAGGAACTCGACGCGTGGCATCGCGCGCACCCCGGCCCGGTGCGCGACCATGCCGCGTATCGCGCGTTCCTCGAAAAGATCGGCTACCTCGTGCCGGCCCCGTCGAACGTCGCGGCAGCCACCGCGAACGTCGACAGCGAGATCGCCACGCAAGCCGGCCCGCAACTCGTCGTGCCGCTGTCGAACGCGCGCTATGCGCTGAACGCCGCGAACGCCCGCTGGGGCAGCCTGTACGACGCGCTGTACGGCACCGATGCGCTGCCCGAAGACGGCGGCGCCGAACGCACGTCGGCCTACAACCCGACGCGCGGCCAGCGCGTGATCGACTACGCGCGCAACGTGCTCGACAACGCGGCGCCGCTCGCGAGCGGCTCGCACCGCGACGCGCTGCGCTACCGCGTGCAGGACGGCCAGCTCGCCGTCGAAACGGGCAAGGGCGTCACGCACCTTGCTCAGCCGGCGCAGTTCGTCGGCTACCAGGGCGCGGCCGATGCGCCGTCCGCGATCCTGCTGAAGCACAATGGCCTGCACCTCGAGATCCAGATCGACGCATCGACCCCCATCGGTCGCGCCGATCTCGCGAACGTGAAGGACGTCGTGCTCGAAGCCGCGGTCAGCACGATCATCGACTGCGAGGATTCCGTCGCGGCCGTCGACGCCGACGACAAGGTCCAGCTCTACCGCAACTGGCTCGGGCTGATGCAGGGCACGCTCGTCGAGGAAGTCGCGAAGGGCGGCAAGACCTTCACGCGCCGCCTGAATGCCGATCGCGAATACACGACGCCGGCCGGCGGCAAACTGTCGCTGCACGGCCGCTCGCTGCTGTTCGTGCGCAACGTCGGCCACCTGATGACGATCGGCGCGGTGCTCGACCGCGACGGCAACGAGATTCCGGAAGGGATCCTCGACGGCGTCGTCACCACGCTGTGCGCGCTACATGACCTGAAGGCCAAGCGCAACTCGCGCACCGGCTCGATCTACATCGTGAAGCCGAAGATGCACGGCCCGGCCGAAGTCGCGTTCGCCGACACGCTGTTCGCGCGCATCGAGGATCTCTACGGCCTGCCGCGCAACACGCTGAAGATGGGCATCATGGACGAGGAGCGCCGCACCAGCGTGAACCTCGCCGCGTGTATCGCCGCGGCCGCCGCGCGTGTCGCGTTCATCAACACCGGCTTCCTCGACCGCACCGGCGACGAGATGCACACCGCGATGGAAGCGGGCCCGATGATCCGCAAGGGCGACATGAAGTCGTCGGCGTGGATCCAGTCGTACGAGCGCAACAACGTGCTGGCAGGCCTGTCGGCCGGCCTGCGCGGCCGCGCGCAGATCGGCAAGGGCATGTGGGCGATGCCGGACCTGATGCACGCGATGCTCGAGCAGAAGATCGCGCATCCGCGCGCCGGCGCGAACACCGCGTGGGTGCCGTCGCCGACCGCCGCGACGCTGCATGCGCTGCACTACCACCTGGTCGACGTGCAGGCCGTCCAGCAGGAACTCGAGAAGACGCCGTACTCGAGCGAGCGCGACGCGCTGCTCGAAGGGCTGCTGACCGTGCCGGTCGTCGAGCGCGCCGCATGGAGCGAAAGCGAGATCCTGAGCGAGGTCGAGAACAACGCGCAGGGCATCCTCGGCTACGTCGTGCGCTGGGTCGAACAGGGCGTCGGCTGCTCGAAGGTACCCGACATCCATGACGTCGGCCTGATGGAAGACCGCGCGACGCTGCGCATCTCCAGCCAGCACATCGCGAACTGGCTGCGTCATGGCGTGATCACCGAGGCATTCGTGCTCGACGTGTTCAAGCGGATGGCGCGCGTCGTCGACCAGCAGAACGCGGGCGATCCGAACTATCGCCCGATGGCGCCCGGCTACGACCAGTCGACCGCGTTCAAGGCCGCGTGCGCGCTGGCGCTGCAGGGCACGTCGCAGCCGAGCGGCTATACCGAGCCGCTGCTGCATCGGTTCCGGCTCGCGTTCAAGGCGCAACAGCACGGCGGTTAAGCCCGTGCATGCGGGATTTCCCGCATGCGGGTTTCACGAAACGGGCGGCCGTCACGGCCGCCCGTTTTTCATATCCGGCTCATGCAATCGCTGAAACGGATAATCGGTACGTATCGCACGACTTCGCCGTCCGGGTTCATCAGGGTTAAAACGTGAAAATCGGCCGGCGGGCCGCGCGCACCACGCCCGCAATGGCACCGGCCCTTGCGCTGCAACGCTTCGCGGGTTATCCGCAAGTATCGGACCGCGTGATAATTTGATCCGGATCAACGAGTCGCAACATTTTCCGCGCGCGCGAATACGCGCGCTATACTCGGACCAATTCGCGCCGCCCGGTTTCGTCGTATCGTCGAATCGCGGCAGATGCAGCCGATGAATAGGTGATTGAATGGTTTATCCAGCCCGCAATTACCGATAATCCGCGCGCGCTTTCCCGGTCGGTCGGACGAAATCCGCACGAAGCGCCGCGTACAGGATCGCCGCCAGCGAATCATACGAACAATCGCATTGGCCCGCCGCCCGGCGACGATGCCCCTCGATCCACGGACCATGGCAGAAACCGACTACGCAATGCCCGGCGAATCCGGCCTGTCGGGCCGTACCGCCGCTCGGCTACGCCGGCTCCTGCTGCCGCACCTGATCTTCTATTCCGGATTGCTGATCGCGCTGCTGCTCCTGCTGCTGTGCGGTATCGTGCTGTACGAGGGCCGCATCGACGCACTCGACCGCGCGCGCACCACGCAGCAGAACATCGCGCTGATGGCGTCCTGGGACATCGAGCGCAACATCGAGCTCTATTCGCTGTCGCTGGACGCGGTCGTCGAAGGCGAGAACGACCCCGAGGTCGTGCGCCTGCCGATGGCGATGCGCCGCCAGGTTCTGTTCGACCGAGCGACGACGGCCAAATATCTCGGCGGCATCTATGTGCTGAATGCGCAGGGCGACATCTCGGTCGACGGCAAGAGCAACGTGCCGCGCAAGGCCAACTTCGCCAACGAGCCGTACTTCGCCGTGCATCGCGACCACCCGGACGTCGGCCTGTACGTCAGCGATCCGTATCATTCGCGGCTGCGCGGCGGCTCGCCGAGCATCGCGCTCAGCCGCCGGATCACGCGGCCCGACGGGTCGTTCGGCGGCGTCGCCGTCATGTCGATCCGGCTCGAATATTTCCAGAACCTGTTCTCGCGCCTGACGCTCGGCGATCGCGGCTCCGTCGCGCTGATCAATACGGACGGCCTGATGCTGGCGCGCCAGCCGTACGATCCGACGATCGTCGGCCGCGACATCAAGCGCGCCAGCACGTTCCGGCATTTCATGACCGCCAGCGAGGGCAGTTTCCTCGACACCGCATCGATCGACGGCGTGCAGCGCATGTACGTGTTCCGGCACCTCGATCACCTGCCGCTGATCATCATGGTCGCGCGCTCGGAAGCCGACATCTTCGCCGCATGGTACGACCGCGCCATCCCGATCGGCTCCGCGATGGCCGTGCTCGCGCTCGGCTTCGTCGGCCTGTCGCTGCTGCTCGACGTGCAGTTGCGCAAGCGTCACCGCGCGGAAACCGAGCTGCAGGCGCTCGCGCGCACCGACGGCCTGACCGGGCTCGACAACCGCCGGATGCTCGATGTCACGCTCGCGCGCGAATGGCGCCGCGCCGCGCGCTCGCAGCACGCGCTGTCGCTGCTGTTCGTCGACGTCGATCACTTCAAGCGCTACAACGATACGCAGGGCCACCAGGCCGGCGACGACGCGCTGTCGGCGGTCGGCCGCTGCATCGCCGGATGCCTGCGCCGGCCGGCCGACTATGCGGCCCGCTACGGCGGCGAGGAGTTCGTCGTGGTGCTGCCCGACGTCGACACGAACGGCGCCGTGTCGATCGCCGAGACGATCCGCACGGGCATTCTCGATCTCGGCATCCGGCACGATGCGGATACGTCCGGCCGCCTGACCGCGAGCATCGGGGTGACGACCTGCTATCCGGAACGCGACGACAGCATCCAGGCCGCGCTGAAGCTCGCCGACGACGCGCTGTACCGCGCGAAGGAGCGCGGACGCAATCGGATCGTCGTGCAGAACGCCGCGAGCGCCGAACCCGAGTCGCGCCGGGCCTGAGCGCGGATCGATCTGCCACGGGCCGCAGCCGTCCGCCCGCGAAATCGCCGACAATGTCGGCTCGCCGCGCCGTTCGCGCGGCGCCCGCCCGCCGGATCGCGCCCGCCACACCACCCATGAGACTCAAGGCAAAGATCTTCCTTCTGGCCATCGTGCCGTTCCTGCTCGCGATCGCCGGCATCGGTTTCGGCGTGCGCCAGCAGGCGACGTCGCTCGCGCGCACGCAGCACGCGACGATTCAGGCCGCGTACCTGTCGAGCAAGGAAGTCGAGCTCAAGCACTACGTCGAACTCGCGACCAGCGCGATCATGCCGCTCTACGCCGCGAGCGGCCGCAACGCGCGCGACGACGGGATGCTGCGCACGCAGGCGCTCGCGATACTGCAGAAGATGGATTTCGGCCCCGACGGCTATTTCTTCGTGTACGACCTGCACGGCAATTCGCTGATGCATCCGCGCGAGCCCGAGCGCGTCGGTCACAACTTCTGGTCGATGCGCGATCCGCACGGCGCGCTGACGATCCAGCAACTGATCGGCGCCGCCTCGCACGGCGGCGGCTTCGTACGCTACACGTGGCAGCGGCCGTCCACGGGCAGGGCCGCGCCGAAGCTCGGCTATGTCGTCGCGCTCGAACGCTGGGGCTGGATGATCGGCACCGGCATCTATCTCGACGACGTCGACACCGCGCTGCAGCGCATCGACGCGCGCGCGTCCGCGAACATCGAGCGCACGATGAGCTGGCTCACCGCGATCGCGCTGACCGGCGCCGCGGCGATCGCGGTGTGCGCGCTGGTGCTCAACGTCAGCGAGTCGCGCAGCGCCGATGCGAAGCTCAAGCAGCTCGCGCAGCGCGTCGTCGAGTCGCAGGAGCAGGAGCGCGAGCGGCTCTCGCGCGAGCTGCATGACGGGATCAGCCAGATGATGGTGTCCGCTAAGCTGATGCTCGAGTCCGCGCTCGCGCGCTTCGAGCGCGGCGCGACGCGCATGCCCGAAGCCGAGCAGGCGCTCGCGTCGGGCGTCGGGCGGCTCGGCGACACGCTGCGCGAAGTGCGGCGCATCTCGCATGCGCTGCGTCCGGCGATGCTCGACGATCTCGGTCTCGCCGCCGCGCTCGAACAGCTCGTGCGCGAGCTCGGCGCCGAAAGCGGCATCGATATCGGCTATACGCAGGTTGCGCACAGCGGCGCGCGGCCGTTGCCTGCCGCCGTCAACACAGCGCTGTTCCGGATCGCGCAGGAAGCGCTCAGCAATATCGTGCATCATGCGCAGGCGTCGCGCGCGGCCGTCACGCTCGACGTCGGCGCGCAGTCCGTCACGCTGACCATCGCCGACAACGGCTGCGGCTTCGACGCCGAACGGTCGCAGACCGATGCGCGCCGCGGCATCGGCCTGCGCAACATGCGCGAGCGCCTCGATGCGCTCGGCGGCATGCTGACGATCACGTCGCAGGTCGGCCACACCGTCGTGGCCGCGCGCGTGCCGCTGCGCGCCGCCTGACGACGCGCCCCATCACCGGAGACCTTTGCCCATGAGCGCCCCCGACACCGCCCGGCCCGCCGCCCGCCTGCTGCTCGTCGACGACCACCCGCTGGTGCGCGACGGCTTGCGGATGCGACTCGAAGCGGCCGATCTGTCCGTGGTCGGCGAGGCCGGCAACGCCGACGAAGCGCTCGCGCTCGCCGCGTCGCTCGAACCCGATCTCACGCTGATGGACGTCGGGATGAACGGCATGAACGGCATCACGCTCGCCGGCGTGTTTCACGAGCGCTTTCCCGGAATTCGCGTGCTGATGCTGTCGATGCACGACAACATCGAATACGTGACGCAGGCCGTGCGCGCCGGCGCGAGCGGTTACCTGCTGAAGGATTCGCCCGCGGGCGAGATCGTGCGCGCGATCGGCGCGGTGCTGGCCGGGCAGACGTTCTTCAGCGAAGGGCTCGCCGCGCGGATGATCCAGGCGAGCGCGGCCGCGTCACCGCTCGACCGGCTGACGCCGCGTGAACGCGACATCCTCGACGCGCTGGCCGAGGGCTTGTCGAGCAAGCAGATCGCGCAGCAAACGGGGCTGTCGGTGCGCACGGTCGAGACGCACCGGCTCAACCTGAAGCGCAAGCTCGAGATCGAAGGGCAGGCGGAACTGATCAAGTTCGCGGTCGAGCATCGGCGGCGGTAGGGCGGTACGGCAGCATCATTCCGGCCGCGAAGCCGCCACGCGCGATGCCTGCCCGTGCGCCGGCCGCTTCCGTTTTTCACGCCGCAGCACCAGCATCACCGCAATCGCAATGCTGAGGACCCCGGAACATCCGGTTGCGACCGAGAACCCGTGCGACATCGCGTCCCGATATGCGCCAAGCATTTCCGTCCGCCCCGCCGCAAACACATGCTCCGTCACCGCCTGCCGCGCCAGCGTACCGGCTTCGGCATGACCGGCCGCCTGCATCGCCGCCGTCATCCTGTGCACCGCGCCGACGCTCATCAGGCTGCCGAGCACCGCAATCCCCATGCTCATCCCGGTCTGCCGCAGCGCGTTCATCGTCGCCGAAGCCATGCCCGCGCGTTCGGCCGGTGCAAGATCCATCACGGTCATCCCCGTTGCCGGCACCGCGAGCCCCATGCCGATGCCCAGCAGCGCCAGCGCGAAGCCGACCGGCACGTAAGGCGTGCCCGTACCCAACCCGGCCATCGCCACGAGCACGATTCCGGTCAACCCATATCCGGCTGCCATCAGCCGATGCAGCGGCACGCGCGCCGCGATACGCCCGAACAGCATCGACGTGATCGCCGTCATCACGAACTGCGGCATCAGTTGCCAGCCGGCTTCGGCCGGCCCGCGCCCCTGCGCCTGCTGCAGGAACAGCGACAGAAAAAACAGGCTGCTGTACCCGGAAAAGCCGAGCACGAACGATGCGAGATTGGCCCGCACCAGCCGCCGGTCGCGAAACAGCCACATGGGCAACAGCGGCCGCGCAACACGCATTTCGATGCGAACGAACGCGACGAGCGCCAGCGCCGCGCCCGCGAGCGGCGCGAGCACCTTCGTGTGCGACACGCCGGCCTCGCCGATGCCGATCAGCCCGTAGGTCAGCAGGCCGAGCCAGATCACGCTCAGCGCCTGTCCGAGCGGATCGAATGCCGCATGCTCGGGATGCCTGCGCTCCGGGATGCCCCACGCGCCGAGCAGCACCGCGCCGATGCCGATCGGCACGTTGACGAGGAAGATGTTCTGCCAGCCGCCGTGCTCGACCAGCAGGCCGCCCAGCAGCGGCCCGAGAATCAGCGCGAGCGCGCTGAACGCGGACCAACCGCCGATCACGCGAGCCCGCTCGCGTGCGTCCGGAAATGCACGCGTGAGGATAGGCATCGCGCCGGGAATCAGCAGCGCACCCGCGATCCCCTGGATCGCCCGCCCGACGAGCAGCGGTTCGAGCCGGCTCGCACACGCACAAACCACCGACCCCGCCGTGAACAGGACCACGCTGCCGAGCCACACGCGCTTGTGCCCGTAGCGGTCGCCGAGCGGCCCCGCGGACAGCATGAACGCCGATAGCGCCAGCGCATACGCGTTCACGACCCACTGGAGGCCGCCGATGTCGGTGTCGAGCGCGGTCTGCAGCGTCGGCAGCGCAACGTTGACGATGCTGACGTCGAGCGTGGCAAGAAACGTCCCCAGGCAAGCAGCCAGGACAAGGGCGGCGCGGCGAGAGCGAGGCATGGCGGTCTGCCCGCAATGGGCACAATGATGAGAATGGTTCTCATCTTATATTCCGACTGACCGTCGGTCAATGAATTGAATTGGCTGCGCCCGAGTCGCTGCCCTAAACTGCGGGCTTTGCATGACGGGCGTTGAGCCACGCGATGACGGACAGGACCAGCACCACGACGACAAAAGACGATGCCCCGGCGGGCAAGACGCCGCGCACGAAGCCGGCGGAAGTCCGCCTCGAGGAGTTGATGGCCGCGGCCGAAACGCTGTTCCTCGCGCAAGGCGTCGACGCGACGACCATCAGCGAGATCGTCGAGCATGCGCAGGTCGCGAAAGGGACGTTCTATCACTACTTCGAATCGAAGTCCGACATGTTGGCCGCGCTCGCGCAGCGCTATACGGCATCGTTCCTCGAGCGGCTGCGGCAAGCGGTGGACGCGTGCGCGGAAGGCGACTGGCTCGGTCGTCTGCGCGCGTGGATCCGCACCAATATCGAGACGTACGCGGCGACCTACCGCATCCACGACATCGTCTACGCGAACCATCACCATCACGATCGCACGAATGCCGACCGGAACGCGATCGTCGAACAGTTGCGCGCGATTCTCGAAGGCGGCGCACAGGCCGGCGCATGGCGGCTCGCGCATCCGACGGTCACCGCGCTGCTGATCTACGCGGGCGTGCACGGTGCGACCGATCACATCATCGCGGCGCCGGACACCGATCGCGCAACGTTCGTCGAAGCCGTCGTCGCGGACTGCCTGCGAATGCTCGGCATCGACGCATAGCGCGCGGCACGGCCGACGGGCCGCGAGCCCGCAACGAAAAAGGGCGCCCCGGGGCGCCCTTCGTGCATGAACCACGGACCGCTCGACGGCGCTCAGTTCGTCCGCGAGTTGTGCTTCTGCAGAAACGCGATCAGCCCGTCGATGCCGCCCGACGCGAGCTGGCTCTTGAACTGGCCCTGGTAGACCTGGATCAGCCACGCACCCGACATGTCGATGTCGTAGATCTTCCAGTCGTTGCCGACCTTGCCGAGCCGGTAGCCGACCGACTGGCTGTCGCCCGGCGTCGCCACCGTCGACTGCACCAGCGCATCGGCGCCCGATGCGCCGCCTGCCTTGAAGGAGAACTTCGCGTCCTGGCTGCCGAGCTGCGCGAGCGACGCGGCATAGGTGCGCGTCATCAGCAGCTTGAACTGCTTGTACAGCTCCTGCTGCTGTTGCGGCGTCGCCTGTTTCCATGCGTCGCCCACCGCGATGCGGGTCGTGCGCTCGAAATTGGTCGCCGGCAGGAAGCGCTGCTCGACGACTTGCGTGACCTTCGCCATGTCGCCGCCGCGCGCGGACGGATCGGCCTTCATCGCGTTGACGGTGCCTTCGACCGCATTGCGGACGACGTCGACCGGCGCGCTCTGCGCGAGAGCGGAAACCGACACAGCGGCCGCCGCGACAAAAGCAAACAGATGACGTTTCATACGGATATCGCACTCGATGAGAAAAAACGGCCGGCGGATTGCAGCGATTGCATCGGCCGGTGGGTCGAAGTATAGCGGCCCCGCCGCCGGCCTGCCGTGCAGTGACCGACTGTTACCTTTGAGCCCCTTTTGTCACAGGGCCCGCCGCAACGCGATCCCGGCCGATTATGTAAATATCCCCATATGAATCGCCGGCCCGTCCGCACCGATTCCTGCGCCGCGGAGCAAATATCCTTCCCGCCCCATCACGCTCCAACGTCGCGACCGACGTCACGTTGCGCCGGTATACTCGTTCCTTTGTCCTTCCCAGCCCCACCGCACCGCCACATGGTGACCTCTCTCATCGTCCGACTCGTTGCATGGTCGGTACGTCGGCCCGTCTGGGTCGTCGTGCTGTCGTTCATCATCGCCGCCTTCAGCGGCGTCTATGTCGCGCAGCACTTCAAGATCAATACCGACATCAGCAAGCTCGTCGATGCCGAGCCGCAATGGGCCGCGCTCGGCCAGGCCGTCGACAAGGCGTTCCCGCAACGCAACGGCACGATCCTCGCGGTAGTCGAGGCGCCCGCGCCCGAGTTCGCGACGGCCGCCGCGCACGCACTCACCGACGCACTGCAGAAGCAGGCCGATGCCGGCCGCATCGGTCAGGTCGCCGAACCGGGCGGCGGCCCGTTCTTCGAGCACAACGGGCTGCTGTTCCTGTCGCAGCAGGACGTCTCGGATACGACGTCGCAGCTCGCGAGCGCGCGTCCGCTCGTCAACGAACTCGCGAAGAACCCGAGCCTGACCGGCCTGGCGACCACGCTGTCCACCACGCTCGGCCAGCCGCTGCTGACCGGCCAGGTGAAGCTGCCGGCGATGGCCAGGCTGCTCGCGCGCAGCGCGGCCACGGTCGATGACGTGCTGGCCGGCAAGCCGGCCGCGTTCTCGTGGCGCGCGCTGGTCGACAGCGATGCCGCGCGGCAACCGGCGCGCGCATTCGTCACCGTGCAGCCGGTGGTCAACTACGGCGCGCTGAAGGCCGGCGCCGAAACGACCCAGGTGATCCGCGACACCGCAACATCGCTCGGCCTCGAGCAACGCTACGGCGCGGTCGTGCGCCTGACCGGCGAACAGCCGCTCGCCGACGACGAATTCGCGTCGGTGGAAGACGGCGCGGCGCTCAATGGCACGCTCACGCTGCTCGTCGTGCTCGGCATCCTGTGGCTCGCGCTGCGCTCGAAGCGGATGATCGGCTCGGTGCTCGTCACGCTGTTCGTCGGCCTCGTCGTGACCGCCGCGCTCGGCCTCGCGATGGTCGGCTCGCTGAACATGATCTCGGTCGCGTTCATGGTGCTGTTCGTCGGCCTCGGCGTCGACTTCTCGATCCAGTACGGCGTGAAATACCGCGAGGAACGCTTCCGCGATCCGCGCATCGACCACGCGCTGATCGGCGCCGCGCACTCGATGGGCATGCCGCTCGCACTCGCCACCGCGGCGGTCGCGGCGAGCTTCTTCTCGTTCATCCCCACGGCCTATCGCGGCGTGTCGGAGCTCGGGCTGATCGCGGGCGTCGGGATGTTCGTCGCCCTGCTGACCACGCTCACGCTGCTGCCCGCGCTGCTGCGCCTGTTCGCGCCGCCGGGCGAATCGAAGACGCCGGGCTTTCCGTGGCTCGCGCCCGTCGACGATTTCCTCGATCGCCATCGCAAGCCGATCCTGATCGGCACGCTCGCGGTCGTGATCGGCGCGCTGCCGCTGCTCGCCTTCCTGCATTTCGACTTCAACCCGCTGCACCTGAAAGATCCGCACAGCGAATCGATGGCGACGCTGCTCGCGCTGAAGGATTCGCCCGAAGCAGCCGTCAACGACGTCACGCTGCTCGCGCCGTCGCTCGCCGATGCCGACGCGGCCGCGAAGCGTCTCGATGCGCTGCCGGAAGTCGGCCGCACGACGACACTGTCGACCTTCATCCCGCCGGACCAGCCGGCCAAGCGCGCCGCGATCGCCGCGGCCGCGAGCGACCTGCTGCCCGCACTGACGCAACCCGCCGCGCCGCCTGCAACGGACGCGCAGCGCGTCGCAGCGCTCAAGCGCGTGTCGGACCTGCTGAGCTATGCGGCGGAAGATCATCCGGGCCCGGGCGCCGCCGCCGCGCAACACCTGTCGGGCTCGCTCGCGAAGCTCGCCGCCGCCGACAGCGCGACGCGCGACCGCGCCGAACGCGCGTTCTCCGACACGCTGCGCATCGCGCTGAACCAGCTCGCGACGCTGCTGCAACCGCAGGACGTCACGCGCGATTCGCTGCCGCCGCAGCTCGTGCGCGACTGGATCGCGCCGGACGGCCACGCGCTCGTGCAGATTTCGCCGAAGGTGCCCAAGGGCGTCGACCCGAACGACGACACGATGCTGCGCCGCTTCGCAAAGGCGGTGAAGGCAGCGGAGCCGGGCGCGATCGGCGGCCCGATCTCGATCCTGCATTCGGCCGACACGATCATCAACGCGTTCCTGCACGCGGCGCTGTGGTCGATCATTTCGATCACGATCCTGCTGTGGGTCACGCTGCGCCGTTTCGGCGACGTGCTGCGCACGCTGATACCGCTGCTCGTGTCGGGCCTCGTGACGCTCGAGATGTGCGTCGTGCTCGGCATGTCGCTCAACTTCGCGAACATCATCGCGCTGCCGCTGATGCTCGGCGTCGGCGTCGCGTTCAAGGTGTACTTCGTGATGGCATGGCGCGCGGGCCAGACGGGCCTGCTGCACTCGAGCCTCACGCACGCGGTGCTGTTCAGCGCCGCGACCACGGCAACCGCCTTCGGCAGCCTGTGGCTGTCGCATCATCCGGGTACGTCGAGCATGGGCAAGCTGCTCGCGCTCGCGCTGACCTGCACCCTGATCGGCGCCGTGGTGTTTCAGCCCGTCCTGATGGGCAAGCCGCGCGTCAAACGCGCCAAGAACCAATCGCAAGGAATCAATGAATAAGGTGCGAATCATTGCGGCGACCGTCGCTGCCAGCGCAGTGCTGAGCGGCTGCGCGACGGGCCCGAACCGCAACCCCAACGACCCGCTCGAGCCGATGAACCGGGCGATGTACAAGTTCAACGACACGGTCGACACGAACATCGCCGTACCGATCGCGAAGGGCTACCAGAAGATCACCCCGACGCCGATGCGCACGGCGATCAGCAACTTCTTCTCGAACCTCGGCGATCTCGGCAACATGGCGAACAACCTGTTGCAGCTGCGCATTACCGATGCGACGCAGGATCTGATGCGCGTTGCGATGAACTCGCTGTTCGGCGTCGCCGGCCTGATCGACATCGCTACGCCGGCCGGGCTGCCGAAGCACCACCAGGATTTCGGGCTGACGATGGCGCGCTGGGGCGTGCCGTCCGGCCCGTACCTCGTGCTGCCCGTGTTCGGGCCGAGCACGATCCGCGACGGCGTCGGCCGTGCGGTGGACGTGCGCTTCAACCTGCTGAACTACATCGAACCGGCCGCGCGCAACCCGATGTACATCGCGCAGTTCATCAGCGCGCGTTCGGACCTGCTCGGCGCGACCGACCTGCTGAAGCAGGCGGCGCTCGATCCGTATTCGTTCGTCCGCGATGCCTACCTGCAGCAGCGCAAGTCGCTGACGTATCACAGCCAGTCGTCGGCGGCCGCGCTGCCGAACTACACCGAGCCGGGCGAATCGGGCGCGGCGCCGGCGGCCACGCCGGCCGTGCCGGGGCTGCCGAACTACGAGGATCCGGGCGAGCCGGGCGGCGCATCGGGCGCCGCGCCGGACGATGCGCCAGCCGCGCCGGGCTTGCCGCAGTACGACGATCCGGGTGCGGACAGCGCGGCGCCCGCGAGCGCACCTGCCGCGGCGTCTTCGGCTGCACCGGCCGGTGCGACGACGGCGCCGGCCGCCAACGGCGCGCCGATCGCGCCGGCAATGCCGACGCTGCCCGCGAGCAGTCCTGTCGCGCAGTAACGCGGCACTGCACTCGCGAGCAGGACCCGAAGCGCTGCATCATGCAGCGCTCTTTTTTTGCGTGCTCGAAAAAGAAAGGGGAAGGGGAGGCGCGGCGAACGCCGCTCAGACGATCCGCAATGCGCCCGCACGCTCGAACGCGTGCCGGGCCTGGATCAGCGTCGTGCGTGCCGCACGCGCGTCGCTGGCGACCTGCAGCAGCGGACCGAGCTGCGACGGCTGCTTCAGCAGTTCGCGCAGGATCGGCAGGATGGCCGTGCTGCCGTCGTCGCGCAGGCCGGCCGTTGCCGCGCGCGGCAGCGTGCGCCACGCCGGGTCGACGATCGCTCGGCACACCGCGAACGGCACGCCGCGCGCCGCAGCGAACGCGGCCGCGATGTGCGACTCCATGTCGACGGCGAGCGCGCCCTTCAAGTGATGCAGCGACGTCTTTTCCTGCTCGCTGATCACCGGCGCGCCGACAGCCGCCATCGTGCCGCGCGTGACGCGCGCCCACACCGGCGTGTCGTGCAGCGCCGCGACGAGCCGCGCGCTCCAGCCCGTGTCCGTCTGCACGCGGCCGAACGGCCCGTCGACCGCGTCCGCGATCACGAGCGCACCGGGCGCCAGATCGGGCGCGAGCCCGCCCGCCGTGCCGAAGCTGACGATGCCCGCGCAACCGCGTGCGG
This sequence comes from Burkholderia sp. Bp9016, assembly GCF_003857765.1. Lineage (NCBI taxonomy): Bacteria > Pseudomonadati > Pseudomonadota > Betaproteobacteria > Burkholderiales > Burkholderiaceae > Burkholderia > Burkholderia sp. Bp9016. The sequence continues at coordinate 227,698 of NZ_QTPY01000005.1, forward strand.
TCGCTTCGGCCAGCGCGCGCTCGAGCCGGTCGGCCCGCGCGGCGAACACCGCCTCGACGCCGTGGCCGCGCGCGATGCGCGCCTCGAACGCCATCCCCGTGACGGCGATGACGGGCAACGTGCCGTTGTGCTGCGTCGCGGCCACGCGTCAGATCCCGACCGTCACGCGCGTCGCGTTCGCGCGCTTCAGGTTGCGATAGCGCGCGAGCGCCCACAGCGGGAAGAACTTGCGATAGCCGTGATAGCGCAGGTAGAACACGCGCGGGAAGCCGGTCGCTGTGAAGCGCGTCTCGTCCCACAGACCTTCGTCGTTCTGCCGGGCGATCAGGTAGTCGATGCCGCGTGCAACGGCCGGGTTGTTCACCTCGCCGGCCGCCATCAGGCCGAGCAGCGCCCAGGCCGTCTGCGACGCGGTGCTCGGCGCCTGCTCGAAGCCGCGGTAGTTCAGCTTGTAGCTGTCGCCGTCCTCGCCCCAGCCGCCGTCCTTGTTCTGGATCGACAGCAGCCACTGCGCGCCGCGCTTCATGCGCGGATCGTCCGGCGTCAGGCCGGCCGCGTTCAGCGAGCACAGGGCCGTCCATGTGCCGTACACGTAGTTCATCCCCCAGCGGCCGTACCAGCTGCCGTCCGGCTCCTGCTCCTTCAGCATGTAGTCGAGCGCGCGGCGGGCCGGATCGCTGTTCAACGGTGTCTCGCCGAGCTGCGACAGCATCGACAGGCAGCGGCCCGACACGTCGGCGGTCGGCGGATCGAGCAGCGCGCCGTGATCCGAGAACGGGATGTTGTTCAGGTAGTACTGCGTGTTTTCCGGTTCGAACGCGCCCCAGCCGCCGTCGCTGCTCTGCATGCCGACGACCCATTCGCGCGCGCGCGCCATCGATTCGCGATACGTGTCCGTGTGCCGGAGCTTCTGCGCGCGGTCCATCGCCATCACGACCACGGCCGTGTCGTCGACATCCGGATAGTGCGCATTCGCGTACTGGAACGCCCAGCCGCCCGGCCGCACGTTCGGGCGGCGCGAGATCCAGTCGCCGCGCACGTCGAGGATCTGCAGCGGGCGCAGCCAGTCGAGGCCGCGCATCGCGGCGTCCTCGGCGCGCGCGTCGCCGGTTTCGAGCAGCGCATGCGCGGCGAGCGACGTGTCCCACACCGGCGACAGGCACGGCTGGCAGTACGCTTCGTCCTCGTTCACGACGAGCAGCTTCTCGACCGACTTGCGCGCGATCGCGCGATTCGGATGATCTTCCGCATAGCCGAGCACGTCGTACATCATCACCGCGTTGGCCATCGCCGGATAGATCGCGCCGAGGCCGTCCTCGCCGTTCAGGCGCTCGTCGACGAACGACACGGCCTGACGGATCGCACGCTCGCGCGTGTAGCTCGGGAACAGCCCGTCGACCGCACGCAGCGCATGGTCGACCACGCGGAAGAACGCGAACCAGCCGGCGCTCTGGTGGCCCTGGCGCGGCAGCAGCCCGGCGTTGACGGGCGGGTCGATGAACAGCTCGTCGATGCGCACGCCGCGCGGATTCTTCGCGAGCGGGCGCTTCGCGTTCAGCACCAGCAGCGGCACGATCACGGTCCGCGCCCAGTACGACACCTTCGACAGGTGGAACGGGAACCACTGCGGCAGCAGCATGATCTCGACCGGCATCATCGGCACCGCGCGCCACGGGATCGCACCGTACAGCGCGAGCTGGATGCGCGTGAACACGTTCGACATCTCCGCGCCGCCCATCGCGTGGATCGCACGACGCGCGCGCTGCATGTGCTCGGCGTTTTCGTCGTCGCCGATCACCTTCAGCGCGAAATACGCCTTCACGCTCGCGCTGATGTTCGGCGCGCCGTCGGTAAACAGCGGCCAGCCGCCGTCCGCCTGCTGGATGCGGCGCAGATAGCGGCCGATCTTCCGTTCGAGCTCGAGGTTCGGCGTCTCGCCGAGATAGTGGACGAGCAGCACGTATTCGGCGGGAATCGTCGAATCGGCCTCGAGTTCGTAAACCCAGTGTCCGTCCGCGTTCTGCGCGGCCAGCAGCGCATCGGTCGCGCTGGCGACGGCCGCGTCGAGGCCGGCCGGCGTGGTGCCGGCGGACAGGTTGGCCATATCGGTGAGATCGTTCATCGGTCCCTCTGTTGCTTACTGTGTCTGGAGCACGTCCGCGGCCAACTGGCCGGAGCGGATCGCGCCCTCGATCGTGGCGGGCAGGCCGGTGGCAATCCAGTCGCCCGCCAGCACGAGATTGGCCCAGCGCGTTCGCACGGCCGGGCGTTTCATTTCCTGCGACGGCACCGCCGCGAAACCCGCGCGCGGCTCGACGACGAGCTGCCACGCGGGAAGGGTTTCCGGGTTCGCGCCGCTCACGCGCGCGACGTCTTCCCAGATGCGCCGCACGAGCACGTCGCGCGGCATGTCGAGCCAGCGGCCCGCGTCCCGGATCGTCGCCGCGAGCGGGCCGCCACCGGTACGCACCGCGTCGACCACGCCGTTGACGACGCTCGTCTGCAGCAGGCTGCCGGCCGGCGTCTCGACCGCGAAATAGGCAGTCACGACCGAGCCGAACGTGTCGGGCGCGGTCAGATCCGGTACGAGCGGCTGCGCGACCTCCGGCGGCACGGCCAGCACGACCGCGTCGCCCGGTGCGAGATCGATGCGCTCGCCGCCGATCGCCACCGCGTCGACCGCGTTGCCGTGCGCGCCGAATTCAAGCGCGTCGAGCCGCGAGTTCAGCCGAATCTGCGCGCCGCCATGCTGCAGCATCCGCAGCGCCGGTTCGACGAAGGCGCTGCCGAGCCCATGGCGCGCGACGCGCGGACGGCAGCCGGGGCCGCCCGCGGCGAACGCGTCGCACAGCGCCGCGCGCGCGAGCTCGGCGCTCGCGTGACGCGGCTCGACATTCAGCACACCAAGGAAAAACGGCCGCAGCCAACGTTCCCACAGCACGCCGTCGCATCGCATCGTCTGTGCGAGTGAGCGGCCCGTGCGCGCGAACGCGAGCGACGCGAGCACGAGGTAATCGAACGGTGTCGTCCCCGGCGCGCGCGATGCCGCGTCGAACAGCCACGACGGCCAGCGTCCGTCGCCGAAGCGCAGCGTCCAGCGCTGCTGCGACGCGACGTCGACCATCGCGAATTCAGGCAACGCGGGCCCCGCGAGCTGATCGGCCGCGCCGATCGCGCGCAGGTAGCGCTGCATGGCGGGTTGCCCCGCGAAAACCTGATGCAGCCCGCTGTCGAGCGTCGTGTTCAGCGTCCCGTCGAACCACGAGCGGCAGCGGCCGCCCGCGTGCGCATGCGCGTCGTGCAGCACGATGCGCCGACCGCGGCGTTGCAGCTCGACGGCAGCCGACAGGCCCGCGAGTCCTGCACCGATCACGTGGACGGTTCTGGGCATCGGCTCAGAACAGCGCGTAGCGCGCGGCGATCATCAGCATGCGCGCCTTCGGCTTGCGCAACGGCGCGCGCGGGGCGGCGAAGCCGCGCGCGATCGCGGCATCGAGAATGCAGCGATACGCGCCCGACATGATGCGCGGCGCCTTCACCTGCGCACGCGTGCAGGTGTCCATCACCGCGTCGGCCTGGCGGAAATGCTCGATTGCACGCTCGACGAGCGTCGCGCACACGCGCGGCAGCGCCGGATCGCGCACGATCGTCGCCGGATCGGTGATCGCGATGCCTTCGCGCGCAAGCAGCTCGCGCGGCAAGTAGCAGCGGTTGATCGCCGCATCGTCGTCGATGTCGCGCAGGATATTGGTCAGTTGCAGCGCACGGCCGAGGTGGTGCGACAGCGTGATCCCTTCCGCTTCCGGGATCCCGAAAATCCTCACCGACAGACGGCCGGCCGCGCTCGCCACGCGATCGCAGAACAGGTCGAGGGTCGGCTCGTCGGGCGCGCAGATGTCTTCGGCGGCGTCCATCGCCATCCCGTCGATCATCGCGTGGAAGTCGTCGCGCCGCAGGTCGAACGCGCGGATCTCGCGCTCGAGCGCCACCAGATGGCGCGGCGGCCGGCCGGCGAAGCATGCGTCGATGTCCGCGCGCCAGCGATCGAGGCCCGCGTTGCGCTCGGCGCGCGGCAGGTCGCTGTCGGCGATGTCGTCGACCGCGCGGCAGAACGCGTAGACCTGGAACATCGCGTCGCGCTGCACGGCCGGCAGGATGCGCATCGCCAAATAGAAAGAACTGCCCGATGTGACGGCAGCGGCGTCGGTTTCTTGTTCGTCCACGACGAGATTGGAAACGGCCAAGACGAGCTCCACGGAGACACCCACGCGGGGCGATTGAAGAAGCCATGCCCGGCTGGGTTGGTCAGGGCGTCAAATGCGTGCGAGATATGCGAACGATCGACGCAGACAGGCACAAATTACCGGCCGGAAGCCGGAATTGGGCGAAAGTATAGCAATCTTTGAAGTTCGATGGCGGACACGCGCCATGCCTGGCGGGCCGCCCGGGGCAGCGCCGGGCCGGCGGGACCGGCCGCGACGGCGAACGGCGTCGCGCCACCCGTCAGCCGTAGACGATGTCGCGCTGCAGATCGAGCGCGATGAGTCCCATTTCCCGGGTCAGTTGAAGCATCGAGCGGCGTTCGAGACGCGAACCCATGAAGCTCGTCACGTGCCCGTCGGATTCCGCCGTGAACTGGAACGACGGGCCGCCGGTGCCGAACCATGCGCCCGGCACGTCGGGCGACTCCTGCCAGTCGATCTGCTCGAATACGCGCGCGATTCCCGCGCGCACCGCGTCGCTCGGGCCGATCGACGGCGCAATGTCGCCCAGGTCGTCGAGGGAATAGGGGCCGGGCTTGTCCGGCTTCCGATAGAAGAGGTAGTCGACGTTCATGAGGCGCAATCGTGAACAAAGCGTCAAATTAACGCGCTTCTGCGCAAAATCAAATCAGATCTGGACGAAATGTGGCCTGCGCGAGACAAGGGGGCCCGATCGTGACAGCCGGTACGAACGCGCGCGGCATCGGGCGCCACGTTGATGCTTGAACGCGCGCCGCATCGTCTAAGATGAACGTCTTTCTCAAAAAAACACGGACACCATGGAGACGAACGTAACCGCCACCCCGCAGTCCGGCCATCCCGTTTTCGTGCTCGTGCACGGCGCATGGCACGGTGCCTGGTGCTACGCGCACGTCGCGGCCGCACTGGCCGCGCGCGGCTATCTGTCGATCGCGCGCGACCTGCCGGCGCACGGCATCAATGCCCGCTTTCCCGCGTCCTATCTCGAACGGCCGCTCGACAAGGAAGCGTTCGGCGCCGAGCCGTCGCCGGTCGCGAACACGACGCTCGACGACTACGCGTCGCAGGTGATGCAGGCCGTCGACGACGCTTACGCGCTCGGCCACGGCAAGGTCGTCCTGGTCGGCCACAGCATGGGCGGCCTTGCGATCACGGCCGCGGCGGAGCGCGCGCCGGAGAAGATCGCGAAGGTCGTCTATCTCGCGGCGTTCATGCCCGCGTCCGGCGTGCCGGGCCTCGACTACGTGCGCGCCCCCGAAAACAAGGGCGAGATGCTCGGGCCGCTGATGCTCGCGAGCCCGCGCGTCGCGGGTGCGCTGCGCATCGATCCGCGCAGCGGCGACGCCGCGTATCGCGAGATGGCCAAGCGCGCGCTGTACGACGACGTGCCGCAGGCCGACTTCGACGCGGTGGCGAACCTGATGACCTGCGACGTGCCCGCCGCGCCGTTCGCGACCGCGATCCCGACGACCGCCGCACGCTGGGGCGCGATCGACCGTCACTACATCAAGTGCCTGCAGGATCGCGTGATCCTGCCCGCGCTGCAGCAGCGCTTCATCGACGAAGCCGACGCGTTCGCGCCCGGCAACCCGACGCACGTGCACCAGCTCGACAGCAGCCATTCGCCGTTCGTGTCGCAGCCGGCGGTGCTGGCCGGCGTGCTGGCGGATATCGCGAAGAGCTGAGCACCGCGACCGCCGCCGCCCGCGCGAAGCGGCGGCACGACGCTCACGCGTAGGCGATCGACCGGTCGCGCCCGAGACGCTTCGCGCGATAGAGCGCGGTGTCGGCCTCGTTGACGAGCGCGTCGCTCGCGGGCGCGCCCGTTGTCGCGTAAGCGGCGCCAACGCTCGCAGTCACCGGCACGCTGATGCCTTCCGCGTCGACCGGCGTGCTGCCGATCACATCGCGCACCTTGTCGGCCACCCGCATCGCCTCGTCGAGATTGGTACACGGCAGCAGCAGCGCGAATTCCTCGCCGCCGAAGCGGCCGAACGTATCCTGCGCGCGCACGATCGACGCGACGCGGCGCGCCGTCTCGCGCAACACCGCATCGCCGACCGCATGCCCGAACCGGTCGTTGATCGTCTTGAAGTGGTCGAGATCGAACAGCAGCACCGACAGGTCGCCGCCGTAGCGCTGCCAGCGTGCGAACTCGTCGCCGAGCCGTGCCTCGAAGAAACGCCGGTTCGCGATGCCGGTAAGGCCGTCGCGATTCGCGTGTTCGCGCAGCTTCGCGACCGCCTCTTCGCGCTCGCGCTGCATCACGCTCACGTGGGTGACGTCCGAGATCGTCACGCACACGGCTTCGACTTCGCGGCCGCGCGTGAGCGGCATGAACGTGCAGTCCTGCTGCATGTAGTCGACGCCGCCCGTGATCGGCCGGTCGTGCTCGAAGCGAAACAGGTAGGGCCGCTGCTCCCACGAGCTGAACGCGAAACTGCCGAGCTGGAACACGCTCTCGAGCTTGTGTTCGAGCCATGCGCGCGGCAGGTCGGGGAAGCAGTCGAACAGGTTGCGGCCGATCACGTCGTCAGCCGCGATGCCGCTGTGGTCCTGCATGAAGCGGTTCCACATCAGCACGGTCATCGAACGATCGAGTACGAACAGGCCGAAGCCCACCCGCTCGATCACGAGGTCGCTCAGCGACGCAGCAGCGGTGGCGGTCATAGCGCGGACAGCAACGCGTCGAGCGCGTCGCCCATCAGCCGGATCGAATCCTCGGCCATCAGCATTACGAAATGTGCGCGAAACGCGCGATCCTCGAGCCCGAAATTCACTTCGAGCAGCAGCGCGACACTCCATGCGAGCGCGTTCGGCTGGAACACGTCGTCGAACGACACGTTCGCGCCGAGCAGCCCCGGCGGGAAGAACACGGGCTTGCGGCCGAGCTCGTCGAGAATCGACGCGACGCACGCGCTCATCAGCACGTTGGCGACGTCGAACACGAGTTCGTCCTGGGTCGCCATGCCGGCGTATACGCCGTCGCCGAACGTGCGATCCATCAGCGACATCAGCCGCGCGACGCCCGCGCTTCGGCACAGCACGATCGCCTCGCCCTTGATGTCGGAACGAAATCCCTGGCGCACGGCCGTCACGTTCTCGTGAATGCCGGTCATCTCGCGCAGCGCGGCGCCCGCATCGGCGGCCTTCACGACGCGCACGCGCGGTACCGACAGCTCGATGAAATGCCCGAGCAGCAGCGCGAGCCGCGCGGCGGCGCGGCCCATCGCGAGGTTGGCGATTTCCTGCAACGCGTCGCGTTGCTCCGCCGTGAACACCAATTCAGGCATACAACCCATACTCCTTGAGAATGGGCAGCAATGCCTCCGACGTCACGGGCTTGGCAACGAATGCGATCGCGCCCAGCTCGCGCACGCGGACTTGCGCCTGCGGCTGGATATCGGCGGATACCACGATCACGAACGTGTTCAGATCTTCGTGGCGCAGTGTCTCCAGGACCTGATAGCCGGTCATGTCGGGCATCGTCAGGTCCAGAAACATCACGGAAGCTTTGCCGTCACGATAGAGCGCCAGCGCCTCGCGACCATTCGCCGCATACGCGACGTCGACGTCCCAGTCTCCCGGCAGCGCCTTTGTCAGAAGTTTGCGAGCGAGCAAGGAATCGTCGGCAATCACAATCGGCAAAGGCATGGCGTGAAGCGGTATACGGAATGGTCTCTCTCGCGTTAACGGCCGCACGGCCCACTTCTTGAGCCGCGATGCAATCAAGCGCGGGCAACCGCCGTGCGGCCGCGCACGAACACGCGACGCACCGCGCGGCAAACACCGGCGGGCGCATATATCTGTCATAGGGAAAGCAACGCGCGATTCTCTGAGTAAACCGGAGGCGGTGCAACTCGCCATTTTCACCATTTCGAACAAAATCGATCCGATTGCCCGACATTCCGAAAACAGCCACGCCTGTTTTAAAGATAAGCACGCAAAATTTTTCCTTGTGTACGTTTGCGCTGCCGGATTTGTCGCGTTTTCAATCTTTCATTTGGCCCCTGTCGGAATCGTCAGGTCGCGCACGCGAGCGGCGCCGCGGCGGTCGCGCGCAACTCGTTTATGATTGCATGCAACCTTCGCTTCACCCGCTTCCTTCGATGACGTCCGAACGGCCTGCCGACTCCCGCATACCCGCCTCCCCACCCGCCGACGACTGGCAGGACGACGGCAACTATGCGTCCGGCGCACCCGAGCACGATTTCGCAGTCCGGCGCGTCACGCTGATCGTGCTGCTCGTCGCGGCGATCGTGCTGCCGTGCATCTACGTGTCGGTCATGGCGTACAACGACCTGAAGGCGCGCGAAGCCGCGGCGAGCGACGTGACGATGCGCACCGTGCGCGTCGCCGAGGAACACGCGCTCAAGGTGTTCGACCTGACCGAAAGCCTCGACGCGCGCATCGTCGACCTCGTGCAGGACATGGACGACGCCACCGTGCGTCACGACGAGTCCGACATTCACGACGCGCTGAACACGATCGGCGGCGGCTATCCGCAGGTGGCGGCCGTATCGATCTTCGGCGCGAGCGGGATGCTGCTCGCGAACAGCCTCTACTATCCGGCGCCGTATGCGTCGATCGCGAACCGCGACGATTTCGCCGGCATCCGCGACGGCAAGGTGATCGAACATATCTCGCGGCTGATGATGGGGCCGCTCAAGCTCGAGAACATCCCGGTGTTCAACACCGGCGTCGCGCGACGCCACAGCGACGGTTCGTTCGCCGGAATGGTGTCGATCGCGCTGAAATCGTCGTATTTCAACGCGTTCTACCGCGACCTGCTCGGCGGCGCGAGCACGCCGATGACGATGGCGCTGGCGCGTTCCGACGGCGCGGTGATCGCGTCGTACCCGCCGCCGCCGGCGCTCGCGCATACCGATCGCCTCGCCACCTTCGGCAACCCGCGCAACGACCCGCGGGCGGGTGTGGTGCGCGTGCGCCATGAAGGGGCTGGCAGCGAGATCGTCGCGTACCGCCAGGTCGGCAGCTATCCCGTGTACGTGACCTGTGCATACCGGACCTCGGCAATCTGGCGCGAATGGTACGAACACCTGAGCGTGCTGTTCATCTCGATGTTCGCGCCGTCGATCGCGCTGTGGTCGGTGATCTGGCTGTCGCTGAAGCGGCTGAAGGCGGAAGAGCAGGCGTGGGAGCGCTGGCAGGCGGAGGCGTCGATGCGGCGCTCGATCGAATCGGCATACCGGCAGTCGCGCAAGATGCAGGCGCTCGGCAACCTGGTCGGCAGCGTCGCGCACGACTTCAACAACCTGTTGATGATCATTTCGAGCAACGTGCAGATCGTGCGGCGGCGCGGAGTCCAGCATCTCGACAAGGAACTCGGCGCGATCGAACGCGCGCTGAAGAACGGCCAGTCGCTCACGCGCCAGCTCCTCGGCGTCGCACGCAAGCAGCCGCTGCACAACGAGACGATCGACGTCGGCCAATGGGTCGGCACGTGCCGCGAACTGCTGAAGACGTCGCTCGGTTCGAAGTCGTCGCTGGTCGTCGCGATCGAGCCCGGCGTGTGGCCGATCCGTATCGATGTCGCGGAGCTCGAGCTCGCGGTGATCAATCTCGCGGTCAATGCGCGCGACGCGATGTCGGCCGGCGGCCGCTTCACGGTCGGTGCGCGCAACGTGACGCTGCGTCGCGAGGACGGCTTTCCGCTGACCGGCGATTTCGTGCAGATCTCGCTCGACGATACGGGTTCGGGCATGGCGCCCGACGTGCTCGCGCGCGCGTTCGAGCCGCTGTTCACGACGAAGGCGCACGGGATGGGAACGGGGCTCGGGTTGCCGCAGGTGTTTGCGTTCTGCGAGCGCTCGGGCGGTCTTGCGACGATCGACAGCGCGGTCGGTGCCGGGACGTCGGTACGACTGTACCTGCCGCGCGCGCGCGTCGAGGACATCGTCGCGCGGCCGCAGCCTGCCGCGCACGATACGAGCGCGATCGCCGGACTGCACGTGCTGCTCGTGGAAGACAACAGCGAAGTCGCGGCCGGCACCGAGGCACTGCTCACGCTGCTCGGGCACCGCGTGACCTATGCGCCCACCGCCGACGACGCGTTGCGCCTGATCGAAGGCGCGGCCGCGAACGATGCGTTCGATCTGGTGATCTCGGATATCCACATGCCGGGCAGCCTGAACGGTATCGACCTCGCCGAAGCCATCGACAAGCGGCCGGGGAAACTGCCCGTGATTCTGGTCACGGGTTATGCGGAAGAACTCGACCGCACGCGTACCGTCAACGTGCGCGTGCTGTCGAAGCCGTTCGACATCGCGCTGCTCGACGAGATCCTGCTCGAGATTCGCGAAGCACGCGATGCGCGGCATGCCGGCGCCTGAACCGCAGCACGCGAGTCGGGCACCGGCGGCGCGAAGGTGACGGCGATCAGGCCGCCTTCAGCACGCGGACCCAGTCGACGTAGCGATCGACGAAGCCCTGCAGGAACTTGCGGGTGTCCTCGCTGACGATCTGGCCTTGATCGTCGATGCGTGCCGGATCGTGCTTGATGAACATCTCGGGCTGGCCGAGCGTCTTCACGTCGAGATACGCGAGCACGTTGCGCAGGTGCTGCTGCGCGAGCGCCGTACCGACCGCGCCGGGCGACGTGCCGAGCACCGCACCCGGCTTGCCCGACCATGAGTTGTGGCCCCACGGACGCGAGCCCCAGTCCAGCGCATTCTTCAGCACGCCCGGAATCGACCGGTTGTACTCGGGTGTGACGAACAGCAGCGCATCCGCGGCTTCGATCGACTGCTTGAAGCGCTTCGCGACTTCCGGATAGTCGGCGTCGTAGTCCTGGCTGTACAGCGGCAGTTCGCCGATCTCGACGAATTCGAACGAGAAGTCGGCGGGGGCGAGCGAAACCACCGCATGCGCAAGCGCGCGGTTCCAGGAACCGCGACGCAGACTGCCGACGACAACCGCAACACGATAGGACATGGCTTTCTCCTTCCGGTGAGTGAGGAATCGAATCGATTGATTCTGGATAGGCGACAAAGGTCTGTTTATAGGCAAGCCAGCCCGCGAGCCGTCCCACGGGGCCACCCGGCCGACTTTCCACAAGGTTTTCCACAGAAATTGTGGATAACTTCGCCGTTATGATCTGATGTTACAAATCGCCCGCGTCGCGATTTCGCGGCGCGCGATGCAGGGTTCCGGCAAGCATAGCGCAGCGCACCGGCCGCGTTCGTGAATTCGCGACGGAACATGCGTTGCGGGTCGACGTGACGCCCTGTAAGCTGTTCGCACATCGACGCGCTCGCCCTGTGGCGCACTCGCGATCGCTTCGTGAGGTTTCCGACCCGCCATGCCGTCCGCGTACGACGATCCTGCTTATCTGACCCAACTGCGGCATGACCTGCTGCGCTTCGCGCGACTCCAGCTCCGCGACACCGACGCAGCCGAAGACGCCGTACAGGAAGCGCTGACCGCTGCGTGGTCGCACGCCGGGGAATTTGCAGGACGGTCCGCGCACAAGACCTGGGTGTTCGGCATCCTGCGCAACAAGCTGATCGACGTCCTGCGCACACGGCAGCGGATGGTGAGCCTGTCCGCGCTCGACGCGGAACTCGATGGCGAAGCTGTGCTCGATCGCGAGTTGTTCAAGGAAAACGGACACTGGGCCGCGCATACGAAACCGCGACCGTGGCCGCGCCCCGAGACGCTGTTGCAACAACAGCAGTTCTGGACGCTGTTTCAGGTCTGTCTCGACCATCTTCCCGAGCAAATCGGACGTGTGTTCATGATGCGCGAATTCCTCGATGTCGCGATCGCGGACATCTGCAGCGAATTGACGTTGACGACCAATCATTGCAGCGTGCTGCTGTATCGGGCGCGCACGCGCCTGCGCACCTGCCTCAGCGAAAAAGGACTGGCGACCGAAGATGCTGCCGGGGAAATGTAGCGACGTGACGCGACTGCTGTCGGATGCGCTCGATCGGCGTTTGACACTGCACGAGCGGATGCAGGTGCACGTGCATTTGCCGGCTTGTAGCGGATGCCGGGCTTATCGCGGACAGATCGGGATACTGAGGGTTGCCGCGCAGGCGGCTGCGGGGCGGGATGGGGTGGACGCGATGGGGGACGGTTAGAGGTGCGGCGCGGATGTCGTTCCGGCCGGGCGGTGTGGGGTGCTCGATGACGATGGTGATGTTGGTGGGGTGATTACTGCTTTACGCTGCGGCTGGTTTTCGCAGCGTGCGGTGATGTGCGCTGCGGTGATGTGCGCTGCGTGATGTGCGCTGCGTGATGTGCGCTGCGTGATGTGCGCTGCGTGATGTGCGCTGCGTGATGTGAGCGGTGGGGGAGCGGTGGTCTGCGGATGTTCCCGGGCAATCCGGTGCACTTGGCCGTTGTCGCGGTGTGTTGTTGGCGGTTGCGGTTTCCGGGCTGCTGGAAGGGCGGTATGGCGAGGTGTCAGCGGTGCGTGATTTTGGCTGGCTGATCCGGTGCGCTTTTTAAGCATTGCTGGTGTTGCTGACGGGCGATGCATCGCGGAGAGTGATCTCCATCGATCAACCCGGTGCTCGTACGCCGGGCTGATGCGATCGGAAAAATACGCCGAAGAACAATTATTCGAACAGTGCGCGCACCGATTCAGGCGGCCGCCCAATGGCAGCTTTGCCTCGATACACGACGATCGGTCGCTGCAGCAGAATTGGATGAGCAGCAATCGCTTCATAGGCCTGGGCATCGGTGAGATCCGCGCGAGCCAGATCCAGCGTCTTGTACGGCTCCTCGCCATCGCGAAGCATGTCGCGCACCGGACAGCCCAGCTGACGATGCAGTGCTTCAAGCTCCTCGACGGTCGGCGGCGCCTTCAGATACTCGACTACATTCACCGGCGTGCCAGTTGTGTTCAGCGTATCGACGAGCGCGAGCGTCTCGCGGGACTTCGAGCAACGGGGGTTGTGATAGATCGTGATCATCGTTCAGGCCTGGATGGTAGAGGCCCGTATTGTAGCCAGTCTGATTGCAGGCGTTTCGGTGGGGCTGAGACGAGGTTGAGAGGGGCGCAGGATTCGGCGGGATCGAGGAGCATGTCACCGGGACGCGAGCGCGCGAAGCACGCTTTAATCGTTTATGCGCATAAAGTGTGTTGTGCTGTCGAGCGTCAAGACGCGCGCAGCAGGCGAAAGGGCGTGGCTAACATTGGCTCCGTGCTCTGACGTCCCGATAGCGGAAAAAAAGGACGGCCTCGCCACGCGCGAACGCCATCACGCAGGGGGCCAGCAGCGACACCACGCCGATACAGCCACTCGCCAGGATCGTGTCAACCATGACGATGGCCGAGCACGCCCTGTCTAGCCGGGTTTATGCGCATAAAGCTGCATGCATCCGGGCAGGTCTAGCGGCTCTCTCTTCGCGTGACCTGGGCTCGAGTCCCGCACCAAGCCGCGGGGCAGGGCTCGATAGCATCCCGAACAGCGCACATCGACCCCATGCATCGTCGCCAGCATGCGACTGTTGCGGTCGCCGTCTTCGACGGGTTTATGCGCATAAACGCTGAGGGGACTGGCACGCAGCAGCCGCGCCATCCCGAGCATCCCGAGCATCCCGAGCATTTCGGCAGTCTGCGCGGAGCAGGCGCACGCGTCGAAGCTCATAGTCGAACGGCGGATCCCTCCGGCGAATATCCGCCGCACCCACCGAAGTTTATGCGCACAAACTCGCTCCAGGACAGCAGACATCCAGAGCACGCGAAAGGGCAGGTGCCGTCACATCGCAGCGCGCAACTAGCTTCTCCAACGTGAAACCACCCCGTCTGCCGGTCCTCTATCCAGCCACGCATCGACCGTTCATGGCCGTATAACTACGACACCTCACCACCCGGTATTCGTCGCCTCGTTTATGCGCATAAACCGATAGCCCGAATGGCCAACGTATAGTTGGTGAACGACAATTTCATTGAAATATAAATATCGTCCTGTAGAATTCCAACGACCAAAAACAGGAGTGAAAATTGGCCGCAGAAATCATTGCAGTCACTCAACAAAAAGGTGGCGTCGGCAAAAGCACGATTGCCATGCACCTCGGCGCGGCATTCCATGAGAAAGGGAAGCGCGTCCTCGTCATCGACGCTGACGGTCAAAACACACTGGTTCACTGGTCGAGCGCGTCTGGCGATAGCGACTCTGGCATTCCTTTCCCGGTCGTCAACCTCGCCGAAGCCGGCGGCCAGATCCATCGCGAGATCAAGAAGTTCATCAACGACTACGACATCATCGTCGTCGATTGCCCGCCGTCGATCACCGAGAAGGTGTCCGGCGTCGTACTGCTGGCCGCATCGATTGCCGTTATCCCGACTTCGTCGTCGCCGGCCGATTACTGGTCTAGCGTCGGGCTGGTCAAGCTGATCCAGCAGGCGCAAGTGATGAACGAAGACCTGCGTGCCGTCTTCCTGCTGAACAAGACCGAAGAGAAGCGGATGCTGACGCGCGAGCTCAAGCGCGCGCTCGAGGAACTCGGCTTCCCGTTGTTGAAGACGCAAATCCCAACCCGGGAAGCGTACAAGCAGGCGATGGCGCTCGGTCAGACCGTGCTGCAGATGAACGATCGCGGCGCCAAGCTGGCCGCTGCGGAAATCCGCGCATGTGCCGACGAAATCGTCGCCATGCTGCCCTGACTTTATGCGCATAAAGGAGTCACATGAAACCCTCCCAATTTGCAAAAGGATTCCAAGCGCGCCCGGATATCACGACGAGCGAGAAGCGCACGGCGCTTGATCGGCTGAATGCCATCGATGGCATCGTCAAGTCCGAGACGGCCACACCGGCCCCGACGAAGTCGGCGAAGAAGGACATCGCACCGCCGCCCGTTACGGAAGTCCTGCTCGATCCGCTGACCGACGAGTCGGCGCAATATCGCGCGTGGCGTCTCGAGAACCGCTATGCCCCCGGCCAGGTGATCGAGCTGCCGCTGAAGACGATCAAGCATAGCCCGTTCAACCCGCGGCACTTCTATCTGAAATCGTCGATCGCCGAACTCGCGGTCAACCTCGCGAAGCAGGGGCAACAGCAGGCGATTCACGTGATTCCGGACTACGACAATCCGGGCACGTATTTCGTCAGCGATGGCGGTCGCCGCGTGCGCGCACTGAAGGAAGCGAACAAGGAGTCGGTGAAGGCGATCGTGATCGACGTGCCGATCGGTATCCAGAGCTATAAGCTCGGTTACGACCTGAACGTGCAACGCGATTCGCAGACGGTGTTCGACAACGCCGTCGTGTGGCGCCGCTTCCTCGACGACAAGCACTTCCAGAGTCAGAAGGAGCTGTCCGAACATCTTGGCCTCGACGAGTCGACGGTCGCCGTTGCGCTGTCGATCGGCAAGCTGCCAGAAGCCGTCATGCAGGAGATGGTCGCGCGTCCCGATCGCTTCGGTTCGAACATGGCGTATCAGGTCGGCCGCTATCACAATGCGCGCGGCACTGAGGCCACGCTGCGACTGATCAACAAGATCGTGTCGGACGACCTCAGCACGCGTCAGGTATCGGACATCGTCAAGGGGCGTGTTGCGGCACAAGAGACGCCGAAGCCGGCGGGACGGCAGCGCTATGCGCAACGTCTGGAGATCAAGCTCGGCGGCAAGTCGGTCGGCGACCTGAAATCGTATGGAGAAGACCGCATCGAACTGCGCCTGCGCGGGCTTCCGAAGGAAAAGCGCGACGCGATCCTCGAGCAGCTCGAGCGGATGCTGTTGTCGGAGTGATGGTAGCGGCCGGCGGGGCCTGGCGATACGCCGGGCCCGCCGGTAAGGCGGGCAGCCGGCGGCGGCCCGTCAGAGGGCCTGAGCGGGCCTCAGGCGACCCGCGATTGATTCAGGGTGAACGACAGCAGGTCGCCGTCGGTCGGCTCGCCCCAGGTCTTCTGGGCCAGCCAGTCGAAAAACGCCGTCTCGGCCAGCTTGGACTCGAGGCCGCGCTTGCGCCAGTCGTCGCGCAGGTGCGAACCCATCGTCGGCAACACCTCCGACTCGAACGACTCGCGCGCCACTTCGCGCTCGGCGTCACCCTGCTCCTCGTACAGCACCTTCGCTTCCTTGCGACGGAACGCCGCGAATTCGCTCAGCAGACGCGCCTTCAAATCGTCCGGCTGCGCCGCGACGGCCTTCGCCGACGGCGTGCCGGCCGGCAGCGCGTCGACGGACTCGACCGGCGGCGCATAACCCTTCTTCAGCGCATCCTTGAACAGTGCCGGCGCACTGCGCACCGGCGGCAGCGTCGTGCTGCGCATCCGCTGCTCGGTCATCTGCAGCGCCGCGCGAATCCGGTTTTCCTCGCTGTCCGCATAGAGCGTCTGAGCTTCCTTGAGCGGAATCCCGAGCTTCACCATCCGGTCGACCAGCGTGCTGTCGAACACGTTCGGATGCTCGTCGAGCGCGAGCATCGGCTGCTTGCGCTCGGTCACGCGGAACTGGATCTCCGCGACCCGCCGCCCTTCACGATGCTCGATCAGCTCGACGAAGATGTTGGTAACAGCGTTGACCTCGGCGATCGCCGGACGCAGATAGTCGCGCTTGAAGTACTTGTACTCGCGCTTCGCCTCGTCGCCGGCTTCCGTGTCCGGCGTGCCCGACAGAATCGGACGCCACCATTCCCACGGCTCGCGCATCGTCAGATGGCTCGGGTTCGTCAGATAGCGCACGCAGATTTCGTACAGCGCCAGACCGGCGCTGCTGCGCAACTGGCTCTGGAACTGCAGGCTCAGGCGTGCGTACTGGACCGGGTCGAGCAGCTTCTTCTTGATCTTCGGTGCGAACGAAAATTCGACCCACACGCGGCGGGTGGCCGGATCCTCAAGAATTTCGGCATCGGCGATCAGCGTCGAGATGCCCCACTTGCGGCCGGGCTTCTGGCTCGACGTGCCCGTGCTCCATTCGACCTGGACCGACACCATGCGGCGCAGGTGTTCCTTCACCAGGGCGGTGTCGTTCGAATCGAAGGCGGAGTTTGCGACGATGTCCGACAGCAGCGCGCGATAGGTATCGCCCGAGTCGTCGGCCTGCTGCGCGACGGCGAGCAGGACGTTGAACAGCTTGCGGGTCAGGAGCGTGATCTTGCCGCTCTTCGGCTGAATTGCGATCGCCTCGACGGCCTTACGCAATTCGGCTGAACTGGCACTCACCACATCCACATCGGTTTTCTTGGCGCGCTTCGTGGCCATGCGTCGGGTCGGAGGAGAAGTTTCCCGGAAGGATAGCGCCTGTGGTGATGTGCGTCCAGAACGACATACTCACCATAGCCGGTGAAGCCCGCGCGCAAAGCGGCACTCACCCCAACCGCCTCCCGAAAACGCTCACCGGTCCGAAATCAGGGCGTTCCGGACTCTTCCAGACGTGTCGCGGGATGCGCTGGTTCACAGATTTTTGCCTGTGCACGACACGTGCGGAACCGGCTCCCGTATCACCTCACCTTTCGATTTGTCGTAATTTTACGACTGCTCCGCTGTGCGCCGGTCACAGCGCCGCCATTGCGTGTCATGACATCGCTTCGACAGCCCGGCGCAAGCCTGTATGCATGTACAGGCGCGGCTGACCGGCCGATCTCGATCTCGTTCGTCATCCGGAAACACGGCCCGAAAAGCGGCTCCGAAGCGTGGAGCGGACCTGCTTCACAGGCCCGGGCGCGCATTGTACAGCGCACAGAACACGTTCGGTCCCGAAAATCCTCACCTGATCAACCCGTCATTCTGTGACCCGCACGCCGACGAATCCCCGACACACGCGGGATTGACCACGAAGATCTCCCGAAAAGCCTCACCTTATTGAAAAAAACGGTGCTACAACGGACGCAAAAGCCGCTCCCGAAAAGTCTCACCGTAACCGTCTCGGTATCAAAAATCTCAATGGCGTCCGATACTTAGGCGCAACTGGCACTCCGCGGCGTCCAGCGATCTCCCCCCGAAAAACCTCACCTTTCCCGCATCGAAGCGAGTGCGACAGCTGTGTGTCGACTCCTGAAAAACCTCACCTGTGCCAAAAAGTGGCACAGAAAAAATCGGATTTCGGCCAGTCCTGGCGGGCTTTTCAGCGAATTCCTCGGGTCACGGGTCCTGAAAAGCCTCACCTTTGACCAATTTTCGGGCAAACGGTACTCCCGAAAATTCTCACCAGTGAGCATGATCGCTGGCTGTGATTTATCTCCTGAAAACCCTCACCTCAGCGGGATCCAGGCAGGAAAACCCGGATTTCCCTCCCGAAAAGCCTCACCTTTTAGGCTTCACAGGCCCCACAGGGTGCCTTTACTGTGCAAAGTAGCGGCCGGTTCCCGGAAATCCTCACAGCAAATCCGTTGCGAGTCCCGTGAAACCTCACCTTTCGGGAAAAACGCCTAAAAGATGGGCAGAATCGGGGCGGGAAGAAGGTCCCGCAAAATCTCACCTATGTCTGCACAGGCAGAAATCTGTGCGCGCAGGCACAGCACGGGTTCTGTGGCTGTGTGGCCCCGAAAAGCCTCACCTTTGGAAAAACGCGTGTTTCACTGTGATCCCGAATCCGCTCACGACCTTTCCTGCATCGGCTCACGCAGTTCCCCGAACCCCATCACTTCTGCTCCCGCAAAAGATCACCTTGATTCCCGTAAAACTTCACCTTGTCGCCCGGAAAGCCTTGCTACATAAGGCTGTGCCGTGGCGTTAACGTTTTTAACTAAGGGTTCAAGGGTGTTTACTTCTAATACTCTCAAGACATGCGTCCTCGAGTTTTCCACAGACACACCAACCCCTGAACCCCACAGGCTGCGATATCGGTTGTCATGTGAAACAAATGCCCTTTTTGAGGGCATGCAGGAAAACGCTTGTAATACAATGACTTGACGGACCTTCTTCGCTTTGTTTCACGGAATTTGAAGCATGGCTCGCCTGAATCGGCTCACAGACCCGATTTCTGTGCGAAGCGACGTAAATTCGCGACGATCAACGAAAGAAGGTATCAAAAAATACGTATTTCGTTATGATCACAACATCTCAATGTCTGTGAGCCACACCATGACGCTGGATGAAATCCGCCACGCCATCCGGGAAGAACTCGAATCGCTGCGCGCAAGCGGCGCCCGGCGCCAGGAATTGTCGCTGCATGCGTGCAAGCGCCTGTTCTTCGATCTCGGCATTCGGCCATCAGCTGCCAATGTCCGGGATCTGACCCAGACGGGCAGCGCCAGCGACATTCCGAAGGACATCGATCACTTCTGGGAACGCATTCGCTCCGCGTCCAAAGTCAGGCTCGACGGCGCGGCGATTCCAAAAGCTGTGGAGGAAAAGGCGGGCGCGTTGCTCAGTGCACTCTATGAAGAAGCGTTGAAAGCCGCACGAGAAAGCCTCGACGTCGACCGGGAACGGATTCGCGCGGATGTGACGGACGCGGAGCAACGTCTGCGCGACGCCACGGTTCGCCAGGAAACGCTCGAAGAGGCACTGGCTCGTAGCGAAGCCCGCAACGACCAGTTGCAGACGCGCGTGACCGAACTCGAAGTCCAGCTCGCGTCGCAATCGACTCACGGTTCGGCAAACGAAGCGACGCTGCTCACCACAGTCGCCCGACTGGAAAAGGAACTGGCCGCAATGGCCGGCCGCGTCGACGCCGAACAGACGCAGAACGCAGCGCTACGCGACCGCATCGATACGCTGCAGGCAGAATTGCAGCAGCGCACTGAACACTATGCGCAGCAGATCAAGGACGCGGTGGCCGAAGCCGAACGCCGCGTCAAACCGATGCTGGTCGAACTCGATTCGTTGCGCAGCATGGCATCGACCTACCAGAGCGGCCTGCGCGACGTGCAGCGCAAGGAATTCGATTTCCTTCAGCAACTGAGTTCGACCAAGGCACGCGCGGACCGGCTTGAAGAGCAGTTACGCACCCAGAGCGACGAACTGGAGCGTGCGACGCGCGATGTGAACACGCTGCGCGCGAGCCGCGGGATGAGTCCGGGGATTTCGGCGCTGATTCGGCGGCTGGCCGAAGCCGGCCAACTGGACGCAGACGCGTTTTCCGCGATCGGGACGTCGTTGGATCAGGAGATTCCGGTCCCGAACCAGTGCCCGCATTGCAATGGAGAGCCGGAGCTGTCACATGGCGACGACGGCTTCGAAGTGTCGTGTCCCGAGTGCGAACATGCGTCGGGAGCATGGCCTTCCCGATTCGAGGCTGTCGTGCGTTTCGCCCGCAGCTGAGCCGGCGGTTGCCGGTGCGGCTTCACAGGTGAGATTGTCCGGGAAGCTTGAGGTGAGGTTTTTCGGGAGCTGTGAAACAGTGAGGCTGTGCCGCACAAGGCTGCTCACGGATCATGCCACGTGAGCAGCCGGTTCCGAATCAGTGAGTTTCGTCCTGGTCGGACGCATCACCATTGGCGAGATCGTCGCGCCAGTTTTTCCATGCGCGATGCAGGCGGTTCGACGAGATCGGCCGCATGAACCCGAGCCATTTGCCGACCCGCTCGGGCGGTACGTCATGTTCGAACAGTTCGGCCGCGTAGGTGTTGCGCAGCGTTTGCGGACTCGCGCGTGCGGTGCGCGACGACGTGAGCCCGGCGGATTCGACGATCGCATCGATCGCGCGCAGCATCGTCGCCTTGTGCATCGGCCGCCCGGCATGCGACGCGGGGAACACGAGTTCGCCCGGAATTTCCTGACGCTTGCGTTCCACGAGCCATGCTTCGAGCAGCGCGATCGCGAATGACGCGAGATGGGTTTCGCGCGCGAAATCAGGATGCGTCGACTGGATCTGCAGCGACGTGCCGCTCGTATTGATGCAACTAATCGTAAGCGCGCGTGCTTCGCCTGTTTTTACGCCAGCGCCCAGAAATGCGGCAACGAGCGCGCGATCGCGCCGCTCCTTCCAGTACGCGGAACCGGACACGCCGATCGGCGAAAACAGGTAAGCCAGCAACTTCGCGCGCTCGGTCGGTGTCAGGAAACCGGTCGGCTCGTTGTCGCGAGCCTTTCGCCACGTCGCTTCGCCATCCTGAGCAATGAAGCGGGCTGGGTTGGTCGATGCGAATTCGGTACGCCGGATGTGGTCGAGCACGCGCTCGATCAACCTCAAATAGCGCATGCGTTGCGTTTTCCGGATCGGGAGCTCACCGACGAAGTGAGCGATCGACGCGGTATCGACTGTGGCGAGGTTTTTCTGATGAGCACGCAGCCAGGTGAGAAACGCGCCCCATTGTGCGCGATAGACATCGGCCGACGAGCGTCGGTAGTCCTGCATGGCAAGCCATGCGTCGAACGCGGTTTCGGGCGAGAGGATCCAGTCGGACGCACCGCGGTCGAACAGGTCTTTTTCTTCAGGCCGTACGGGAACGTCGGGGGACGTGGGAAGAGGCATGTTATTTATTCCGTTAGTTGCGTGTATGGTAGCCCTTTCCGCAACGTCGCGGGCAGTAAGCAGGATGCTGGAGCAGGCCGCCACGCCGGGCGGCCCGGCCTTGGTGTCAGTCGCCCCAAGCCTTCGACGGCCGATGAGCACGCTCGCGCAGCGACGCGTTCTGCGACGCTGCCGCTGCTTCATAGGCGAGCACCGCGAACGAGAAGACGGCGGGGAGTGCGTTCGATCGGCCGAAGTCGATTGGATCGTCCGTTTCGGGAAAGGTCATGTCCGACGGGCGTTCGAACAACTGGCGCATGCCGGCGTCATGTCGGCTGGCAAAGCCGAGATCGGCCAGCGCCTCGGCTTCGATGGCGTGCAGCAGACGCCACGACAGCGGGACGCGCTGCCGGATATAGCGCCCGGCAATATGGTGGACGATCAGTTCGAGGTCGTGCGCGGCAGCCTTGAAGCTGAGCGCGGCCAAATCTTGTTCTTCTGTCATCGCAGGCTCCTGTCGACCGAAGCAGGCGCCTCGGTGCGCCAACCCCGGCCATGCATGGCGGAATGTCCGTATACTGTACAAACATACAGTGTTTTCCGCAACTGGCCTGTCGGCCAGCTATACGCATCGTCAGCGATGAATCACGATCAGGAGTGCGCGTGCCTCGGCCTTGCCGGGGTTGCGGATGGCGTGCGGCGTGTCGGCCGGATAGCGGGCGGTGTCGCCCGTTTTCAGGCGCCGGCTTGAGTCCGAGGCTTCGATTTCCATCGCGCCCTGCAGCACGGTCAGGTGTTCGCGCGTGCCGGGTTCGTGCGCGTTCGATACGAGCGCGCCGCCGCCCGGCAGCGTCAGCTCGTACCACTCGAACTTGCCGGCCAGATCGATCGGGCCCCACACGCGCAACTGGTAGCGGCCGTCGTGGCCGGCGAGCGTCGGAATGTCGTGCGGGCCATCCACACGGATCGTCTCGGGCGCTTTCGGTTGCGAGAACAGTTCGTCGAGCGTGATGCCGAGCGCGTTCGTGAGCCGCCACGCGACCGCAATCGTCGGGTTGGCCTTGTCGCGCTCGATCTCGGAGAGCATCGATTTCGATACGCCGGCTGCGCGCGACAGGTCGTCGAGGGTGAGCTTGCGCTCGTTGCGCAGACGCTGGATCTGCTCGCCGACGCGCGGCGGCGTCACGCCCGGCTGCTGCGGTGCGGCGTCGGCACGTGTGCGGCGCGGCGCGGAGGAACTTGCCATTTGATTTCCGTTCGCTTAAAGTTGTTCGATATTTCGAATTCTAGTTCGGAATATCGGATAAATGCGGTCAACCGAACGACCGACTATAACAGTAGCAGGCCGTTGCGCTGCCGCCACGAGTGGCGCGCGACGGATTGCGAAACCCTGTCAGGAGCTTTGCGATGCGTGATGCCTTTCTCGCCCAGGTGCGTGGGACGCTCGACCAGATCCGCGCGGACGGTTTTTACAAGACCGAGCGCGAGATCGCGAGTCCCCAGGCCGCGGCCGTGCGGCTCGCCGGCGGTGCCGGCGTGCTGAATTTCTGCGCGAACAACTATCTGGGTCTGGCGAACGATCCGCGCCTGATCGCCGCGGCGCAGGCCGGTCTCGATCAGGACGGCTTCGGCATGGCGTCGGTGCGCTTCATCTGCGGCACGCAAACCGTGCACAAGCAGCTCGAAAGCGCGCTGGCCTCGTTTCTCGGCACCGAAGACAGCATCCTCTATTCGAGCTGTTTCGATGCGAACGGCGGCCTGTTCGAAACATTGCTCGACGAGAACGACGCGGTGATCAGCGACGAGCTGAATCACGCGAGCATCATCGACGGCATCCGTCTGTGCAAGGCGAAGCGGTTTCGCTACAAGAACAACGACCTGTCCGACCTCGAGGCGAAGCTCAAGGAAGCCGACGCCGCGGGCGCGCGCCACAAGCTGATCGCGACCGACGGCGTGTTCTCGATGGACGGCATCATCGCCGACCTGAAAGGCATCTGCGACCTCGCGGATCGCTATGGCGCGCTCGTGATGGTCGACGATTCGCACGCGGTCGGCTTCATCGGCGCGCATGGCCGCGGCACGCCCGAGCATTGCGGCGTCGACGGCCGAGTCGACATCATCACCGGCACGCTCGGCAAGGCGCTTGGCGGCGCATCGGGTGGCTATGTCGCGGCCCGCCGCGAGATCGTCGAACTGCTGCGTCAGCGTTCGCGCCCGTACCTGTTCTCGAACACGCTGACGCCAAGCATTGCCGCGGCGTCGCTGAAGGTGCTGGAACTGCTCGGCAGCGACGAAGGCGCGAGGCTGCGCGAGCGCGTGCGCGAGAACGGCGTGCGTTTCCGCGAACAGATGACGGCCGCGGGCTTCACGCTCGTGCCGGGTGCGCACCCGATCATCCCGGTGATGCTCGGCGACGCGCAACTCGCGACGAACATGGCTGACCGGTTGCTCGCCGAAGGCGTCTACGTGATCGGCTTCTCGTTCCCGGTCGTGCCGCGCGGTCGTGCGCGCATCCGCACGCAGATGAGTGCCGCGCATACGCCCGCACAGATCGATCAGACGGTCGCCGCGTTCGTGCGCGTCGGCAAGTCGCTCGGTATCGTCTGACGGAGGCGCGATCATGAAAGCACTGGCAAAGCTCGAACGCGGCCCGGGCCTCACGCTCACGCGCGTGAAGCGTCCCGAAGTCGGACACAACGACGTGCTGATCAAGATTCGCCGTACGGCGATCTGCGGCACCGACATCCATATCTGGAAGTGGGACGACTGGGCCCAGAAGACGATTCCCGTGCCGATGCACGTCGGACACGAATACGTCGGCGAGATCGTCGAGATGGGGCAGGAAGTGCGCGGCTTCGCGATCGGCGATCGCGTGTCCGGCGAAGGTCACATCACGTGCGGTTTCTGTCGCAACTGTCGCGCGGGTCGCCGGCATCTGTGCCGCAACACCGTCGGCGTCGGCGTGAACCGCGAGGGCGCATTCGCCGAGTATCTGGCGATTCCCGCGTTCAACGCGTTCAAGATTCCGCCGGAGATCTCCGACGATCTCGCGTCGATCTTCGATCCGTTCGGTAACGCGACGCATACGGCGCTGTCGTTCAACCTCGTCGGCGAGGACGTGCTGATCACCGGCGCGGGCCCGATCGGCGTCATGGCGGTTGCGATCGCGAAACACGTCGGTGCGCGCAACGTCGTGATCACCGACATCAACGACTACCGCCTCGAACTCGCGCGCAAGATGGGTGCGACACGCGCGGTCAACGTCGCACGCGAGTCGCTGCGCGACGTGATGGCCGACCTGCGGATGACGGAAGGCTTCGACGTCGGTCTCGAAATGTCGGGCGTGCCGAGCGCGTTCACGAGCATGCTCGAGGCGATGAATCATGGCGGCAAGGTCGCGCTGCTCGGCATCCCGCCCGCGCAGACGGCAATCGACTGGAACCAGGTGATCTTCAAGGGGCTCGAGATCAAGGGCATCTATGGTCGCGAGATGTTCGAGACCTGGTACAAGATGGTCGCGATGCTGCAAAGCGGTCTCGATTTGTCGCCGATCATCACACACCGCTTCGCGGTCGACGATTACGAGCAAGGCTTCGCCGCAATGCTGTCCGGCGAAAGCGGCAAGGTGATTCTCGACTGGACCGTCTGAGTGCCGGCGAGGCCGTCGGCGTGTTTTTCGGCCGCCCCGCTGGTGTGTGCTTGAGCGTTCGTCGAGGCCGGTCGGCTTCGACGAACGCGTAAGGTGAGAGTATTCGGGAGCTGTGGTTGCGTGCCGAACGGTGGCTCGATCGCGCTTTTGCCGCACACGTGGATGCCGAATTCAACGGCTATACGCAGTTTCCCGGCTGCGATGCGAGGACGAGCGCCTCGATTCCTCAGACCGCTTCGGTGACATGCCGTCACACATGCCCCTCACCTGTCAGGGTTACCCTTCTGTCACGCCGTTCGGTGCGTGTCTTTCTTCTTACCCTTCCGTTTTTTGTCTGCCGCGTTCACATGCATGCCTGAGCGGTTGCCCCTGGCTGGACAACCAGCTGACCAGCGTGCCGAGGTTTTAGTCGTGTTCCCATGACAACCTCGGGCGTGAGGTGAGCAACCAGAGGCGAACTCACCATTCAACCTCTCCCGCTGCATCGATCGGTGCGCCGTCTGCTATTCGATCCACTCACCGTTCAACCATCGCGGTTCGGGTTGCAGACATCCACACATCCCGACATGTCCTGAATACCGCCAGGAAGACGTCGCTCGTCACCGGAAGCATGCGACGTTCAGCCCTCTCGCCGACAGGGCCTTTCACACGGACGTTGACGAAGGAGAACGATCGTTCTACCGTAAACACATGAACACACTCGATGAACTCTCCGGAGAACCGGCCGTTCGCGACCGGCTGCTCGATGCGGCCGAGGCGCTGATCTACTCGGGCGGGATCCATGCCACGGGCGTCGATGCGATCGTGAAGCGGTCCGGCGCGGCGCGAAAGAGCTTTTATTCGCATTTCGAATCGAAAGAGGCGTTGGTCGTCGCCGCTCTCGAACGTCGCGACGCGCGCTGGATGCGCTGGTTTGTCGACGCGACGCTGGCGCGCGGCAAGTCTGCGCGCGCGCAACTACTCGGCATGTTCGACGTATTGCGCGACTGGTTTTCGCAACCCGATTTTCACGGCTGCGCGTTTCTGAATGCGTCCGGCGAGATTGCCGACGCCGACGACCCGGTGCGGGTCGTCGCACGCATGCACAAGGAGCGCTTGCTGGCGTTCGTGCGCGAGCGGTTTGACGCGTATGCCGACGAAGCCGGGATCGAGCATCGCGGGCTCGCCCGCCTCGCACGTCAATGGCTGGTACTGATCGACGGCGCGATCGGTGTGGCGCTCGTCAGCGGCGATGCCAATGCCGCGCGCGACGCGCGCGCAACCGCCGACCTGCTGCTCGACACGGTTTTCCGATCATCGAAGTAGTCCGTCCCGACGGCCGCGCTCGTGCGCGGCCAGCACCTTGAACAGGAGCATCCCATGTCCGCTTCCCCGGAAGTTCGTCCGCCCGTTCCGCCCTTCACGCTCGACACGGCGCGCCAGAAAGTACGCGCCGCGGAGGATGCGTGGAACACGCGCGATCCGCAGCGCGTGTCGCTTGCCTATACGCTGCAAAGCCGGTGGCGCAATCGCGCGGAGTTCGTGACGGGCCGCAACGAGATCGTCGGCCTGCTGCAGCGGAAATGGACGCGCGAGCTCGATTATCGGCTGATCAAGGAGCTGTGGGCGTTCGGCGGCAATCGCATCGCGGTGCGGTTCGCGTACGAATGGCATGACGATGCCGGCAACTGGTTCCGTTCATACGGAAACGAAAACTGGGAGTTCGACGAAAACGGCCTGATGGCGCATCGCCACGCGAGCATCAACGATTTGCCGATCCGTGAAGCGGACCGTTTGTACCACTGGCCGCTCGGTCGTCGTCCGGACGATCATCCCGGCCTGTCCGATCTCGGGCTGTGACAAACACGATGGTGTCGCACCCGATCGCACGTCGAGCGCGATGCCTGTGTTCAAAGGTGAGGAAATACGGGGGCAGCGCGTTGAGGTGAGCGTTTTCGGGAGAGTGCGCTTTCTGTGCCTGCGGTGTGGTGTTTTACGCGCGGCGCCTCACCGATCGATCTTCGCGTGAGGCCGTGCGATTGCGCTGACAGAAATATCGAACGCACGCGCATTCGCAAGACATGCGGTGAGGTTCGATACGGTGGGTATCCACACTCGATGCAACTCATCGCTCGACTTCAACGCGATACCCATCGCACCGATGCACCGACGCACAACCGTGCGTGTCGTCGGATCGCATTGCTCGCCGTTCGACATCGATACGCATGCACCGACACACCCGTCGGAATCGGAACAGGTGCGCGCGGCATGTCGTGTCGCTCACAGCTGAACACGACATGCGTCGACGCCCATCTAGCTGCGTATCGTCCGCAGCGATCGATCAGCCGGCGATCCGCGCCGCGATCGCCTCGCCCACTTCCTGCGTCCCTGCCTGACCGCCGAGATCGCGCGTACGCGGCCCCGTGCGCAGCAGGTCCTCGATCGCCGCGACGATCGCGTCGTGCGCTTCGCGCTCGCGTCCCGCGCCGTTGCCGAGGAAGTCGAGCATCATCGCCGCCGACCAGATCATCGCGATCGGATTCGCGACGTACTGGCCCGCGATGTCGGGCGCGGAGCCATGCACCGGTTCGAACAGCGACGGGAACGTGCGGTCCGGATTCAGGTTCGCCGACGGCGCGATTCCGATCGTGCCCGTACAGGCCGGCCCGAGGTCGGAAAGAATGTCGCCGAACAGGTTCGATGCAACGACCACGTCGAAGCGGTCCGGCTGCAGCACGAAGCGTGCGCACAGGATGTCGATGTGCTGCTTGTCGACGACGATCTCGGGATAGCGTTCGGCCATCTCGGCCGCGCGTGCGTCCCACCACGGCATGCTGATCGCGATGCCGTTGCTCTTCGTCGCGACGGTCAGGCGCTTCGCCCGGCGCTGCGCGAGATCGAACGCGAACTTCAGCACGCGCTCGGTGCCGTGACGCGTGAAGATCGATTGCTGCATCACCACTTCACGCTCGGTGCCTTCGAACATCGTGCCGCCGACCGACGAATATTCGCCCTCGGTGTTCTCGCGCACGATCATGAAGTCGATGTCGCCGGCCTTGCGGCCGGCGAGCGGCGACGGCACGCCATCGAACAGGCGCGCGGGCCGCAGGTTGATGTACTGGTCGAATTCGCGGCGGAATTTCAGCAGCGAACCCCACAGCGAAATGTGATCGGGCACCGTCGCGGGCCAGCCGACCGCGCCGAACAGGATCGCGTCCATCCGCGACAACCGGGCTTTCCAGTCGTCCGGCATCATCTTGCCGTGCTGCGCGTAGTATTCGCAGCTCGCCCAGTCGATCTGCTCGAACTCGAAGCGGATGCCGAAGCGCGCCGTGACGGCGTCCAGCGCGCGCAGCCCCTCGGGCATCACTTCACGGCCGATGCCGTCCCCGGGAATCACGGCAATCCTGTAGGTCCTGTCGCTCATGCAAGTCTCCTTGGCTGGTCGGGCCGCTGGCAGCATGCACAGCGGAACATGACGCCATTTTATTTATTTCCATTCGGATTAAAATCCAGCGAAAGGTTAATCGACTTTCCACGAATCGTGAATAAATCACCGAATCTCGACGACCTGCGCGTGTTCAGCCTGGTCGTCCGTCTGACGAGCTTCAGCGCGGCCGCCGAGCAACTCGCGGTGTCGCCCGCCTATGTCAGCAAACGCATCGCGCTGCTCGAGGCGCAACTCGGCACGCGGCTGCTGCATCGGTCGACGCGTCGCGTGACGGTCACGGAAGCCGGCGAGCGCGTGTTCGCGCGCGCCGAGAAGATTCTCGACGACGTCGATCATCTCGTCGAAGACGTGTCCACCACGCGCACGGTGCCGCGCGGCACGCTGCGCATCTCGAGCAGCTTCGGCTTCGGCCGGCATGTCGTTGCGCCGGCGCTGCTCGATTTCTCCGCGCGCTACCCGCAGTTGAACGTGCGGCTCGATCTGTTCGACCGGCTCGTCGACGTCGCGGGCGAAGGTTATGACCTCGACGTGCGCATCGGCGACGAGATCGCCGATCACCTGATCGCGCGCCGCCTCGCGGCGAACTATCGTGTGCTGTGCGCGTCGCCCGACTATCTCGCGCGACGCGGCACGCCGCGCTCGCTCGCGGATCTCGCATCGCACGACTGTCTCGCGATCAAGGAGCGCGACCATCCGTTCGGTGTCTGGCGGCTGAACCTGCGCGGCGAAACGGCAACCGTGAAGGTCGGCGGCGCGCTGTCGACGAACCATGGTGAGGTGGCCGTGCAATGGGCGCTGGCCGGGCGCGGGATCGTGTTGCGCTCGATCTGGGAAGCGGGGCCGCTGATCGAACGCGGTGCGTTGTGCCGCGTGCTGCCGGAAGCGCACCAGCCGGCGAACATCTGGGCCGTGTATCCGGAACGCGTCGCGGCGTCGGCGAAGGTGCGCGTGTGCGTCGATTTTCTGGCCGAGACGTTCGCCGGCCTGAATGCCGAGGCGAACGACGATGCGGGCTGAAATCGGCCAAAGGTGAGCTTTTACGGGGGCAGGATTCGGGCACTGGTTGACGCGCGCTTACGGTTCGCAACAGCGTCGTGAGCCGTAAACGCGATGGCGCTGCCGATCTGCTTGCCGAGGGCCGGCTCGCGACGAGGTCTACAGGCGACCTACGCCGCTTCCGCCACGCTCGTCGCGCCGAGCATCAGATCGAGATTCTGCACGGCCGCGCCGGATGCGCCTTTGCCGAGATTGTCGAACACGGCGGAGAGGAGCACTTGACCGTGCTCGTCGTTGACGAACACGCTGAGCCGCAGGTTGTTCGTACCGTTCAGCGCCTCGGGATCGAGATGCGTGATCGTGCGCGAGTCCGCGAGCGGCGTGACCTCGACATGGCGCGCGCCGGCGTAATGGTGCGCGAGACATGCGTGCAGCAACCCACCGGTCGTGCCGGCCGGGAGAAGGCGCAGGTCGATCGGCACGGTCAGTACGATGCCTTGCCGATAGGCGCCATAAGCCGGCACGAACAGCGGACGGTGCGCGAGCCCGGCATGCAGCTGGATCTCGGGCACGTGCTTGTGCGCGAGCGCGAGGCCATAGACTTGCAGCGGTTTCGCGCGAGCCGCACCGTTCGACTCGAATGCGTCGACGGCACTGCGCCCGCCGCCCGAGTATCCGGACACGGCATGGATGCTCATCGGGTAGTCGCGCGGCAGCAGGCCAGCCTGTTGCAGCGGCCGAAGCAGGCCGATAGCACCCGTCGGATAGCAGCCCGGATTGGTGACGCGTCGTGCACGTGCGATCTTCCGCGCGTGCCCCTCGACCATCTCTGGAAGGCCGTAGACCCATTCCGGATCGGTGCGGTGGGCCGAGCTCGCGTCGATCACGCGTACCGCCGGATTCCGGATGAATCCGACTGCTTCGCGCGCGGCGGCGTCGGGCAGGCACAGAATCGCGATGTCGGATGCGTTGATCGCTTCGGCGCGCCGCGCGGGGTCCTTGCGTTCCGCGTTCGGCAGCGTGACGAGCTGCAGGTCGGTGCGATCGCGCAGGCGCTCGTGGATCTGCAATCCGGTCGTACCTTGATCGCCGTCGATGTAGACAGTGGGGAAGCTCATGATGGTCGCGCTCCTTGCTTCGGACGTCGGGAAAACCGTATCGTCCGTCGAACGCATAGAATAGGAAAAGTTGAATTTCCTGATTGCCGGATTCAGTTTTCCTGAACGAGAGGTGGAGATGCGCGAGATCAGCCTGGACCGGCTGCGTACGCTGGTCGCAATCGCCGACCAGGGATCCTTCGTGGCCGCGGCTCAATTGCTTCATCTCGCACCGCCGACCGTTAGTCTTCACGTCGCCGAACTCGAAAGCCGCATTGGCGCGCCGTTGCTGTCCCGTACGCGCGGCAACGTGCGGCCGTCGACCATCGGTGAAGTGCTGGTGGAGCGGGCGCGCCGTTTGCTGGCCGAGGTCGAGTCGACACTCGACGACGTGCAGCGGCAGGTACAGGGGCTGACCGGACGGGTGCGTCTCGGCGCTTCGACCGGAGCGATCGCCCATCTGTTGCCGCAGGCGGTGGCCAGGTTGCGCGAGCAGCATCCGGACATCGATGTTCAGATCGCGGTGCTCACGTCGTCCGACACGCTGGCGCGCATTGCGCAGGGCACGCTCGACGTCGGGCTGGTTGCGCTGCCGCAGCAGGCGGTCGCGGGGCTGTCGATCCGCGCGTGGCGGCGCGATCCGGTGCTGGCCTTTCTGCCCGCGGACTGGCCGCTCCCGGCGCGTGTGACGCCGGCCTATCTGGCTGCGCGTCCGCTGATTCTCAACGATGCGACCACGCGCCTGTCGCGGCTCACGACCGAATGGTTCGCGCTCGGCGGCCATCGGCCCGAACCGCGCATCGAACTCAACTACAACGATGCGATCAAGAGCCTGGTTGCCGCGGGTTACGGCGCGACGCTGCTGCCGCACGAGGCGGGTGCCCCGCTGCCCGATGCACGGATCGTGATGCGGCCGTTGCGTCCGGCGTTGTGGCGCGAGCTGGGCATCGCGCATCGGGCCGGGCCGGTCGAGCGACCGACGCAACACGTGCTCGACGCTTTGTGGGCGCTCGGCGCGCGATAGGGAACGGTGGTGCGGGTGAGGCGGGGGGCGCTCGCCATCGTGCGCGAGCGGGGTATCGTTGGGCGGAACGTGCGCCGCAGGTGGGGAGCGGCGCGACACAGCAAGCATCGCGCGGGGCCGTGCCGGCCCGGCCCGCTGCCGCAGTCCGTTACAGCCGGTTGTCCTTCGCGAGCATCAGCACGCGCGCCCAGCGCTGCGCGTCGCGCTTGTCCATCATCGGCAGTTTCCATTCGCCGCGTACGCCATCGCGCACGCGCACGACGAGATGCCAGCGGCCGTCGATCGGCGCGGCCTCGCAGCCGTCGAGTTGCGACAGCGTATAGCGGCCGTCCGCGCCGTCATGCGACAGCCACAGCAACCCCTGCGTCGCGGACACGCGCAACTCGCCCCACGCGCGATGCACGATGTGGGTCCAGCCTTGTTCTTTCGTGTTCGGTGCGATGTCGCGGCGGCGTTTGATCCACCACGCGATCAGCGCGATCAGGATCGCGGCGGCGAGCACGGCGGCCGCGATCGCGACCGGCTGGCCGAACTGCGCGGCGATGACGTGAAACAGGTGAACGGCGCCCCATCCCAGGGCGATGAGCGCGAATAGCGCAATGAAAATCGGCATGTCGAATCGGTAAGAAAGACGGCCTGGCGCATCCATCGCGCCGGGCCGTCGCATACGGCATTACCGGCGGCGGTGAATGTCGTGCGTAACGAAACCCGCATCGTTGACGGGCAGCGCGAGGCCGTCCTTCACTGCGAGCGTCTTGCGGATGTCGTCGAGACCTGCGGACCAGTGGTCGCGCATCGTCGACAGACCGAACTGATAGTCCTTGTAGTGGTGCTCGTACGCCTTCTGCTGATAGATCAGGTGCTGGATGTTGTACTTCTTCCCGCTCGACATCGAGTCAGCCTCGATGCACCACGGGTCGTTCTTGCGCTGCTCTTCCGGCACCTGATCGAGCACGTGACGCAGCACGTTGCGGTAGCGCTGTTCGCGCTGCAGCGTGTCGGTGACGAAACGCGTGCGGCTCGAATACTGCACGTCCTTCGTGCGTTCCGCGACGTCGGCCATCGTACGCGGCAGCGGCCCGCGCGCGCTCCACAGATCGACCTGGAACGCGAGCGTGTCGCGGCGCGGACGCGCGCGCAGCACTTCCATCAGCGGCGTGTTCGACACGACGCCGCCGTCCCAGTAATACTCGCCATCGATCTCGACCGGCGGGAACGCGGGCGGCAGCGCGCCGGACGCCATGAAGTGCTCGGGCGCGAGGCGAACGCGCGAATTGTCGAAGTACACGAAGTTGCCGGTGCCGACGTTGACCGCGCCGACCGACACACGCGTCTCGCCCGAGTTGATACGGTCGAAATCGCACAGCTTGAGCAGCGTCGCGCGCAACGCCGACGTGTCGTACCAGCTGATCTTTTCCGGATGATCGGCCACGCCCGGCAGCGGCGGCGGGAAACGCGGCACGAAGAAGCCTTGCTGGCCCTGCATCATCGCGCTCGCGGCCTGCGACGCGGTGAAGAACGTGCGGACCTGGTCGATGCTGTTGAACAGCGCGAATTCGAACGCGGCCGGAATCGCGGGAAAGAACGCCGGCTGGCAGATCGTTTCCCAGAATTCGCGCAGCCGCTCGACGCGATGTTCGGGGGCATTGCCCGCGATCAGCGCGGTGTTGAGCGCGCCGATCGAGATGCCGGCGATCCAGTCGAGGGGAATGCCCGCCTCGTGCAGACCTTCGAACACGCCGGCCTGATACGCGCCGAGCGCGCCGCCGCCTTGCAGGACGAGCGCGATCGTTTCGTACGGCAGCGACCGCGCAGCGGCCGGCGCGCCGGCTTCGTGATGCAGGTCCGCCGCATCGACGGCCTGCTTTTCTGTACGCGCGTGCGGTTTCATCAGTGACTCCGAGAAATCCCGCCGTGGATGGCGGAGAGGAAGGGAGTGGCGCCGACCGACGGCACTCCGCGTTCCATCGTGACAATGAGCGGTGATGCGGGAGTCGCCTCCCGTCCGGGAGGCGGGGGGCGTTACTGCATGAACCAGCCGTGGCTGACGACGAACGACTGGCCGGTGAGCGCGGCGCTCGGGAAGGCCGACAGGAA
>NZ_QTPY01000006.1:0-260021 GCF_003857765.1 Burkholderia sp. Bp9016
CTACTGCCGCATCGTTGGCAACCTCTCTCGACTGCCGCCTAAACTCGCTCGTCAAGACGGGTTGGCTGGTCGCTTACCGCGAACTCGCGCTGATGCTGGCAAGACATAGCAATACGTGGCATAGCTCAAGAGGATAGAGCGCTGATGCAAAGCCACTCGCGGACAGTGGTCGTACGAGGGCTGGGGGGGCCTCCATCGTACGCATTAGAGATCTGGGTTCAAATCCCGGCGCTGCCCCCTGCTTTCACAACGGCGCAGTCCGCAGGGGATCTGCCGCCGTCTATCCGTGACCCGTGAACCCGATTGGTTGTCGCTTAGCTGGAGGTGGTGGCGCCAGCGTCGCAACACACTTTCCCGTTGCTAGCGCGATCGCGAACGCATCGACGACGGTGCGATGAAGCTGGCGCAGATCCAGGTCAGTGCGCTCCGCAAGGCTTGTTGCTCCACCTTCTTCGAGCTGTATATGCTTTCCTGTCGAGCGTTGCAAGTGGTCGACCTTTGCAAGGATGATTTGCATTCGTTGCTCCGGATCTGGTGTCGGAATATCGAACACCTCAACGCGACTGAGAAGCGGGGGCGGAACTCTGTCAAGATCATTCGCAGTGAGCACTATGATCATTCGGCTCGCATCAAATTCCATGCGAAAGAACGCGTCGTAGAATGCTCTAGCCGTATCGGCTTCGAGGAGATCGAGCAGTACAGGAACGATAGGGTAGTTGGTACCGCTTCCGATCTTGTCTACTTCGTCAAGTATCAGTACCGGAGCTGCCGAATCTCCTTTGGCAAGGACTTCGAATATCAGCCCGGGTCTAGCTTGCCGCCATCCACTGTCCCCGCCCACGAGTTGGAAGCTCGCCTGTGCGCTTCCGGCAGACCACTTTCGCATTGGTACCCCGAGCGCCTCGGCGAGCTTGGACGCGAAATGCGTTTTACCAATGCCGGGTTCGCCCATGAGCAGAATGGGGCGAACGTAAAACTCTCTGCTCCGCATGGCGCTCGCGAGCGTGAGATCGACCATTAGTTTTCCGATGGGTTCACTCAGGTTTGCGAAGCTCCCACGCGAAATGTCAAGTCTCTTCAATGCCTTTCGAATATCCGGAAGCTTTCGACAACCGTCGTTGCCGCCGGCCTTCTCAAGCAGCGGGCGTGCGTACTGCTGCTGATTCGCTTCGGCGCCGTCGAGAGCAGCGTTTGCTTGCTCAAGTGCATCTGACGAAAATATGTGGACATGCCGTGCCTTGGATCGACGTGAAGGCATTTTTGTTGTCGGTTTTGCCGCAAGCGCCGATTCCGAGTCTTCTTGCGACTGCGCTGGCTCAGAAGCCATTCGCTGAGTGGCTCGGATGGCAGCAATCTCATCATGTGCGCTCTGTGGAACGAGAAGTCGCCACGAGTCGCGGCACTGAATCGTGGATAGATCGCCAAGTGGGGCGAATCCTGCAGGACACTCGGCGTGTTGTTTGGGGACTGACATGACGCATTCTCCAAATGCGATGTAGCGGCCTAGTCGCCGCAACATCCAAACCGCTTGCGTCGCGGTTTGGCTTGATGCTGAAAGCTCAGCAGTCAGTTCGCATCGAATTTCGCACGAGTTGTGCGAATGCAAGGCTGCCGATCCAGATCGATCGGATCAGTTCATACCAGTAACGAATACTGATGGCAGCCATGGAGAGTCACGTGGTGTTGATGAGTTACTTCCGTGTCAACCAACGATACCGCATCTAGTGCAAAGATGACTAGCACGATTTGCAGAAACTCGATTCGCGTGAAGTACTAGGGATGCCTTGTGAGCCCAATAAGTATCAGCTACGGGTGATCAGGGCCTGCTGCCGTATGACTAACCCTACGTGAAAATTTGACGACACTCCCTATGGCTATGTCACAGGCAAGTCGTACCTCAAATGCCGCGCTGTCGAAGGATCTGGCTCGATGTGCTGGTGCATCCCACACTGGGCTTGATGCACCTGTAGTTACTGGTTGCGATGAAAAGTATCGATAAGTGTATATTTTTAATTATTTAAGATAGAAGTGAAGTTTGTTGAGTAGAAAAAAAGATATTTTTTTGAATCGTAGTATTTATATTGGTAATTGACGGCGAATAGCTGGTGAGATAACGTATTTGAAATTGTCAAAGGCGAGTTCATTTATGCTCGTTGCTCGAACGCAAATATCGTTCGCTGACTACCTCACTGCAATCCGCCGTCGCAGCGGGCAGCGGCAGAAGGCCGTCGCTCATCGAAGTGGCGTGGATCCGTCGTACCTTGCGTCGCTTGAGACTGGCCGCCGGAACCCCCCATCGTCGGAGGTGATGAACCGTCTTCTGGATGCTCTCGGTGCGTCAACGGAGGAGCGGCGGCGATTACATCGGTTGGCGTTCGCTCATGGCCTCCGATCATATGTAGACCATCGAGCTCCACCGGATTGGCCGCAAGAGGGAAGCGAAATCCTGGCAGCAGTCCCCATGCTGTCTGCAACCCAACTGAGATGTCTCTCTTCGATATTGAAGGCCGTTGCTGACAGCGACGCGCCGATCGCCACGGAGGAGCCCATGTAAACGAGAAACGGCGAGAAAGACCCTTTCGAGTCCCCCCGCCGTGTGTACCCAGCAAGGCCGCACTGAGCACGTGAGAGTTTTCAGTATGTGGCCTCGCTGGTACGCACGTCAAGGGCTCTTTTTGCTCAAAAATGCGGGAGCGAAGGAAATGGAACTCCGTGCTCCCATAAATGGAGCAGAGAAATGCCATTTACTGCCAGGCGCAGGCCAGCATCCCACGACCACGAAAGTGCTGACTGGGACGATCTCAATTCCTTGCCCGCCGACAAGGAGAACGAGCAGCCGGCGCGATCGATCATTTCCACGGTGCCACATCGAATCGTTGGAGGGTTCGACCTGCCGGGGCGGGCTCCATATGCGCTCGAGTGGGAGTCGTATCTGGAGCGAGTTTGTTACGCAACTTTGGCGATGTCGCAGGACGTCGAATGGATGGCATCTCAACCGGACGAATTGAAGTATGTACTGGATGGGGTGCCGCGTCGGTACTATCCGGATCTATTTGTACGGTGCAGCAGTGGCGAATGCTACGTCGAGGTGAAGCCGCTAGCTATCCTTGTTCGAGACGATAACTTGTCAAGGTACGCGGAGCTGGCGCTAAAGCTACGGGTCAATGGGAAAAGATTGGTATTCCTTACCGATGAGCAGATTCTGTCCAAGCGTGAGCGCGTCGAAAACGTCATGCTGATGCGTCGGTACATCAATGGGGTACTCGACGAGCAGCGCATCTGCGCCGTTCTACTGCGTCTCTCGGATGGCGCTCTATCTATCGGCGAGCTGACTGCGTGTTGCGAGGTGAGTATCCGAGAGATTTACACGATGATCGCAAGGCGATATCTGACTGTAGATTGGGATCAGCCAATCACACTCGAGTCCGGCGTGACGAAACCTACTTCCGGCAGCAAGGGGCTTGCGTTTGAGACACTCATCAATTCGGGTCGGTTCTATCCTCTTCTGGCGCAACTCGCTATGGGCCGCAGACCGCAGGATCAACGAATGTTGGAGCTTGCGAAGATTGATGGACAACGAGGCCGTACTTCTGAAGGACCATCAATTGTTGGAGGTCTTTCGAGAGAAAAGAGCAAAGGTCGTATCTACGAATCGAACGATGTACTTCGAAACCCTATCTCCCGACGAACTGCTCGATACCGAACGGGCTCTCAGGGCTCTCTGCAGCGAAAAGGGAGGGTCTAATGAGAAATTTCATCATAGCGAGGGGGCTCGTTATCAAGTTGGAAGGGGTGGTGTGTGAATACATTTCACGTGCTACCGGCATTTTCTATTTTCGAGACGTCCTGACGCAAGCTGTTGTTCAAGTCACTGAAGTTAAATTCTGGAATGCCTTTCGGTCTAGAAAGCTCCAAATATTAGAGGCAACATCGACTCCCACACATTTGCTTTATGACGAGGAAAGCCTGGATGCTGATGGAAATAATGATAAAGATATCAGCCAATTAGCCGAAAAATGGCAGGAAGATGCTGACAGGAAGATTTTATATATAGGCGAGCTGCGTCGCCAGGGTATAACGTGTGGCCAGCGTACAAAAATGCGAGCAGTGCTCCGTGAAATCGCCAAAAAATTAGGAGACTTGGAGGAGCCGCCGGCTCCTTCGACAGTTGGGAAGTGGATGAGCGAGTTTGAGCGTTCAGGCGGGGATGTCGCATCCGTTGTGTCAGGCTTCGCCATGAAATCTCGCAGGAAGTCGACTGGTCCTGAGCATGAAGAACTTATTCAAACATCAATCGACGACCATTACTTGCTACCAACGAGGCCGTCACGGACCAGTGCGTATTGGTGGTATCTATCGCATCTCAAGACAGAGAATCGCGAGCGGCTGTCGGATTCGCTTGATCCTCTTGTGCCCATCTCATACCGAACGTTCTCGAGGCGTATCGACGAGCGTCCAAAGTACGAAGTTGATGTAGCCCGTTTGGGAGCGCAAGTCGCAAAGCGACGTTACACCATGATTGAAGGGCATCTGCCAGCGAGTCATCCATTAGATTACGCCGAGTTAGATCATACGCTGCTGAACCTGTTTGTCGTCGATGACGAATCGTGTCTGCCACTTGGTCGACCGTGGCTCACGGCCATGAAAGATCGATTTTCTGGAATGGTGCTCGGACTGTATCTAACCTTCTCGTCTCCGAGTCTGCAAAGCACATTCGGCTTGCTTCGACACTCGTTGGAAGGCCACCATCTCGCCACGCTCAAGTGGCCGGATATCGAGAACCCTTGGTTGTCGTCCGGCCTTGCTGCGACATATGTCTCTGATCGTGGTTCGGACTACCGCTCGCTTCGATACCGGATGGCCATAAGAAGCCTCGGTTCTGAATATCAGTATTGCGAAGTAAGAACTCCATGGCACAAGGCATCAATTGAAAGATTCTTTGGAACAGTCGAGACAACATTTCTTGAGAGTTTGCCGGGAAAGACGTTTCGTTGTCTCGCTGATCGTAACGATTACGATTCATCTGGAACGGCTGTAATAAGATTTTCAGTTATTGTCTACTTGCTTCACAAGTGGGCGGCAGATTTCCACAACGTGTTTCCGAATAGCAGAACTGGAGCTCGTCCGATTGACCTATGGAACGAGGGGATTGTCACGGCGCCCCCCAGCTTGCCAGCTAATCTAGATCAACTAGATGTAGTCCTCGGTAACGTTGCATCTAGTCGTCTCTCGAATGTTGGCTTACGGTATGAAAATATGACATTCGCAGATGGCTACTTGCGGGATCTGATGGAAGATCTCGGTCGTGGAGCAATTGTTCAATTCTCGGTACCAGAGAATGATCTTGGGGTTGCATACGTGCTGGATCCTCGAAGTAACAAAAATGTACCAGTTCCGAATACGCGGCCCGATTATGCGAATGGGCTCTCGTTGTTCCAACATAAGTGGATGAGCAAAATTTGCCGAAATAAATATAAAAAGACATCGATAGACGGATTGATGTCGGTAAAAATGGAAATTAATGCAAGAATTAGAGATGAACTAGCGGCGAAAAATACAAAGTCAAAGACAACGCTCGCTCGTCTTGCGGGTATAAACTCGCAGGCTATTCTGAACGGTGAGGCTAGGACAATTCTCGATCCATTGGCGTCGTCCAAAACCAAATCTGAAGAGGTGCCCGAAACTACTAGTTCGATTTCTGATGTTCGAAGACCTCGCTGGGACGTTATCTGACTTTTTAGTGCGAAATCCTAATGTCGGGATGCGGAGGGTTTATAAATGGACGTCAATGAGAGGGAGCGAGGTCTATTCGAGCCACCATTCGCTGTTAATAAGGATGTGAAGAAGTCGCGAGATGAAGTTCGGATGGAGGCGTTGGCTGGAGACCCGCTCCAGCGCGCAAAGTTTGTGGAGACGATGTTGATTAGAACGACGGAGTTCGATCAAGCTGGACCGGCCAGCCTTTCGTAGACATCTTCGAGCCATAATTTATGGCAACCGAGGAGGTCAGCATGAGCGGCAAGCGGTACACGGATGAGTTCAAGATCGAGGCAGTCAAACAGGTAACCGAACGGGGTCATTCGGTGGCAGAGGTGGCCCAGCGTTTGGGCATCACGACCCACAGCCTTTACGCATGGAAACTGAAGTTCGGCAGGCCCGACGTCGTGCGGCAGGCGGAACTGGATCAGAGCGCCGAGGTTCGGCGACTGAAGGCCGAGCTCAAGCGCATGACCGAGGAACGCGACATTCTAAAAAAAGCCGCCGCGTACTTTGCAAAGGGATAACGGCAAGGTACGCATTCATGCGATCCCATCTCGGCGAGTTTCACCTGCACTCGATGTGCCGAGTCCTTGGCGTGCATCGCAGCGGCTATTACGTCTGGCAGCGGCAGACAGTTGGAGCCCGCAAGCGCGAGGATGATCGATTGCTCGGTTTGATCAAGCATTCCTGGCTAGCCAGCGGCGGCGTCTATGGCTACCGCAAGATCACGGTGGATTTGCGTGAATCGGGCGAAACGTGCAGCCGTCACCGCGTCCATCGCCTCATGAAAGGCGAAGGTCTGCGGGCAGAAGTGGGCTATGGCAGCAAGCCCCGCTATCGGGGTGGTCCGGTCGGCGTAATCGCCAACGTGCTGAACCGTGAGTTCGCGCCAACCGCACCGAACCGGGTCTGGGTAACGGACATCACGTACATCCGGACTTACGAGGGCTGGCTGTATCTGGCGGCTGTTATGGATCTGTACTCGCGCCAGATCGTCGGTTGGGCTACGCGCTCGACGATGACCAGCGATCTGGTTTTACAGGCGTTGTTGGCTGCGGTTTGGAAACGCAAACCGGGACCCGGTGTCATGGTGCATTCCGATCAGGGCAGTCAATTCACGAGCGATGACTGGCAGTCATTCCTGAAGGCGCACCATATGGTGCCAAGCATGAGTCGGCGCGGTAATTGCCACGACAATGCCGTGGCCGAGAGCTTCTTCAGCGCCCTAAAAAAGGAGCGAATCAAGCGGCGCATCTATCCGAGTCGGGCGACCGCGACCTCGGACCTGTTCGATTACATCGAAATGTTTTATAACCCGGTTCGTCGGCATGGTTCCGCCGGCGATCTTTCACCGATTGAGTTTGAGCGGCGCTACGCGCTAAACGGCTCGTGAGTGTCTATGAAACTCTGGCCGGTCCAAGCTGAGGTGACTATTGAATCTCTAATGCAACGCTCGGAAGCACTATCCTATCCCGGTGGTTTATGCGTAATTGGTGAGGGTGGAACAGGAAAGAGTTTTATTCGCGAATACTTTTCACGCCGATATCCAATCGAAGAGACGGCGTTGCGCACATTTTGTCCTGTACTGGCGATTCAGCTATTTGGTACGCCGACCCCGCGTCAGTTGTTCGTTGATCTGCTATCGGCACTCGGTTACCGGTTTGTTCGTGATGATGTGCCGCTGAAAAAATTAACTCCAATATTGCTGAAGGCGTTAATTGAGTGCTCGGTCAAGATAATTATGATCGATGAGGCGCATCATCTGATCCCAACATCTGGATCGCGAAAGAACAAGGAGCGACTGGGAGGTGAGTTGGGAGATGTCGCTAAAAATCTATATGACCAATGCAGATTGCCGTTCGTCTGGAGCGGAAAACCTAGTTTAGGTGATCTGTTTGATGCGGATGAGCAGTTAAAAAGTCGATGGCCGGGAACCATTCGACTAGCAGAGTACAAATGTGACAAATTGTGGAGAGCTGTGCTTGATGTAATCGACGAGGCGCTACCAATGGAGCAGAAATGTGGCCTCGGGGAAGTCGCACGTTCCGATCGCGTTCATCAGATTACACGTGGAAACTTCAGAATATTGAAGTCGTACTTGAGTGAGTGCGTCCGCCTGGCTTGTGCAGACGGTGAGCAACTCATAACGCCTAGTCACTTTGAAAGGGCAAGATGCGCACTATCGCTTTGAGTACATCGCGAGGCATTCATGAAACCAGATCCGAAGCCGTTCTTCTCAGCGATCCCATATTTTGATGAGTCCGTTGGTGGATATCTGTTGCGCATATCTGAGGTAAATATAGGGCTATCAGCTCAGCACCTTCTTCAATCAGTGTTCGGTAGTAAATCTAGATTTTCTTTCGAAAAGGCTGGCGAGCTTGCAGATTGCTGCCGATCTGATCCAACTGCTGTCTGTGAGCTTTCCGGGTATTGGCGATCACGCGATGGCATAGACGAAAGCTTGATAGGAGGATGGTGGATACCTAGAAGACCGCACGTGAGGCGTTCGTGCTCGGCGCTATGCCCGGTTTGCCTGGACGATGTTCCTTACTGCAGGGCGATATGGGACGTTGCGTTGGTTTCTTGTTGCCCGTGCCATAGGACTATGCTTGTCGATAGGTGCCCGCAATGTGCGCTAATGGTTAGTATTCGACGAAACAAAGTGTGTCAGTGTCGATGTGGTCACGACTATCGATCTATAAAGCCGGTGCTGGTATCGGACGGTGCAATTGAGATCGCGTGCGTCATTCACAGTGATATTTGGGGAGGTGAAGGATCAAAATTATCCTCGAAAATCGACGTGGTGAACAGAATTTCTGTCGAGGGAAATCTGTCGATCACTTTCCAATACTTCTGGTTCTTCGGTGTGACCTTCCCTGCACTCGTGACCGGAATTCCGGTCACGAGTCAACGTCCGATGAATAAAGTGCGAGCAATTTCTGCTTGTGAGGAAGCAGTGCTTGTTATGCGTGACTGGCCAGAATCCTTTTTTTGCCGATTAGATCGACTTTATCGGGTACGTAGTCGTGGAAATGCAGAAATGGTTGATAGGGTTCTGAGAGTAGTGTGGGCGAAGATTTCTTTGCTTACAAATGACCGGGATGTAATTGATATGCGAGGTGCTTTTAGGTTGTACGTGCGAGAGTATGTGGCAAAAACCGCACGAAAAAACTCTCTAAAAATTTGCCTTAATCAAGATGAGTTGCCATTTGAGTAATCGAATTTATAGATTGCGTCATATCACTTTCAAAGTAACGAGCGAAAGGTCGGGGGTGGGCGAATACCCAGTTCCTCGATTAATAGGATCCCCTGCTATCTTGACTGATGAAGCGCTAAGCGGATGGATCCATCGTGTATGCACGCATCATGGAATCAAGCCGGGCAGCTTAATTCGGAGGTGGGGGATTGCGGCTCCTACGTCAGCACTTGATTTTTCTCCCATTGGTCGACCTATTCTGATTAAGATCGCCTCGACCACGTTGAGTAATATAGAGGATCTTGATGAGGCAACGTATTTAGATCATACCATTCTGGGTAATTCGAGGTTTTCTTGCCTGACTAACGATTTTTCGGAATCTCGTCCAATATATAGATATTGCCCTGCTTGCATAGGGGGTGATGAAATGCCGCACTTCAGAATTTCATGGCGAT
This sequence comes from Burkholderia sp. Bp9016, assembly GCF_003857765.1. NCBI lineage: Bacteria > Pseudomonadati > Pseudomonadota > Betaproteobacteria > Burkholderiales > Burkholderiaceae > Burkholderia > Burkholderia sp. Bp9016. Next base: position 9,412 of record NZ_QTPY01000006.1, read on the forward strand.
TTGCATATAGTTTTGTTTGTGAATTCCATCGTTGTCCATTGTTCGATGCGTGCACGAATTGTGGGAGGCGGATCGATTTAACTTGGCGATTCCCGTGCAGGTCGAAACTATTTAAAATATCTGATATTTCAAGTTGCTACTACTGCGCGAAGCCTTTACGTACGGCACCGTCTGATCCGATCTGCGAAGAAATCGCAAATCAGATGATCGTACTTCAACGGTGGTTTCATGAGAGGGTTCGACGGGGAGGGATGTCGGAAAACGGAATACCAGAATTAGCACCGATGTTTGTCGCGCGCTACCTTAGAAGCATCCCTTCCAAACGTCCGTTGGCTGTGCAATTTGTTGGACTCGATATGGACAAGTTGTTCGGCCGCGATTGGCGAGATCTTGCGGAGCAGATCCCATGCATGCGCAGTTCCGGACGCGCGGTGCCAGAAGAGGAGGCATGAGATCAAATTATGTCAGGACTTCCAGCTCAGCTATCGAGCAGCATTGGTTCAGTGGGTGACCGCGCTGACCACGGAGAGGTCTTTCTCCGCAGTCGGCGCGGGCGCTAGTGAAAAAATCACTTCTCAATCAGGAAACGATTGCGATTCTTGGCATCTTTGATCCATACCGGCGCACGGCCGCGACCTGACCACGTAGCACCGGTTTTCGGATCACGATACTTCGCTTCGACCAGGGTCGTTGCCTTCTTCGCTGCCGGGCGCCCTCGACGGCCGCCAAAGATGTCCTGTTCGGTGATCCCATATTCAGCGACCTTCGTGCGAATGTCGTCGACGACGGCTTTGAATTCGGCGACGCGGGCGGCTTCGGTTTTCTCGGCCAGCGCGTCCATCTGCGCTTTCAGGTCTTTGTAAGTTGCCATCTAATTCTCCTCTGTTCGTGATGCACTCATCATAGCGGGTTCCATAAGAGCCGAGAGCTACGTACATCGCGTGACGATACCAGCCATGGACGTACTCAACGATAGTAAATTGTTAGGATTGGAGACAAGCTATGTCGATCACGGTAAAGTTATCTCCCTATGTTGGCTTAGTCGCGGGCCGGTTTCAATGCCCATCCCCAGAGGCCATTTTGTCCGGAACGGCAATGACTTCACTAGCTGATACGTAGTCACCTTCAAAAGTCAGGCTCGCTGTAACCCATAGCTTGCTACCCAGAGGCACCACGACGCTCGTCGCGTCATCGAAGTCGACCTTGGGCAAGAACGTGTAGCCGTCCGTTGGCATCATGTTGATCGTCTTTGCGAACATCCCTTTCGCGGGGGGATCATCTGGATCGCTCACCGCCCCCAAGGGCTTTCCATCCGGAATCTGTTGAATGGTAAGCTTGTAGACATCACTTTTAGGGTCCAGGTTCACCTCGTTTTCGAGTGGGTTCTTGGCGTGGATGTGGACCACAAGCAGTCCGAGCTTGTCGTGATACTGGACGACCTGGCTAGAAATCGACAGGTTGATCGCCCAATCCTGTGCGCCTGCAACAGAGTATTTGTAGATCGCCCACCCGCCCCCAACGAAAACTGCGACGATTGCCGCCCACTTCGACAACGGGTCCGCAACACGCCCGAACCACCGAGTGACGCGTCGCGACGTGCCGGCGACGCGGAGGAGAAACACACGCCTACGATCCGATTGCCCCATCGACGCCCCCGTTCTTAGAGTACGCGGGACTTACTTTACCTGATCGAACAACACCCCAATTTGCCCGCCGAAGCAGGCTGGTGCGTAGGGGCATCATCCGGTGTCGGGTTAATTCGACTCCGGGGCAGCGGAGGGCGAACCAAGCCCAAACGGTAATGGTTCAGACGCCCACTTAGCCCGCAATTCGTCAATCTCCGCGCGTCGTTGCGTCATGAATTGCAAGGGGTCCCACCGTGCATCCGGTGCGGGCCGCTCAGGCAACCCTATACGCGCACGAAGCTTCGCTGAAATTTCTGCTGCTTGTAGGCCCAGCTTCGCGTATTGGTACTGCCTCTCCTGAAACCATTCCTCGTACTCGGGTGGGGACGCGTGGTCCCCCTCGGCTTCAATTTTTGATTTCGCCCGTTCTATCAACGATGGGAAGCTCAAGACCTCGTACATGAGGTCAGGTGGCATTGACTTCCAATCAACCTGAAGCGCCTCGGGCTCGAATGTCGGCTCCTGCGCTTGCGCCTGATGCACACCATTTTCATCGGGTTGGCCGTGATATAGGCCATCATCCGCCACGACCGCAACACAGCCGGCACTAAATCGCTCCAGCTGCGCGGTCACCCGAATGGCAAGATACTGTCGCTCTCGGGTCTCCTGTCGGCTCTTGAACCACATGTCACGGACGAACGTCATGATTGCGCCAACGACCACTCCAACTAGTCCAAAGACAGCCGGCAACAAAGACGCGAGCTGCATCGTTCCCCCTTCCGTAGGTCTAATTCAGTCCCTATGACGCGTAATGCGCTGTCACTGTACACAGGCGACGCAGGCGCTTATGATTTCATGCACTTACCATCCAGATGAGTGAGCTTTGCTGTGCGGCTACACTATCGTTCGCCGCGGCCATTATCGTCCGTAATCTACCGTCCAAAGCAGCAGCAGATAGCCCCGGTTGTACACAATATACGGTAAGGCGCAGGTCGATTGGTTGGAGCGACTCAAGTACTTCAATTGCCGCGTCGCGCGTTCCTCGAAGGAACGGGGAGATTCCGCCTCCTCGGTTCGCCAATGTTCGGCGCTTCACATGGCGAATGAGTTCGTCCAAGACTTGATAGCGGACCGACTTTACTGCTTGTCCTACCAGTTCATAGACATCGTCAACCCGTTCTCCGCTGGCGTGCGCTCCTCCTGCTCCCTTGCAGTGAAACAGATCGATGTCGTATCTACCATCATCTCCGCGTTTGCCGACAATGAAGTCGGCCGCCTCTCCCGACCTGTGGTCGTAAATTACGAAGTCGACGGCGGGCTTAGCTAGTAGGAGGTCTTGCAGATGGCGTTGGACCGTCCTGCGCCGATCGTCTCTAAGTTCGAACTCTACCTGAATCTCGCAGTCTTGCCAGTCAACGACTTGCAGGTTGCCGATGCTTGCCCCCGGACTTTGCGCTCGTCGATTGAGTGTGTTTCCAACAAACGTATTCAGATGAGCAGTGTAGAAAACGAGCGGCTCATCGTTTAACCACTCCTCCACGCGGGACTGACGCCCGTCACGGGACTCTACGAGGACCGGCGATTGGTTAGGGCCTGCGATGTATTGCGGGACGCGATGCGGGGTAAATGTAATTCTCCGAGATACCAAGTCGTCGCCAATCGTAAACTCCAAAGACTGTCTATCTTCGTTAACCTGAATGTTTGTGATGGAAAGGTCTAGCGCACATCCGCGGCGTTGCTCATCCTCACCCATGATAACGGTGGGATTACTGCGATATGTGTCGCGAGACCAATCGGCTGCCACTGTGTCCGCCGGAATATCGGTGAGTACTTCACCAAAGGGTAAGCGGTCGAGGCCTGACCGTCCGATGGACACAACTGCGGCGGAAATACGCGCGTGCAACGTGTCCATCCAGTCTAGAAGTTCAGGTAGTGACGTCTTACCGTTTGACCATACCCGTCCGCCGCTACTGGCACCTATGATTTCCGACTCGCCATCGATTTCTCCTCTTCCGAAGAAATGGCCCTGGCAGTAGGTGGCGCCATCTGTGTCGCGGACACCTCGATCCGCTTGGCTGCCGGCGACAATACGGTAGCTTTCCGTAGTGGCGACTGGGCTAGTATTTCGTAGGCCTATACTGAAAAACTCTTGCTGATCAAGTCCATTTAGTACTTTTCGAAGTCGCGCGAAAGGGATAGGTGAAACATTGCCTTCTACGAGTTGCTCGACGAGACTTGAATACAGTCGTTCTTTGCGCTGTGTTGTCGTGATGAACAGTATCTGGGTATCAGGATAGTATTTGACAAGAAACAAATCGTGCTTTGCGTCGATAATGTCTCGCCCGCGGGACCAAGTTGGGGCATCGAGATCTCGAACCAAATAGAGATTTGCGTTTCGTTCGAGCGATTCCCAGCGTTTTACAACTTCGAGCGGGCCAATCTTCTCTAGATCATTGGCACCGGCGGGCGCTTGTCGCGCTACGTACGCGGCTATGTGTTGCGGAAGCAATAGATAGCGAGCGTCGACCGAGTCGTAATCAGCGGATGGGCGGCCACCCTCTTCAAAGCTCCTAATGTGCTCTTCCGCTTGTATTGCTAGTTGCTGGCGAGCGTCGGCGACGTTGGCAATCAAGAGATCCCATTGCAATCCGCTCTTGTAGAGTTCATCGCTCTCGGATTCAAGCTCTTGTGGAGCGGCGATGAACGTTGCATCTCCCGTTCGCACACCATTGGTTCGCGCGAAACGGCCGATAAACTGTAAGGTTGGAACGAGCGAGCGGTGCGCGTCGTGCAGCACGGCGACTTTAAGTTGCGGAAAGTCGTATCCTTCGCCGAACATATCCACGCAAACGATTCCGTCAAGTTCTCCTTCGCGTAGTCTTGTTTCGATCGCTTCTACTGCCCGCGGACTTAGCTTGCTCGACACACTCTCGACACGCAGTCCGGCTGCTACATACTTTTCGGCTAATGGACCAGACGCATTGACACGGCCACATCGGATGAGTAAGCGATGTTCGTGCCCTATATCGCGGTCGCGTGCAAAGATTTGAACCGCTCGCGCTACGAGTGCGTCATCGATCTCGTCTCGTGAAGCATATTGTGGTAACACAACGGATTCGAAATTGACTTTGCCGAAGGCGTTCTCCTCGACGGCCCGTTTGAGCGGGTAGTAAAACACAAGACGCCCGGGGAGCTTTATTCCGTCGAGCCGGTAGGGTGTGGCGGTAAATAGCGCATGGCGCGCCTGCGGCAGAAGGCGGATGAACGGCTCCCAAGTTCTCGCTGGCGCGTGATGTCCTTCATCCATCAGAACGAGGTCAAAGAACCCATCCGGCGGTGCGACAACATCCGGAAGTTCAGGGCTAGCGGCATGCGGAGTCGCAATGACCACGTCAGCATTTTCATGAGCGAGCCAGTCGTCAATTCGAGAAACCCGTGCATCTATAACGCCAACCACCGGGAGCCTTTCCTGCTCCAATTGCAGTGTCCCATGCTTGATGAGCACGTCAAGGGAGCTGAAAGAGCGCATGGTCTGCTTCCGCAAGGCCGCTGTTGGAACTATCACCAAAACCCGACGAGCCCGCAAAGTAAAACACGCGCCGGCCATCACGGCTGTTTTTCCATAGCCGGTTGGCAGAGATATGACTGCCGGGTCAGCATCGGCGCAGAAATGGGCGGCTAGTGCATGAAGGGCACCGACTTGACCTCGGCGCAATCCTGTGCCAGGATTTTCCGATTCAAAGAAGATGAAGCGGCCGGCGTTATCGTGAAAGAAGTTCAAAGCAACCCCCGGTTGTGATCCTGATGCTCTTGCCGCTTTTCGACTAGGTGTATCGAGGGATAGGCGGACTCTGTTAAGGCCTCGACGAGTTCGTCGACTTCTCCAGCGGATGGGCTTCGCTGATAGTTGCGGGGCTCCACACGACCGATTTTACGGTGTCGGACTTGATGGATAGCCTGGCCCCCGATATTGTTTCGACGTAGTATGCACTGCTTGTCAAGTAGAGCAACTTTACCGGGAGCAACGTCGTTGCCTTCTCGTCAGCTGCGCTCCCATGAACTTGATGGTTTGATACTAGAGACGGTGGGATTGCTGTTTGCTCGACGACCATTTGTGCAGTGACGGGCTTTCCTCCGCCAAGGGACTGCGGAATCCGAGGGTATAGAGCGACGATGTATGTCAGTAAGATCAATGCTAGATAGATCAATGCAATCACGATGCCGGCAATGCTCTCGACGGCACCAATTACTCTCGTGATTCCGGCTATGCGGTGAAGTCGCCGGGCGGACCGATCGAAAGTTTCTCGATCCTTCGCGCGTGCTGCCGTCAGAACTTCAGTGAGACCGAAAAGTCGTACGATTGCGGGGATGAGTGCCGCACCACCCAAAAATAGTGGTAGCGCACGAGCCGCAGCCTTCAAATCTTCGATCACGGCGAACTCATCTCGGGTCACCGGGTACCTTGCCTGAGCCCATCCATGGCGAATCTCCATTGCAGCGCGGTCGCCAGCTCGTAGGCACATCGTTGTAATCCGGCGCGAAAAGAGCAGAACGACTGAGACTGGTAGCCCAACCCATACATAGACTGGGTGCAGAAGTTCGATCACAGGCAGTCCGAGTCGCCATGTGTGGAGTGTGACAATTCCGAACCCCACCGCGTATGAAACTGATGCCCATGCAACGAGTTGCTTGACATAGTCTTCTGTTGCATTGGCAGCCGAATCCCCCTTTAACTGGCGGTCAAGTGATGGCCGTCTGGCCTTAAGCATCGTGGAGGAGGGTTTGGCAAGGCGCATGCAAGATCTCTTTTTTTGATTTGTCGGCCGATTTCCTGCAATCGAGGGCAAGTTAATGTCTGACGAGACTCGGATTCGAGATGGTCGGCAGATGCTCGAGGTGCGATCACATTTCATCGAATCAGACCGGCTACAAAAGGATTACGGCATACGGATCCATTACTTGATACGGAGCCGTTGCCTGGTATCGAACTCTGAGATTCCTTGAGCCGACTAGGAGCGGGGGGAAATGCGTGACCGTGACAGTCAGGTTGACTGGGTAGACGGTTGAGCTTTGGTAAGACCTGCCTCATCGGGGCGGTCGACGCGCTTGATCGGCCGTTCGGACGCAAGCCATTGATTGTTCTTTTTGCCAGCGCATTTGTGATTCCGGCCGCATGTCGAGAAGGGCGAAGGCACTGGTTGTTGGTGAGGGGCGCGCGGGGAGGAGATGGGTCAGGGTGATTGCCATCCACGAATGGTCCGTGAAGGCGATTGCTATCGGGTTAAAATATAGATTGACAAAATCAACTGATTGTGGCACTATCGTTCTTACCGTCTACGGAGGTGCCAGGGCTCGAAACCCAAAGCTTCAGATGGTCTCTCGTTGTGTGTTGTTGTTGATTGTCATGGCTACGTTGAAATGCGTAGCAATCGGCTTCCCGAGCTTTGACATTTTTAACATTATTCACACTATTAAGGAGATGACTATGGAAACATACACATTTGAAGTGGCTGGCGCAGTGAAGGTTGTTGTAGAAATTGCATGTGAAATTGGATTTGCAACGGCAGCCCATCTGATTGCGGAAGGTTCCGCGCCTCACCTACAGCGAAAGCCCGACTAAGTCGGGCTTTTTCTTTTTCAGTCAATTCGTCCGTCGCGCGCACGTATTAAGTTTTATTAAAACAACGACGTTTGAGTGCGTGGATAATCTTCAGTGTGTGCCGACTCTCAAGAGTTGCACGTATGGCCCATTTGCAATTGACGGCTTCAACGATTGCGTGAGGCGTGCCAGAGACAAGACTGGATCGCGACTAATCACCTTGAGTTCAACAGACATTTGATCCTCCATCGCAGGAGGTGCTGGTAGTTCCCGTGCGATCAGCGCCCCTAGTTTGATTGCGGCGTGGTGTGCTCGCATAGTAGCGATAAACGGTTGTGGCGTTCGTTCGTATCTAATCGAAGCCGAACACATTACGTCGTCTAGCAAATTGAGTGGCAACGCAGGTTTCCTTGCAGCGATCCACGCATTGTGCAATTCGCCGCGGACATCATGTCCATCACTCCCTTTCTTGATCGCCAATCCTTCGTTCGATAAGATTTCTTTCATGGCGCGCTCGACAAAGTATAGAGATTCCCATCGAGCTAAGGCATAGTGAGCTGCGCCGTCGTAAATGCGATGCGCGGACGCCTGTAGGTGAGTTACGGTAGTCGTGTCCAGGCGGCTTATTAAATACAAGAAATTGTAGAACTCATTGTAAGTGAGCTCTAATAGAGTCAAGCTTTTATGGGATGCGTTCTCTACCGCAAGATCGGTAAAATCAATCACGGCCTGGGTAAAGAGCATTTGAGGCTCGCGATGAATGGGAAACCTCAGTAAATATACGACCCCATTAATTTGATACGCGAGCGCCGGGAGGCAATGGGAAATATTCTCCCTGTCTCCGTAGAAGCTACTTATCCAGTTTGCGACGTTTACGCCAACGTCGTCGTGGTCGGAGCCAACGTTGATAGTGTGGCCGTCGGCTGTGATGATCTCGGCAGCATAAAAGAGGTAGAGCGCAGGGTCTGCAGTTTTTGTGGCGAGTCGTTGGATGACAAACTTCATGTAATCGTGAAAATCACCTGATCCTGTATTGAGATCATGTTGAGTAATCTCGACTTTTTGCATGTTCGAGTTTGTTTCCGGGTGTGATCTGACGCATCGTGCGATGAGGTATCCTTCTTGGGCACGTTTCTCGATGCGCCCGGCTGCTAGGAGTGCATCCCCTCAGAACGGTCGTGTGCTACTTGCTAAAGGGTTACGGCATTTGCCCCTAATACTTGCGGCAAGACCGTTGTAAGGCATGGTATCTTGCTGCGGTCCGTCGAGTCGACGGCGAATTGGAATTTGCTCCTGCGCTCTTGGCAAATCCGTGCAAGAGGGCGTGCTCAAATTTCCTGTCATTTTTCGTGATTTTGCTCATCTTACGGGGCAAAATGTACCGAGCGTCTATGGCAAATCTCAATCTAAGTCTTTGATTTTATTGATTTGCCATGCTCTACTTTATTGACAAACGATAGCTGCGGCCGTGCGCTCAGGCCTGCGTGTCGACCCAGAGGCGGCCCCAGCGGGACGCATATGCGAGCGCGTGTTCCTCTTCGAAGAAGAAGTCGATTGCGTCGAACGAGACGGCGCGCGGCGACGGGCCGCCGGTGGCCTTCTCGATCGTCAGGTTCGCGGCGAACAGCCCATTCGGCAGCCGGGCGGCAGCGGGGGCCACTTCGTAGCCTTTGTAGCGGATCGTGCGGTTCATGGCATGCGCAGAGGGTTCGGGCTTTCAGCGTACGAAAACCGGCAGCCCGCGTGAACCAATCTTTCGGCCAATGCAAATTACGTGGCGGGCCGAATCGTTATCGGCGCTGCGGGCGGGCTCGATGGAACGGGATGTGTGGAAGCGGCTCGCGCCGGGCTTCGGGACGCGCACCGCCCGCCGCCGGCGAATCGGGTCGGCCGGGGGCGGGGCGGCGGGAAGGCGGCGATTACTGGTTGGCGATCTTCAGAACGGGCGCGAGCGCGTCGACCGATGCGGCATGCGTGGCCGCGCGATGCGACGCGAACGCGAGCGCGAATTCGGCGGCTTGTGCGCCGACTGTCTCGAGCTGCGCGACGACCTTCGGGTCCGAGCAACTGTCGGCGCTGTCGAAGCGCGTTTCGAGCGTGTTCACGGTAGCGCCGAACGGCGTCGGCCAGCCGCGCAGCGCGTGGACGATCGAGCGCAGCGACGTGAGCACGGTGCCGGCCGCCTGCCACCCGTACGCGGTGACGATCAGGCCGACCGCGCGGCCGTCGAGATACGGACGGTCGTCGGCGCGCAGTTCCTCGAGCGTGTCGAGTGCGTTCTTCACGAGGCCGGACACGCCGCCGTGGTAGCCGGGCGTGGCGATGATGATCGCATCGGCTTCTCGCACGGTGTCGATCAGCTCGCGCTGTGCGTCGGTGAGCGTTTTGTGTTCGGGGGCGTAGTGCGGCAGCGTATGCAGGAACGGGCCGTCGAACAGGCGCGTGCGTGCGCCGGCGGCTTGTGCGCCGCGCAGCGCGAACGACAGTGCGCGCTCGGTCGACGACGCGGCTCGGGTGGTGCCGCCGATGCCGACGACGAAGGGGCGGCGGTGTTGATCGAATGCAGTCAAGGGACGCTCCTCGGATGGCTTGCCCGGCTAAGCACCGGCTTAAAACCAGATGGTAACGACCCTGTCGCCACTCTGAAAACGACTTTTCGTTCTATCGATATGCCATGCACGAGGGTCGCGCGTGCGCGCGACGCCGCAGATGGATAGCAGAAATGCTTGGTTGGGACGGCGAGCCATGCTCGATAAGATGGACTCGTCTCCTCCATGATGTCTCTACTGACATGGGTTGGCCCCGCCAAGCGGATGCAGGCGGGGCTTTTTTTCGTCCGTCGCCGGAGCGCGGCGCGTGCCGTGTGGCGGGTCTCCGATTGACGCGTCAGCCGAACACGGGGCGGAAGAAGCTGCGTTCGTAACTGACGATGCAGCGCGTTTCCTCCGCGTAGCGGAAGGCGGCCTGGCAGGCCGGATCGTCCTTCGAGCGTTCGCGGTAACGCTCGTATTCGGCAAGGCTCGGAAACGAGAACATCGCGAGCGCGATATTGCTCGCGCCTTCGGACGGCAGGAAGTAGCCGTGATGCGTGCCGCCGAATTGCTCGACGAGCGGGATCCACATCTTGCCGTACGTTTCGAACTGATCGAGTTTGTACGGATCGATGACGTAGCGAAGGAAGCAGGTGACCATGGGCGCTCGCGGTGCAATGAAGGAGCAGCGAGTCTGGATCGCGTTGAGTGGCGTGTCAACGGTCGGGCGAGTGCGCGTGACGATGTCGTCGACGAGCGGCAAGCCGTGCACTGATTCCCCGAACAACCATCGACGACTTCGCGCGCATGCGGTCAGTTGCACGCGCACCGGACCCGCACGTCGCCGTCGCGTCGTACGCATTCGTGCAGCGCCGTATTTACGACATTTTTTCTTGCGACGCCAGCCGGCACGCTCCTAGACTTCGGTCATTCGAACCACGGAGCACCGCGATGTCGATTTCCCGGAACACGATCGCCGAATGGTCACCCGATGCGCCGCCTGCGCTGCGCACCGACCGGGTCGTCGTGCGACGCTTCGATCCGGCGTTCGACAGCTATGCTCAGCTCACCGCGCTGCTGCACCGTGCGTTCGCGCGGCTCGGCGCGATGGGGTTGAACTGCACGTGCGTCGACCAGGGCGAGGACGTCACGCGTCGTCGCGCCGAGGGCGGCGAGTGTTTCGTTGCGGTGTGCGGTGGGCGCGTGATCGGCACCGCGACGCTGTACGCGACCGATCCGGCGTCGCCGTGCTCGCTGTACCGGCGCGAAGGTGTCGCGAGCGTGCGGCAACTGGCGGTCGACCCCGAATGCCAGAGCCGCGGAATCGGTGCGCTGCTGCTGTCGTTTGCGGGGCAATGGGCCGCGTTGTGCGGCTATACGCTGCTCGCGCTGGATACGCCGTATCCAGCGGCGCGCCTGGTCGCGTTCTACGGCGCGCAGGGTTTCGAGGTGGTCGACGTGATGCGCTTCGCCGGCAAGCGCTACGACAGCGCGATCCTCTGCAAAAGACCCGTCGCACTGCCTGTTCATCCTGCCCGCCGTGTGTCGCCGGCATCGCGTCTGGCTGCGCGCGCGGCTGCGGTGCGACGCCTCGCGTATGCGTTGCCGTCGCGGGGCGCGACGGTGGCCCGACGCGATTCGCGCATGCGGCGTGGCGCGGGATGGGCTGCGCGCCGTGCGGCCGGCGCCGCGAGCTGCCGCGCGTCGCCGTGGCGGCCGCGCCAGCACGGGCGCCATATGGTCGGCTGAGCATCGCACGCCGGCCCAATCTCGAGTTCTCCCCCGCTTTTACCGCGTCGACGTCGTGTGAGCAGAGCGTGGCGCTCCTGCTCGTGCAAGGCCCATGAGATACCTCGCCGCGTCGCGGCGAAGTGGACGTTTACGCGCTTTTTATGCTTTGACGGTGCCCTTTGTCGCGATCTTCACGCGGACCTTCCTATGACGGTTGTGTGGAAACGGAAGCCGCACGCCCGGACGCGCGAAGGCATCCGGCTCACCCGACCGATACCGGATGCGGCCGCGTCAACGCGCCGGCAAAAGGAAAATCGCCATGTCTCCCGCCCCTGTGACAAGCCCGCCCCCCGATTGCTCCGGCCATCCGCGCACGGCCACCCGCTCGATGTTCGATCCCGCTCTGGTGCGTCCCGCGATCGCCGACGCGTTCCGCAACCCGGTGATGTTTTGCGTGTATGTCGGCAGCATCCTGACGACGCTGCTGTGGATCGCCGCGCTGTTCGGCCAAGCCGAGGCGCCGGCCGGATTCATCGTCGCGATCGCGCTGTGGCTGTGGTTCACGGTGCTGTTCGCGAACTTCGCCGAAGCGCTGGCCGAGGGGCGTTCGAAAGCGCAAACCGAATCGCTGCGCAGTGCGAAACACAACGTCGTCGCGAAGAAGCTCGGCGTGCCGCACGGGAAGGCGGACGTCGAGGTGATGGCGTCGACCGACCTGCGCAAGGGCGACGTGGTGCTGATCGAGGTTGGCGACACGATTCCGGCCGACGGCGACGTGATCGAAGGCGTCGCGTCGGTCGACGAATCGGCGATCACCGGCGAATCCGCGCCGGTGATCCGTGAATCGGGCGGCGACTTCTCATCGGTGACGGGCGGCACGCGCGTGCTGTCCGACTGGATCGTCGTTCGGGTGGCGGTCAATCCGGGCGAAGCGCTTCTCGACCGGATGATCGCGATGGTCGAAGGCGCGAAGCGCAAGAAGACGCCGAACGAAATCGCGCTGACGATCCTGCTGGTCGCGCTGACGATCGTGATGCTGCTCGCGACCGCCACGCTGCTGCCGTTCTCGATGTTCTCGGTCGAGGCGATGAAGGCCGGCCACGTGGTGACGATCACGGCGCTCGTCGCGCTGCTCGTATGCCTGATCCCGACGACGATCGGCGGTCTGCTGTCGGCGATCGGCGTGGCGGGGATGAGCCGGATGATGACGCGCGGCTAGCTGACGACCTTCTCGATCGCGAATGACGTCGCGAAATACTTCGCGATCATCCCGGCGGCCTTTGCGACAACCTATCCGCAACTGCGTGTGCTTGACATGATGCACCTCGCGTCGCCGGCGTCGGCGATCCTGTCGGCGGTGATCTTCAACGCGCTGATCATCGTCGCACTGATCCCGCTCGCACTGAAGGGCGTGCGCTATCGTCCGCTCGGCGCCGCGCCGCTGTTGCGCCGCAACCTGCTGGTGTACGGCCTGGGCGGCGTGCTGTTGCCGTTCCCGTTCATCAAGCTGATCGACATGGTGCTGGTTGCATGCGGATAGGCGTGAACATGAGCTCGCATCGGGACGGAGGCGACGTCGCATGAGCGAGCCGAGCGTCGTCGTCGTGATCGTCGACGATGACAGGTTGATTCGGCATTTCGTCCGGGTCGCGCTGAAGGCCGAGCACATGAACGTCTGCGAAGCCGCGACCGGCGTCGCGGGCGTGGCGGCGGTTCGCGCGCGCCACCCGGACCTGATCGTCGCGGATACGAACCTGCGAGATATCGGCGGCACCGCGCTGATCCGTGCGGTGCGGGCCTGCTCGGCCGCACCGCTGATCGTGTTGTCGGCGCTCAGTGCTGAGCGCGACAAGGTCGCGGCGCTCGACGCGGGCGCGGACGACTACCTGACGAAGCCGTTCGGCACGGCCGAGCTGATCGCGCGGATTCGCGCGCACCTGCGGCGGCAGGCCGGCGGTGGCTGCGTCGGGCCGGTGCGGGTATGTTTCGGCGACGTCATCGTCGATCTCGGCAACCGTCAGGTATTGCGCGGCGGTGCGCGCGTGCATCTGAGCCCGATCGAATACCGGCTGCTCGCCGTACTCGCGCATCACGCGGGACGCCTGCTGACGCACGACCGTCTGCTGAACGAGGTGTGGGTTGCGACGCACGACAAGGACGCCCACTATCTGCGCGTGTACGTCGGTCATCTGCGGCGCAAGCTCGAATACGATCCGCGCAGGCCGCAGCACATCGTGACGGAAACCGGCGTCGGCTATCGGCTGGCCGGCGCGCAGTAGCGGTACGTCGTGCGCTGGCTCAGGGGGGCGCGGCGGTTCTTGGCTCGCTGAGGGGCGCGCCGTTCGGCCGGCGCAATTGCGCGTCGAATTGCTGCACGTGAAGGGCCACGCGCTGCGCATAGCGCTTCGTGCCGCCGTTGTACCGCACGAGCGCGGATTCGACGTCGCCGTCCGCATTGTCGAGATAGCCGTGGAAGATCGCCGCGCCGATTCGCACATTGGTCGCCGGATCGGACAGGTCCTTCACATGCGCAACGAGGTCGCGATGCGCGGACGGCAGCACCTGCATCAGGCCGCGCGCGCCGGCGACGCTGACCGCATGGCGATCGAAACCCGACTCGACGGCGATGATAGCGAGCAGCAACGCGGGTGCGAGTCCGTAGCGGTCCGATTCGGTCTGTACTGCACGGGCGATCGCGCATGCGTCGGCATAGGCAACATGAAAGCGGGTGCGCAGCGTGGCCACGATCGCGTCGAGTGCGGGGGACGGTGACGCATCGGGCTCGGCGACGGCGGTTGCCGAAGCCGTCGGCGTCGTGTCGGCTCGGGCCGCGGGCGTGACCGCCAGCGCCAGCGCCAGCGCGAGCGCGATCGGGACGGCGGACAGCAGTTGCCTCGTCGGCGGGGCCGGGCGCGTGCGTTGGAGCGGAAGGTCATGCGATGGGTACGTGTCCTGCATGTCGTCGCATCGTGGTTGCGATGCGACGACTGTACGCAGTTACCCGTTGCGATCGTCGAAAGAAACGGGGGCGGCGGATAAAAGGCGTGTAAAGCGCTCGGCGAACGCGCGGTATCACTTGTCGCGATTTTATGTGCCGCCGCCGTCGGCGTTGCCGCCGCCCCGTGCGAGGCGCCACGCAATCGTTCCCAGCATGCCGACCGCGACGACCAGCGCGCCCCACAGCACGTAACGGCGTGTCGCGTCCGTATCGGCGACGGCTGATTCCGGCGGTGCTTCCGATACCGGCAATGCCGCGGCCACGCGTGCGGGCCGGACTTCCGGCGCCATGCCGACCAGCAGCGCATCGCGGCTCACGGCTGACGACAGCAGCGCCGCGTTGCCGACGCCGAGCGTAAACGGCGGCGTGCCGCGCGCAACGAAGGTCAGCGCGGCCGGATGCCAGCCGACCGAGACGGCTGGCTGGCCGCCGCCGAGTCCGCCGTTGCGCGTGTCGACGACGATCCGCCATGCGCGGTCCGTATCCGACGGGAATTCGAGCGGCGGATTGCGTTGTTCGCCGCCCTTGCCCTGCAACCGGAACAGCACGGCGTCGGCAACGTCGCGCCACGGCGCTTGCGCGTCGGGGCGGCTCTGCAGTGTTGCACGCGCAACGGTATTCGGTTGCGGCAGGTCGATCCGGACGCGGTCGACCGGGTATGCGCCGTCGGTCTCGAACAGGTATTCGCCGGGCACGCTGCCGGCGCGCACGTGCGTGGCATCGCGCCATTGGCGCGGCACGGTCGACGCATCCGTCGAGCGTGCATCGCGCGGATGCGTCTCGACGTCGACGGACCCGATCGCGGGTG
Source organism: Burkholderia sp. Bp9016 (assembly GCF_003857765.1). NCBI lineage: Bacteria > Pseudomonadati > Pseudomonadota > Betaproteobacteria > Burkholderiales > Burkholderiaceae > Burkholderia > Burkholderia sp. Bp9016. The sequence continues at coordinate 24,704 of NZ_QTPY01000006.1, forward strand.
CGCCGTCGAGCCAGTCGAGCCGCAGGTAGCGCGGCCCCGCGCCTTCGAGCGCGATGCGTTCCTGCACCAGCATGTCACCGCCACGCCCGACCTTCAGCAGTTGCGTGCTGCCGAGCGAGCGCCAGCTGCGCAGGTCGTCGCTCGCGGCGACGGCAACGCGCCCCTGGTAGCTGTCGTCGTTCACATGCACGAACAGCGCGTCGATTTCGCCGTCCGCATGCGACAGGTCGACGAGATCCGACGCATGCCTGGCGCGTGCCGGCGCGGTGGCGGCCGCGCGCAGCGAGCCGTCCGGGCCGACGGACACGCCGAGCGGCGCGCGGCTGTCGTCGTTACGGGCCGGCGGCAGCGGGAACCAGTGCACCGGCGTGCGCGACGGCGCCGCCGCGGCCATGACGGGCGCATCGAGTGAATACGGCACGGGCTCGCCCGCGCTGTTGAAGATGCGCACGTCGCCGAGATCGTCGCGCCGGCTGCCCGCATAGACGGCCTGCGGCACGGTGAGCTGGTAATACGCGGCGCTGCCGTCGAGATCGAGCGAGAAGCGATGTACGACGCGTTCGGCGCCCGACGTGGCGTCGGCCGCCGCGAACGACGTCAGCAGGCTCAGGCCGAGCAGGGCTGCGAGTCGTTTCATGATTGTTGATCGTTGCGTTGGAGCGCGGCCTTCGGCGGCAGCGGCGAGAAATAACCGATCAGCAACAGCAGCACGCCGATGCCGATGAACGACACGATGCGCTCGATGCCGGTGACGTGCGACAGGTCGAACAGGAACAGCTTGATCACCGTGAGCGCAAGCAGCGCGGCGCCGACGAACCATAGCGCACGCAACCCGCGACGCGTCGCCCAGATCATCGTCGCGAGCGCGCAGACCGTCCAGTACACGGACACCGACGCCTGCACGAGTGTCGATTCCGCCATCGCATCCAGCGCGTATGGCACGCCGGTCCAGTGATGCAGCGTGCGCAGCAGGATCGCGTTCAGCCACAGGAACGCCGTCGCGCCGGCCGCGCCGAGCAGCCCGACGCGATAGTTGTCGAACGACCAGCCGAGCTTGCGCGCACGCACGAACCACGACCCGGCGAGCGCATAGACGACCACGAGCACGAGATCGAGCGGATTGAGCAGCGGGATGCGCGCCCAGTTGCCGCCGTCCTGCGTGAAGTTCGCGTAGAAGGTCCAGGCCCACATCACGACGATCAGCGGCAGCGCCGCGAGCGCGCACACGCGCGCGATGCCGTCGCGGCGCACGAGCCACATGCCGGCGAACGCGAACAGGCTCCAGCCGACCATGAACACCTGCTGGATGCTGAACGACGATAGCACGGTGTCGATGTCGTAGCCGAAGTGGAACCGCTGATGCAGCGTGCGCAGCAGCAGCGCGTTGAACCACAGGAACACGGTTGCGAGCGCGGCAAGGTCGATCGCGAGCGGATGCCACGTGACGCCGAGCGTCTTCAGGCGGCGCAGCCACGTCGCGAACCCGACGAAGATCAGCAGTTGCGCGACGTCGAGCGGATTGAGCAGCGGCAGCCAGAACAGCGGCGACGCGTCGCCGTCGCTCGTCACACTGGCGATGCTCCACAGCCACAGCAGCGCGGCGAGCGGCGCGGCGCCCCATACCTGATAGGCGCGCGGGAATGCGGCAATCGGCCAGCGCAGGCGCGTGCCGGGGCCGGACACCAGCAGGAGCAGCGCGCCGAAGCCGTATGCCCATGCGCTCCAGCTCCACGCGCCTTCGGGAACGAACGCGCGCAGCCGCCAGAAGCCTTCGAGCGAGAACAGCCCGCACAGCGTCCAGAACGTCAGCGTGTGCAGCGGCGCGATCACGCCGGCGGGGATGGCCGTCGCGCCGGTCGGTGTCGCGCCCGACGTGCCGGCGGCCGCGGTGTTGCGCGACTGGCGCCACAGCAGTGCATGGCATGCGACGACGGCGATCGGCCACGCGAACGCGCCCATGCCCGACAGCGGCGCTTCGTGCGCGTCGAAAGCGCGCAGCGCGAGCAGCGCCAGTACCGGCGTCAGCGCAAGCGCCGGCCATTCGGCGATCGGCCACGCGAGCTTGCGGCGCGCGACGTGTGCGAGCCAGGCGGTGCCGGCCGCGAACAGCGCGGTCGTGTCGACGACGAAGCGGTCCGCATGCAGGTCGACATGACGGCTTGCGTAGACGAGGATCTCGTGCAGCCCGCCGCTCAACCACCACAGCAGTCCCCACGCCGCGGCGGCTGCGCCGACCTCCGGCATCCATGCGTGCCACGCGCGCGCTTCGTCGCGCCCGTGCAGCCACCAGCCCGTGAACAGCCCGGCGAGCGCGATCAGCAGCATCGCGATATACGGGCTGTTGAGCACCGGCAATGCGTTTGCGTCGACCGGACCGAGCACGCTCGTGAAGAACGCGCCGGCCGCGGCCACCTGCATCAGCAGCCCGAAGCCGAACGGCGCGAGGCGCTTCTCGCGCACACCGACCCATACGATGGCCGCGCCTTCGATCGCCCATGCGGCGCTCGTCGTCGGGCCCGAGAATGCGAGCGGCACCGCCAGCGTCGCGAAGATTACCGCGAGCGCGAGCATCGCCTCGAACAGCAGCGCGAGGCGATCGCGGCGCCGCGCGAGCCATGCGGCGACGGCAACGTAGAACGCCGACAGCGCGACGGCGCTCCACGCGAGCCCGAACGGCATGTCCTTCACGAGCGACGCCTGCAGTGCGGTCGCGACGATCGGCGTGCCGAACACGAGGGTGCCGTCCACATAGTGACGCAACGCGAGCTCGCGTTTGACGGCATAGAGCAGCGCGATGCCGACATACATCAGGAAGAACAGGATCAGGAACGGCTCGGTGCTCGCGAACAGCGCGGGGCGGTAGGCCGTCACGCCCCACGCGGAGCCGATCGTGAACGTGAACACGAAGCCGAGCAGGTTCAGCGGGCGCCATGCCTTGAACCACGCGATCGCGAAGATACCCGCGTTCAGCAGCGCGTAGTAGCTGAACAGCGCGACGTGGCTGCCGTGGCCGGTCGACAGCAGCACCGGCGCGAGAAAGCCGCCCGCGCTGCCCATGAACGCGAGCGGCAAGGCGTTCTGTTTCACCGCGAGGAACGCGCTCAGCGCGCAGACCGCAACCATCAGCGGGAACGCCGCGCCGACGGGCAGCAACGGGTAGAGCTTGGTCGCGGCGAAGATCGTCAGATACAGGATGCCGATGCCGCCACCCTGCAGCACGAGACCGTACGCGGCGCGGCGCGCACGCACGCGCCAGCCGATCGCGAGCAGCGCGGCCGCGGCGAGCGCGGTGCCGGCCAGGCGGAATTCGATCGGCAGCATGTTGTTGTCGGCCGCGTACTTGAGCAGGAACGCGACGCCGAAGAACAGCACGATGATCCCGACGCGCACGACCGTGTTGCCGCCGAGCAGCCAGTCGCGCGCGGCACGGAACGCGCGTTCGGCGATGCCGGGTTCGCGCGGCTTCGGCGGGACGGGCGGGGTAGCCGGGGCAGGGCGCTCGATCGTTGCGGGCGCATTCATCGGTGCGGGAGTGGCAGCGTCGGCGTCGCGCATGCGCGGCGTGGTGATTGCAGGCGCGGGAGCCGGCATGGACGTCGGCGACGGCGAACTCGCGCTCGCGGCGGCAGGCTGTGTCGACGGTCGTGGCGGAATCGCGGCGGCGGATGGCGCGACGATGGCGGACGGAGACGACGCTTGCGCGGGGCTGCCGGCTGCTGCTGCGCCGGCCTTCGCACCGGCGAGCTGGCCGCGCAGCACATCGAGCTCGCGCGTGAGCGTGTCGACCGTCGCCTCGAGACGAGCGACGCGATCGGCGAGCGTCGCGGGCGGCTGTGGTGGCGTCGCTGCCGTCGTGATGGCGAATGCGTCGCGTGCGGTGGTGCCGTTCTTGCGCTTGTGTTGCAGCAGCGCGTGGCCGAGACAGAACCCAACCGCCGCGCCGAGCAGCGCGCCGTTGGCGGCGGAGAAATCCCCGAACAATGCGGCGATACCGCCCACGATGAAGCCGATTGCGGCAAAGGCCCAATTCATCGCCTTGCTCCCTCTTTCATTTCGTTATCGTGCTTCGATCGCGGTGCGCCCCGATCGAGGCTGTTTCGGCATGGCCGGCAGGCGAACCGGCATGCGCGCACTCCGGCGCGGTGCGGTGCGTGCAAGGCGCCGCGACGTCGCGAACAGTGTGGTTGCCGGCAATGTATCACAGCGGCCATGCGGGATTTTCTGGGTTGCGGACAGGCCTCCAGACGTGGCTGTCTGGCCGTTGCGACGCGCGGTTTTACGTACGGTCATGCTTTTTGTCCGCATGCGACCGCGATTCGGTCCGATCGGACGTGAAATTGTCGCAAAGCGACCTGCGGCCGATGCGCCTTGACGCAAAACGTCATCGGTCGCGCGTCACGCTGCTGCGCACAAGTCTCGCGCGCGATGCCCGTCGTTGCTGGCCCTGCGCGTATTGCATTGCCGCAATCGGATGCGGTCGCGTGCCGCGGTCCGCCAGGTGCGGCTGCCGGCCGTGTCGTATTTGCGCAAGCGTTTGTCGTAATTCGTCGGCAGGTCGGGGTTTTTTCTGGCAACTATGTAGGCACGCTATGTGACACGCGTGAGTCCCCGCTACACGAGGAGAAGGTTTCGATGGATGCCCCCAAGGTCGTGGTCGAAGGTCTGTGCAAGGTGTTTGGAAGTAACCCGCAGCAGGCGCTCGACATGCTCGCCGCCGGCTCGACGAAGGACGAAGTGCTCAAGCGTACCGGTCAGGTCGTCGGCGTGCACAACGTATCGTTCGACGTGCAGGAAGGCGAAATATTCGTGCTGATGGGCCTGTCTGGCTCCGGCAAGTCCACTCTGATCCGCCTCGTGAACCGGCTGGTCGATCCCAGCGCCGGCAAGGTGATGATCGACGGGCTCGACGTCGCGTCGGCACGCCGCTCGGCGCTGACCGCGCTGCGCCGCAAGGACATGAGCATGGTGTTCCAGTCGTTCGCGCTGATGCCGCATCGCACCGTGGTGTCGAATGCCGCGTTCGGCCTCGAGGTCGCGGGCGTCGGCAAGAAGGAACGCGAGCGCCGTGCGATGGAGGTGCTCGAGCAGGTCGGTCTCGCCCCGTTCTCGCAGAAGCTGCCGTCCGAGCTGTCGGGCGGGATGCAGCAGCGCGTCGGCCTCGCCCGCGCGCTGGCCGTGAACCCGTCGCTGATGATCATGGACGAGGCGTTTTCCGCGCTCGATCCGCTCAAGCGCCGCGAAATGCAGGACGTGCTGCTGCAACTGCAGAAGGAACAGCGCCGCACGATCATGTTCGTGTCGCACGATCTGGAAGAGGCGCTGCGCATCGGCAACCGCATCGCGATCATGGAAGGCGGCCGGCTCGTGCAGGTCGGCACGCCGCAGGACATCATCACGAACCCGGCCGACGACTACGTGCGCGCGTTCTTCGACGGCGTCGACACCAGCCGCTATCTCACGGCCGGCGACCTGATGCAGACGGGCGCCGTGCCGATCGTGTCGAAGTGCGATGCCGCAAATGTCGCAGCGACGCTGAACGGCAGCGCCGAATACGCGTTCGTGCTCGATGCGGCACGCAAGCTGCGCGGCTTCGTCACGCGCGATGCGATCGGCCAGGAGGCGCCGTCCGTGCGCCCGATCGAAAGCATCCGGCACGATGCGTCGCTCGAACACGTCGTCGCGCGCGTGGTCGCGAGCCCGAATGCACTGCCGGTCGTCGACGACGACGGCTGCTACTGCGGCTCGGTCGACCGTGCACTCATCCTGAAGGCCATCACGCGTTCGCGAGGTTCCCATGTCTGAAATGATTCCGCTCGGTACCTGGGTCGACCAGTCCGTTCACTACCTGCTCGATCACGATGCGGCGACGTTCGATGCGATCGGTCGCGCGATCGAGGGTCTCGCCGCCTTCGTCGAACACAGCCTGCAGGCGATCCCGATGTGGCTGATGATGGCGATCTTCATCGGTGTTGGTCTGTGGCGCGTGGGTTGGCGCTTTGCGCTGTTCACGACGCTGTCGCTGCTGCTGATCTTCGCGACGGGCTTCTGGGATCAGACCGTCATCACGCTCGGCCTCACGCTGTCGTCGACGATCATCAGCCTCGTGCTCGGCATTCCGCTCGGCATCTGGGCCGCGAAGAGCAAGTGGGTCGCCGCGATCGTGCGTCCGATCCTCGACCTGATGCAGACGATGCCCGCATTCGTCTACCTGATTCCGGCCGCAATGCTGTTCGGTCTGGGCCGCGTGCCGGGGATCTTGTCGACGGTGATCTTCGCAATGCCGCCGGCCGTGCGTCTGACGAGCCTCGGCATCCGTCACGTGAACCGCGAGATCGTCGAAGCCGGCCAGGCATTCGGCTGCACGCCGTGGCAACTGCTGTACAAGGTGCAGTTCCCGAACGCGCTCCCGTCGATCATGCAAGGCGTGAACCAGACGATCATGATGGCGCTGTCGATGGTGATCATCGCGTCGATGGTCGGTGCGGGCGGCCTCGGCAACGACGTGCTCGCCAGTATCCAGCGTCTCGACATCGGCCTCGGCTTCGAAAGCGGTCTGTCGGTCGTGCTGCTCGCGATCATTCTCGACCGCATTACCGAAAGCTTCGGCCGTGCGCCGGGCACCGTGAAAGCACCGCTGTTCTCGGGCCTGAAGCAACTGTTCCGCGGCAAGGCAACGCCCGTGCAAGCGTGACGCGCTGGCGGCCGGCAAGTCCTCCGGCCGCCTTCCCTGACTCGATACCGGCCTCCGCGGCATCCGCCGCGGGGCTGACCGCCTGCAACCTGCTCAACCCGTTCGCCAGGAGCCCGATGTGACGTCCGCCGCTGCCGTTGCGCCCGCCGCCTGCGTTTCACCGGTTTCGTCCCTCGCCCATTTCGGCTTCCTGACGCTGCCGAATTTCTCGATGATCGCGTTTTCGAGCGCCGTCGAAGTGCTTCGGATGGCGAACTACGTCGGACGCGCCGACCATTACCGGTGGTCGATCTACTCGCTCGACGGCGCTCCCGTGCATGCCAGCAACGGCATCGCGGTGCGGCCGACCCAGGCGCTCGACTACACGAGCCTGCCTGACGTGATGATCGTGTGCGGCGGCATTCGCATCCGCGACGTGGTCGACGACGGCGCGCGCGACACGCTCGCGGCGCTCGCCGAACGCGGGCTGCCGCTCGGCGGCATCTGCACGGGCGCGTATGCGCTGATGTCGGGCGGGCTGCTCGACGGCTATCGCTGCACCGTGCACTGGGAGAACCTGTCGTCGCTGCACGCCGAGTTTCCGAACGTCGGGTTTGCGGACGAACTGTTCGTGGTGGACCGCGACCGGCTGACCTGCACCGGCGGCACCGCGCCGCTCGACCTGATGCTGAACCTCGTCGGAATGCGCTTCGGCCAGCAGCTCGCCGCGCAGGTGTCCGAGCAGTTCATTCTCGAACGCATCCGCAGCTCGACCGACACGCAGCCGATTCCGGTGGATGCGCGCGTGGGCTTCTCGCGCGCGGAGCTGATCGAGGTCGTGCGGCTGATGGAAGCGAACATCGAGGAGCCGTTGTCGCTCGAGGAGCTCGCGCGGCTCGTGCGCCTGTCGCAGCGGCACTTGCAGCGGATGTTCAAGGTGTACCTGAACGTGTCGCCGACCCACTATTACCTGACGCTGCGTCTGAAACGCGCGCGCGATCTGCTGCGCACGACCGACGCGTCGATCGCACGCGTGACGACGACCTGCGGATTCCATTCGCCGTGTCACTTCAGCAAGGCATACCGCGCGCAGTTCGGCCACGCGCCGAGCTACGAGCGCCGATTGCCGGGGCGCTGAGACTTTGCGCGAACCCTGTTCGGTCCGCGACGCCGCCGGGATCGCGGCGCGTGGCTTCAATCAACGATCCCGCATCCAAGCAAACGACGTCACCTTGAGGAGAAGACAAATGAAGCGCCTATTGATCGCAGCGGTATGCGGGATCGGGATCGCCGCGCCGATGTCGGCCGTTTATGCGGCCGACCCGCCCGTGTGCAAGAACGTGCGCTTCGCGGACGTGGGCTGGACCGACATCGCGGCCACCACCGGCCTCGCAGCGACGATGCTGCAGGGCCTCGGCTACTCGCCGACCAAGACGATCGCATCGGTACCGATCACGTTCGCCGGCATCAAGAGCAAGCAGATCGACGTGTTCCTCGGCTATTGGTCGCCGACGATGGACCCGATCATCCAGCCGTTCACGAAGGCCGGCACGATCAAGGTGCTCGCGACGCCCAACCTGACCGGCGCGAAATACACGCTGGCCGTGCCCGACTATGTGTACCAGGGCGGCCTGAAGTCGTTCGCCGACATCCAGAAGTACGCGGACAAGCTGAACGGCAAGATCTACGGGATCGAGCCGGGCAACGACGGCAACCTGCTGATCAAGAAGATGATCGACGGCAACCAGTTCGGCCTCGGCAAGTTCAAGATGGTCGAGTCGAGCGAAGCGGGGATGCTGGTCGAGGTGAATCGTGCGATCCGCGACAAGCAGTGGATCGTGTTCCTCGGCTGGGAGCCGCACCCGATGAACGTGCAGATGAAGATCGACTACCTGAGCGGCGGCGACAGCGTGTTCGGCCCGAACTACGGCGAAGCGAAGGTGCTGACGGCCACGCCGCCCGACTACGCGCAGCGCTGCCCGAACGTCGCGAAGTTCGTGTCGAACCTGCAGTTCACGACGTCGATCGAAAACCACGTGATGGTGCCGATCATGAACAAGGAAGACCCGAACAAGGCGGCCGCCGAATGGCTGAAGGCGAACCCGCAATCGCTCGACAAGTGGCTGGCCGGCGTGACGACGTTCGACGGCAAGCCGGGTCTGCCGGCCGTGAAGGCGTATCTCGGCGTGCATTGAGCGAGGTGGTTGGTTTTTTTTCGCTTGGGCCTAAGGTTTGACGGTGGTCATGCGCCCCCGAACGACAGAGTTGTTATCTGGGTTCGGGGGCTTTTTGCATGCTTGTTCAGCATCCTGGTCGAGCGATTCGGAAGTTCAATGATGGAAATATAAGAAAAATTAGTTATACGAATTTCAAACTCGTATGATTGAAAACCCTTTCGAGAGCGAGCATCTTTGTGTTGGCCAATCACGCCAATTTCATGAACGGGGATCAGGATGCCGCATAAGCAGAAATTTCCCACGTATTTGTTTTCCGTTGTCGACTCGCATGCCGATCGCGGCGGGCACGGGGACGCTACCAATAGAGAACTGATGGTCCTGAGGCTTGCCGTCTCAGGCAGCGAGCGGGGTGGCGGCGCATGATCCGCTATTTTCTTGCCCAAGGTGATCGGGGCGGCAGCGCGACAATTACGGAAGGGCTGCCGACCGTTACCGGTTCCAATCCACCGCCGCGCGTGCATATCGCGCACTCGATATGAAAACCTACTGCACGGCTTGCGGGCAGAAGGGATTTATTGCCCCAAAGGGCCGCGGTGGCCTGGATTCGGGCCGAACGGAAAACCTTGGGCGTTGAGCGGCGACATTAACGTCTGTGGTTGCAATCCGCCGCCGGTGTTCTATGCCGAGCGCGGCATGAGGATGTTATTTACGGCTGAGCAAGCAGCGGCGTTGACTGGGCGGATCCGAAATCACACGGATTCTGCATCGGCAGCCAGCGATGAGCACGATGAGCCGTATGTCTTGTGCGATGAGCGGAGCGGTCGGCCGCTTGCACGTGTTCGGTACCGGATATGCACAACATCAGGTCAGGTCTTTAGTGGCGTCACTGATTTCGAGGGAAACACCCAGCGTGTAACAACGCGTCACGCGGAGAAAATCAGGCTCGAGGTCGTGGAGGAGAGCAGCGATGCCGTGTAACTAATACGTTTGCGTCCACGATTCTGCCGTGACGAATACCGTGCCGGGTTCCAAGCTTAAAGTTTCCCTTACGTTCAACGGGCCGCCAATCTGTCCGACCATGACTGATGCAGAATTCAGAAAACTGATAATGCAGCTTCGCGATGAAGGGGCCGATCTGGTCAAGGAGCGGCTCAAAAGACTGGCCGAGTGGGCACCCGAGGAACGTAGACGAGTCTGGACGTGGTTTGGCGCAAATAACCACGAGATTCGTCATCGCCTCGCCACTGGACTGACGTCGCCCCTTTCTGCCATGCGGTCACTCGGCCCGGGGAATTTCCTAAGGGCTCGTCCCGATCTGGATAGAGCACTTGGGTGCTTGCCTACCAACAAGAATGTTGGAACCGTTGCGCATGTATGTGGCCCCGACACTGAAACGCATACAATAAGCATTCGCGAAGAATTTTGTACCATTCGCGATCGAAGTCGGGCGGCAACTTCGAAGTTGTCAACAATTATCCACGAATGTACTCACTTCAAGGATACGTTCGGGGCGGGCGATCCAAAGTATGGAATCAAGCGATTTCTTCCCGAATGGGGGCAAAATAATCCTGAGATAGCCATTAAAAATGCGGACAGTATTTCGGCATATGTTATCTGGCTTGATTAGCGGTGCATTCTTGTTGTTTGGATCCGTAAATTCGTATGCTTGCGATGGGCCCGAGAATTTGCCGGGGAAAATTTTGATCTTATGTTTGAGCGGAATTCTGCGACGGTGAGCGACGCGCAAGCGAAGAGGCTGAGAGTCTGGGTATCGAAAATGTTGTCGCAGTTTCCGATTCGCGAAGGTGTAGCCGTGAGCGGCGCGGCCGAGTCTGCGGAAGTCTATCCAGGAGAACTGTCTGCCCGGCGTGCCGAGTCCGCCCGGCGGTTGTTGGTGCGTTTCGGGCTGAAACGGGAGCGCTACGCTGTTCATGGTTATGTTTATGAACGCATGAGCATTCAGGACGATGAAAATGCAAAGCGCGCCGAGATAACATTGCTCCCTGGCTGCCCCGACAACTGTTGCGTCGATAAGTAATGCACGTCGTGACGTGAGGCGGGGCGTATCCCGGCGGCGTCATTTCAATGACGACCGCGTCACTCAGGCCTCCTTCCTCGCCGCCGGCACATCGAACACGCGAGCGAACGCCCACTGGAACTTCGTTACCCGAAGCGCACGCAATACACCGGCGGCAAATGCGCCGATACCTGCCGCCAGTTCCCGCCGCCGTCGGCGGAGGTCCATAACCCGCCCGTCGTCGACGCTATCGCGAGGCGCGTGCCGGAATCATCCACGGCGAGCCCGTGCCGATACACGAGGTCGTAGGCCGGCACCGGCGGCAACCCGTTCGACAGGCTCTCGAAGCTGCGGCCGCCGTCGCGCGTGCGCGTGACGACGAACCGGCCGTTCACCGGAATCCGGCATGCATCCTTCACGGCCGGTACGAACCACGCGGTGTCGGGATCCGCTGGGTGCACGGCGACCGCGAAGCCGAAGCTCGACGGCTGTGCTTCGATGCGCTGCCAGCGAACCGCGCCGTCGGTCGAGCGGAAGATCGCGCAATGATGCTGGGTCCACAGCACGTCGGGATTGGCCGCGCACTGGACGACGCGGTGCGGGTCCTGCACGTTGGGCTCGCCGCGCCGCTCGGGCGGCATGTAGTCGGCTTCCATGCCGTCGGCGCTGACGCGCCAGGTCGCGCCGCCGTCAAAGGTCTGCCAGACGCCGCCGCACGAGATGCCGATCGTCACGTGCCGGCTGTCGCGCGGATCGACCATCACCGAATGGATGCCGGGCGCGTCGTAGCCGCCGCCGAACCACTCGGGGCGCTCCGGGCGATCCCACAGTGCGCGGTTGAGCACCCACGAATCGCCGCCGTCGTCGGAGCGGAACAGTCCGCCGGGTATCGTGCCGGCCCACAATACGCCCGGCTCGTCGACGCCGCCGGTTTCGAGCGACCAGATCTGCCGAAGCGTCCAGGGCGGGCGCGGCGGGGCGGGCGCTGCGCCGTCCGCGTCGCCGGCGGCTGCGTGTGCGCCTAGATCGGCGCGCGGTGCGTCGGCGGGCTGCAACGGATACACGGGAACCGCGCATTCTTCCCATTCGGCCGCGCCGGCGCGGTGGCGATGCAACTTGACGCCGAAATGGCCGAGATCGAGCGCCGCATACAGCGTGCCGTCGCGCGGGTCGGCGAGCGCCATGCTGACCGGGTCGCCGATGAAGTGCGGTTCGCCGAGCGACCAGCCGCCGTTGCTGTCGGCTTGCAGCACGAACAGGCCCTTGCGGGTCGCGACGAGCAGTCGATCGTTCATGTCGGGTGTCTCCGGTGGGCGCGGTCGGACGCCGGCTTCGGTGAGGATGGGACCCTTTATCCTCCGGACAACGCTTGCACGACGTAGACGCGGCTGGCGTCGCCGAGCGCATCGGACAGATGCTGCCGGTCGCGCACCGGCTGGCCGTCGATGAACACCGACAGGTGCTTTCTCAGCGCGCCCTGGTCGTCGACGATGTAGCCGCGTAGCCGCGGCTGTGCGCCGAAGACGGTTTCAAGCGCTTCGCCGAGCGTCCGTGCGTCGATGTCGCGTTCGGACACGTCGATGTGCCGCTGGATCGACGCCGCGAAGAAGAGATGTGCCATGACAGTGGCTGGCAGAACCCGTGCGGAAATGGGCGGGATATCGGTTCTATAGTTTAGGCGATCGTTCGGGGCGGCGACGCAGCGATGTTGCTGCGTCGCGCAATGGCTGGCATGCGCCGGACGGTTTGCTAAACCGGGATCGACCGTCCCCGCAAACGGATGCCGAGCCGCACGATGCCGATCACCGCATTCGACAGCCACGTCAGCAAGCGCGGCATGCCGCGCCGGCGGATATCGAGCAGCAGCACGATCCGCACTTCGTCGCTGTCGTTCCACACCTCGTGCATGAACGTGTCGTCCCACAACAGGAAGCGGCCTTCGTCGAGCCGGTATTCGCTGCCGTCGACCTTCAGCACCGCAGCGGGCGAGCCGTCCGCGCGCTTCGGCATCGACAGCACCAGATAGCCGCGCAGGATGCCGCGGAACGGCCCGCGATGCGGCGGGATGTGCTTGCCCGGCGCGAGGAACGACAGCGATGCGGACAGCACATCCGGCGACGCCGTGACGATCGATGCGATGGTCGGGCAGCGCGACAGGTTGCGCGGGAACGGCTGGCCATACGCCTGCATGATGAACATCCGCCAGTCGCGCGTATCGTTGGCCGAGATGTCGTACTGCTCGCGCATGATCTCGTGAAAGCGCGGGATGCGCGGCATGTCGCGCGCGACGGCGAGTGCCTCTGCCTGAATGTCGGGCCACGCACGGACGAAACGTTCGGCATCGGGGAACACGGCCGTGTCGAGCACCGCGCCGCCGTCGATATGACGGTCGTAAAGCGTGCGAAGCCAGCCGGCTGCATAGTCGTAAGCGACGGACATGATCGAAGGGCGATCCACAGGATGTCGTCAGTCTGCCCCACGCGCGGTGGGGGCTGCGTTACGTCAGGTTACGCCGGCTAACGAACGAATGACAGCAGGGTGAACGGCCGGCGCCGATGATCCGGAAGGCGGGGAGGTATCGCCTTCGCCGCCGCGGCACACCCGGGAATAAACACGCGTCGGGCGTCGTCATACGGGATGTAGCACGTCGTCTCGTTGATCTCGGAGGAGTAGACCATGAACGGGTACTGGATGAAGGCCGCCACGGTGGCGGCAATGGCTTTCGCGGGTGTCGCGACGCAGGCGTCGGCCCAGGCGCTGACGCGCGCGCAGGTCAGGCAGGAACTGATCGACGCCGAACGACACGGGATGAGCCTCGTGACCGATACGTCGTATCCGGACGTGAGCCCGCTGTTCCGGCGGCAGGTCGAACGGATGCCGTGGTATCGGACCGAGGCCGCGCTCGGAAGCGAGCCGGCAGCGACTTCCGAGGCGGGCAGGCCGGCGGTGGCGCCATCGCGTCCCGGCCCGGTTGCGTGCGTCGGCCCGGAGAGCTTCTGCAGGCCTTATTTCGGAAGCTGACGCATTCGCTCGCGTCGCCGGGTTCGACATTCACGCGGTTGATCGCTACGGAACATGGATGGAGTTCGTGATGAAAACATATATCGCACTACTGATGATGATCGGTGCAATGGCCGGTCAGTCTGGGTTCGCGCAGTCGTCTGAGCCGCTGACGCGCGCACAGGTTCGAGAAGAACTGATTCGTCTGGAAGCGGCCGGGTACGAGCCGTCGAAGGGCGACGACGGCGAATATCCCGCGGACATTCAGGCTGCGCAGGCGCGGGTTGTGGCGCAGGAGCAGGCGAGGCCGGCGGCGTCCGGCGTGCGTGCCGTCACCGCGGGTACACCGCTGCAGGCCGGAAACTAGGCGCCCGCACGAGGGCGGGCTCGTCCCGTTTCATGCCCGCGGCGCGGGGATCACCACGGCATCATGCGCTGCATCACGCCGTCGCGCAGCACGAAGCGATGCGCGAGTGCGGCCGCCACGTGCAGGCAGATGCCGCCGAACAGCACCCATGCGAGGATGCCGTGCACGTCGCCCATCGCATGACCGAATCCGGAGCCGGCCGCCGACAGCGCCGGCAACGGCACGATCCCGAGCAGCGTCACGCTCCATGCACGCGACGATGCGTTGATCCAGCCGAGCAGCGGCACCGCGACCAGCAACGCGTAGAGGGCGACGTGCGTCGCACCGGACAGCGTGCGCATCACGGGCGACAGGTCGTCGGGGGGCGGCCTGTGCGTCACGCGCCAGAGCACCCGGCATGCCATCGCCGCGAGCAGCGCGGCGCCAACGATCAGGTGTGCGGCGATCAGGCCGACCGGTTGCGTGTCGCGATGCACGTCGGGCATCGTCCAGCCGATCGCATACTGCGCGACGATCAACGTCACGATCAGCCAGTGGAGAAGGCGCGCAACGGCGTCGTATCGGGCAGGTCCGGACATGAAAGCTCCTGACGGATGGCGGAGGGTATCGATGGGGCGGATTCTACGGGGGAATCCTTAACGAAACGTTAAGCGCGAGGCGTCGCGTGCGAACGGTCTGCGCGCTCGCTGCCCGGCTCCGATCCGGCTTCGTCTGCTGATGGCAGCGCGATCACGATGCCGAGGCCCTGGCCGTCGATGCCCGTTCCGAATCGCACGGTGCCCCCGAAGTACTGGGCAATGCGCGTGACGATCGACAACCCGAGCCCGCTGCCCGGCGCCTGCGCGCCGCTGCCTCGATAAAAGCGGTCGCCGAGCCGTTCATGTTCGCCGTGCGCGACGCCCGGCCCGTCGTCGCGCACGACGATGCGCTGCACGGCGCCGTCGTCGTGCACGCCCAGCGCGATGTGTCCGCCCCGATGTCCGTACTTGATCGCGTTGTCGATCAGGTTGTCGAGCAGGATGCCGATCAGGATCGGATCGGCCGGCACCGCGCGCACCGATGCGCCGGTCGCCCGGATGTCGATGGCATGGTCCGACGCTTTCGCGGCGTGGCGGTCGATGGCGGCGTCGACGAGTTCGCGGAGGTCCACGGCGCGCGCCGGAATGCGTTCGTATTCGTCGAGCCGCGCGAGCAGCAGCAACTGCTCGGCAAGTCGCGCGCTGCGGTCGACGCCTTGCACGACGCGCTGCATCGCGAGCTGCTGGCGCGCCGGATCGTCGGTCGCGAGCGCCACCTGGGCCTGCACCTTGATCGCGGCCAGCGGTGTCTTGAGTTCGTGCGCCGCATCCGACGTGAACGCGCGCTCGCGCACGATCGATTGGCGCAGGCGGCCCAGCAAGCGGTCGATCGCGTCGACCAGCGTGCGCACTTCGTCCGGCACGGTGACGACGCCGAGCGGTTCCAGCGATCGCGCATCGCGCGCGCCGATCAGTGTCGACAGCGTTTTCAGCGGGGCGAGGCTGCGCCCGATCATGTACCACAGCAGGAGCGCGAGCACAGGCAGCGCGACGACCAGCGGCAGCACGATGCCGCGCGCGATCCCGGTCGCCAGGTCGCTGCGCGTATTGGTCGGCTCGATCACGCGCACCCATCGGCCCGACGCGTCGTCGTGTAGCGCATACGTGCGCCACGGTGCGTCGTGGACGACGATCGTCACCGGCGCGTCGTGCCCGTCGTGCCCGTCGTGTGCATTGTGTGTATCCGTCGACCCGGCAGCGCCCGCCGGCAGGCTCGATGCAACGACCTTGCCCTGCGCATCGCGCACTTCGAACAGCACGTCGCGCGGCAGGCGATCGCCGTCGGTGTCGGCGTCGTGTCTCGATGCGCCGCGAGCGAGTTCTACGCGCGCGTCGGGCGGGATGCGGGCAAGACGATCGAGATCGGCCGGCGACAGGTTGACCAGCAGCGACGCGTATTCGACGAGACGCGCATCTTCCCATTCGCCGATTTCGCGCGTCGCGTGCCGGAAGCTGCTGAATACGGCGACGAGCCACACCACGGTCACGCAGCCGAGCGCCATCAGCGAGACGCGGCGCCGTATCGAGCGCGAGATCATGGCTTGTCGACGACGTAGCCGATGCCGCGCACGGTTCGGATCAGCTCCGCGCCGAGCTTCTTGCGCAGGTTCGAGATATGGACCTCGATCGCATTGCTTTCGATGCCTTCCTGCCAGCCGTACAGGCCGTCCTCGAGACGCGAGCGTGACTGAGGCGTGCCCGCGTGACTGACGAGTTGCACCAGGATGCTCCATTCGCGCGACGTCAGCGCGATGCGCGACGCATTGCGGGTGACCGTATGGGCGGCCAGATCGATCGTGATGTCGCGCCAGACGATCTCGTCGCCGGCGCGGCCCTGCGAACGGCGCACGAGTGCACGGCAACGGGCGAGCACTTCGCTCAGCTCGAACGGCTTCGCGAGATAGTCGTCGGCGCCGTCGTCGAGGCCGCGGACGCGGTCGGCCACGGTGCCGCGCGCGGTCAGGACGAGCACCGGCGTCGTATCGCCCCCGTCGCGCAACGCGCGCAGCAGTTCCGATCCGGATTTCCCGGGCAGCCCGAGATCGAGCACGACGAGCGCGAAGCGCGTCGTCGCGAGTGCCGCGGCGGCCGCGTGGCCGTCGCGCAGCCAGTCGACTTGGTAGCCGGCCTGGCCGAGGCTGATCTCGAGGCCGCTGCCGATCAGGTCGTCGTCTTCAACAAGGAGGAGTCGCATGGTCGATCCGTATGCAGGCGTGTGCGATTGTACGAGCGTGGCCGCGAGTTCGTGCAACGGAACGTAATCGCGCCGCGTCGAATGTCGACCGATTCTGAAGAACGCTTAAGGTTTGCCGCCGGCATTCCCGCTACCATCGGCCACACCGTTTCCCGGTTATCCCCCGCTTCTCCAGGTCCCGAACGGCTCGGCACGTTCGGCACGGACCGCACACGGGGCCCCGAATCCGCGACCCGTCGATCGAACCGGATCGACGCCGGTCGACTGCACGGGAGGTTTGTTCGTGATGGCACCCTCGACGATCGAGCGATGGCGCGCCCATCTGCTGATCGCCGCGCTGGCCGGCATGGTCATCCAGTGCTTCGTGCTGGTGTCGTTGCTCGCGCTGCGCGTACCCGAAGCATTTTTCACCACGATGACATTTCGCGCATGGACCGTCGTTGCGATCGCGACGGCAATCCTGTCGGCCCGCAAGGTTGCCGACGCTGCGTTTGCGACCGCGCTCGCGTGCGGCGACGTGTGCGTGAGCGGGATCGATCGTTGCACGGTAGCCGTGTCATCGGATTGCGCGTACCGTGCGTGGGTCATTCTCTACATCCGGCTCAACGGCAACCGTTTCGACCGCGTGTGTGGATGAGCCCGTGCGCGCGGTGCCGGTCCCGGCGTCGCGGTCGTACGGGAAACCATGGGGACGAAGCATGGTCTTGCTGCATGTGGCGCACGCGCTGGCCTGGGCAATGTCGGTCGTTTGCGGGCTCGGCGCGGTGCTGGGCACGGCGTACACGATCGTGGCCAGCGTGCTGGTCGGCCGGTTCTTTTCCCGCGCGGCGGCGATGCCGCGCGATTTTCCGGGCGTCACCATCGCGAAGCCGCTGCACGGCGACGAGTGGCAGCTCGTACAGCATCTTGAAAGCTTCTTCGTCCAGGACTATCCGGGTCCGGTTCAGCACCTGTTCGGCGTGCACGATGCGGACGACGCCGCGCTCGACGCCGTCGCGACGCTGCGCGCGCGCTATCCGGACGCGAACATCGCGGTCGTCGCCGACGCGCGGCTGTACGGGCCGAACCGGAAGATCGCCAATCTCGTCAACATGCTCGAACGCGCGGAGCACGCGGTGCTCTGTCTCGCCGACAGCGACGTGCTGGTCGAGCGGGATTATTTGCGCGCCGTCGTCGGCGCGTTGCAGGAGCCGGAGGTCGGGATCGTGACGAGCGTGTATCGCGGCGTCCCGTCGCCGGGCTTCTGGCCTCGTGTCGCGGTCGCGATGACGAACTACCATTTTCTGCCGGGCGTGATCACCGGGCTTTTCATCGGTCGCGCGCGGCCGTGCTTCGGCCAGACCATTGCGATCACGCGCACGACGCTCGAACGCATCGGCGGCCTCGCGCGCTTCGCCCATCACCTGGCCGAAGATCACGCGCTCGGCGAAGCGGTGCGGCAGGCCGGCGCGCGGGTTGTCGTTCCGCCGTTCGTGGTCGGGCACGCGTGCGTCGAGGACACGTTTGCCACGCTGTACGCGCACGAATTGCGCTGGAGTTGCACCATCCGCGCCGCGGACCGGATCGGTCATGCCGGTTCGGTGCTGATGCATCCGTTGCCGCTCGCGCTGCTGGCGCTGCTGCTGTCCGGCGGCGCGCCGGCCGCGTGCGTGCTGACGGCGGCCTCGCTCGCCGCTCGCGCGCTGCTGATGGTGAAAACGGGCCGTGCAACCGGCGCGGGGCTGAGCGGCGCGGCGTGGTTGCCGCTCGTCGATCTGCTGCAGTTCGCGGTGTTCGTGTCGAGCTTCTTTTCGTCGCACGTCATCTGGCGCGGCACACGGTTTCGCGTCGACCGCGAGGGTCTGCTGTCGCCGGCGGGGAAATCATGACGCACGACACGCATTCCGGCGACGACGGTACGCGCCCGCCGTCCGTGCGTGGCGACGCACGGCTGCGGCATGCGGGCCGCCTGGCTGCGCTCGCGGGGCTGGCGATCGCGGTATGGCTGATCTGGCGCGAGCATCCGCTCGATATCCTGCACCGCCTCGAGGCGGCCGGTGCCGGGCTGCTGGTCGCCGCGCTCGTCCATATCCTGCCGATGCTTGCGAATGCGTGGGACTGGCGGATGCTGATTCGCGGCCGGCGCCGGCCGTCGTTCGCGACGATGCTGAAAATCGTCTGGATCCGCGAATCGATCAACGGGTTGCTGCCGGTCGCGCGGATCGGCGGCGAAATCGTGTCGTTCAGCCTGCTGCGGCAGGCCGGTGTGCGGCCGGCAACCGCCGTCGCGAGCCTCGTCGCCGACATGCAGCTCACGCTGATCAGCCAGCTGGTGTTCGCGCTGGTCGCGATCGGCTACGTGCTCGAGCGCGTGTCGTCCGATGCCGCGCGCGTGGCCGCGCAGCTCGCGATCGGGATGGCGGCGCTGGTGCCGGTGCTGCTGCTGTTCGCGCTGGTTCAGCATGCGCGGCCGTTCGAGCGGGCGATGCGCGCGCTCAACCACATCACGAGCGGAAAGGTCTATGCGCTGGTCGGCGAATCGGCGCGTACCGATCAGTCGATCCGAATGATCTGGAGAAAGACGGGGATCGTCGTCCGCTATCTGGGCATCTGGCAGACGCTGCAGTTTGCCGGTTATGCGCTGGAACTCTGGCTCGCGCTGCGTTTTCTCGGCACCGATGCGACTTTCGCGCAGGCGCTCGCGATCGAGGCGCTGATCCAGCTGCTGAGCAGCATCGCGTTCCTGATGCCGGGCGGGCTCGGCGTGCAGGAGGGCGGCTTCGTGTTGATCGGCGGCCTGCTCGGGTTCGACGCGTCGACCTGTCTGGCGCTGGCCGGCGCGCGGCGGGTGCGCGATCTGCTGTTCTATCTGCCGGGTTTGCTCGCGTGGCAGCACGCGGTCGGCGCGGCACGCCCGCCGGGCGGCGCGAAACCCGCGTCGATGCGTATCGGCGAATCCACCGGGCGGCGCTGAGCAGCGCGGCCCGATGTGGCTGCCTGCCGGCGCGGCCCGTTGCGGGCCGGGCGCGGCAGGCGCGACCGTCAACCGCGTTCGTCGGCGATATGACTGCGGATCACGTCCGCGAACGACGTATCGCCCTTCAACCCGAGCGCTTCGGCGCGCGTCGTGTCCCAGCGGCCCGGCCAGCTGCCGACGATCTTCTCGACACGCTCGTCCGGTGCATGGCGAATCAGCTTCACGACGTCGTCGCCGGCCACTTCGCGCAGCGCCGCGATCATTTCGTCGACCGACACCGACAGGCCGGGCAGGTTGATCACGCGCTTGTTGCCGAGCTTCGCGCTGTCGATCTCGCAGCCCGCGACGAGCGCCTCGATCGCGCCGCGCGGCGACAGCAGCCACAGCCGCGTCGACCCCGGCACCGGGCACACGCTTTCCTCGCCATTGAGCGGCTCGCGGATGATGCCGCTCGCGAACGACGACGCAGCCGCGTTCGGGCGGCCCGGCCGCACGCTGATGGTCGGCAGGCGCAGCACGCGGCCGTCGACGAAGCCGCGACGGGCGTAGTCGCACAGCAGCAGCTCGGCGATCGCCTTCTCCGCGCCGTACGACGATTGCGGGTTCAGCGCGGTGTCGTCCTGCACGACGTCGGGCAGCACGCCGCCGTAGACGGCGACCGAGCTCGTGAACACGACGCGCGGCTGGTGGCCGCGCGCGCGGCACACTTCGAGCAGCGCGCGCGACGCGTCGAGGTTGATCCGCATGCCGAGATCGAAATCGGCTTCGGCTTGCCCGCTGACGATCGCCGCGAGATGGAAGATCGCATTCGTCTGCGTGTCGATCGCGCTTTCGAGCACCGCGCGATCGGCGATGTCGCCGACGATCGACTTCACGCGTGCGTCGCCGAAATCGCTGCCCTTGACGACGTCGAGCAGCACCAGCTCGTCGATCTTCCCGATACGGCCGTCGGGGCCGGTCAGTTCGCCGCGCTCGAGCAGCTTGCGTGCGAGACGCTGGCCGAGAAAGCCGGCGCCGCCCGTGATCAGTACTTTCATTTGGATTGCCCTCTTCGAATGCTTTGAATTACAGGTAAGGCTTGAGCCAGCCGAGCCCTTCCGACGTGCCGGCCTTCGGGCGATATTCGCAGCCGATCCAGCCGTCGTAGCCGAGCGCGTCGATCAGCGCGAACAGGTACGGGTAGTTGAGTTCGCCGATGTCCGGCTCGTGGCGCTCTGGCACGCCGGCGATCTGGATGTGGCCGATGCCCGCGAAATCGCGCTTGAGCTTCATCGCGAGATCGCCCTCGACGATCTGGCAGTGATAGCAGTCGAACTGCACCTTCAGGTTCGGCGCGCCGACTTCCGCGCAGATCGCCTGCGCGTCGTCCTGCCGGCTCAGGAAATAGCCGGGCATGTCGCGCTGGTTGATCGGCTCGATCAGGATCGTGATGCCGTGCGCGGCAGCCGCCTGCGTCGCATGCCGCAGGTTCGACAGGTAGGTATCGCGATGGCGTGCGCGGTCCGCGCCCGGCGCTACCATGCCGGCCATCACGTGCAGCTTCCTGTTGCCGAGCACGCGCGCATAGTCGAGCGCCTGGTCGATGCCGCGGCGGAACTCGTCCTCGCGGCCCGGCAGCGACGCGATCCCGCGCTCGCCGGCGGCCCAGTCGCCGGGCGGCGCGTTGAACAGCGCCTGTTCGAGGTTGTGCGCGTCGAGGCGCGCACGGATGTCCCCGGCGGCGAAGTCGTACGGGAACAGGTACTCGACGGCCTTGAAACCGTCGTAGGAGGCAGCAGCGAAGCGTTCGAGGAACGCGTGCTCGGTGTACATCATCGAGAGGTTGGCGGCGAAGCGGGGCATGGCAGCGGGTCCTGTGAATGAGTGGGGCGGGGCGTCGCGCCCCGCGTCGAATGACGTGCGCGTCAGCGGTTCACGAGCTTCGCGGGCGTGAGCCACACGGCGATCGCACCGATCACGAGCATCGCCGCGAGCATGTACATGCCGGACGACGTGCTGTGCGTGACGTCCTTCAGGTAGCCGATCACGTACGGGCTTGCGAAGCCGGCGAGGTTGCCGACCGAGTTGATGATCGCGATCCCGGCGGCGGCGGCGGAGCCGGCGAGAAACGCGGTCGGCAGCGACCAGAACAGCGGTGCGCAGGTCAGCACGCCGCCTGCCGCGAGCGACAGGAACACGATCGACACCGCCGTATTGTGCGAGTACGACGCGGCGACCGCAAATCCGACCGCGCCCATGAGCGCCGGCACGATCAGGTGCCAGCGGCGTTCGCGGCGCTTGTCCGCGCTGTGGCCGAACAGGTTCATCACGAAGATTGCGACGAGGAACGGAATCGCGGACAACAGGCCGATCTGGAACGTATCGGTGATCCCGGTGGATTTGACGAGCGTCGGCATCCAGAACGTCAGGCCGTACTGGCCGGTGACGAACGCGAAGTAGATCAGCGACATCCACCACATGCGCGGGTCGGCGAACACGGCCTTCAGCGAATGGCCGTGCTGTTGCCGTTCCTGCGGCTGCGCGGCGATTTCCGTTTCGAGCAACTGCTTCTCGCGCTCGTCGAGCCACTTCGCGCTGCGGATGTTGTTGTCGAGATAGAGGATCGTCGCGATGCCGACGAGCACGGCCGGCACGGCTTCGATCATGAACATCCATTGCCAGCCGTGAAAACCCGAGCCGCCGTGAAAGCGCTCCATGATCCAGCCCGACAGCGGGTTGCCGAAGATGCCCGACACCGGGATCGCGGACATGAACACCGCGATGATCTTCGCGCGGCGATGCGACGGGAACCAGTACGTGAGGTACAGGATCACGCCCGGATAGAAGCCGGCTTCCGCGAGACCGAGCAGGAAGCGCAGCACGTAGAACTGCGTCGGTGTCTTCACGAACGCGAACACCGCCGACAGCAGCCCCCACGTGATCATGATCCGCGCGATCCAGATGCGTGCGCCGATGCGGTGCATCAGCATGTTGCTTGGCAGTTCGAACAGAAAATAGCCAAGGAAGAAGATGCCGGCGCCGAGGCCGAACACTGTTTCGCTGAACGCGAGATCCTGCGACATCTGCAGCTTCGCGAAGCCGACGTTGACGCGGTCGAGATACGCGACCACGTAGCAGAGCATCAGGAACGGCACGATGCGCCAGAACACTTTCCTGTAGGTGCGATCGAGTTCGGCCGCTTGGGCGGGCGCGGCGGGCGAGCGGCTTGCGGCCGCATCGAATGCAGTCATTGTCGTCTCCATGA
The DNA here is from genome assembly GCF_003857765.1 of Burkholderia sp. Bp9016. Lineage (NCBI taxonomy): Bacteria > Pseudomonadati > Pseudomonadota > Betaproteobacteria > Burkholderiales > Burkholderiaceae > Burkholderia > Burkholderia sp. Bp9016. The sequence goes on from NZ_QTPY01000006.1 coordinate 47,907, forward strand.
ATGTCGTGTGCCGGCGGCGCGTACGCCGCCGGATCGTGTGTGCTGACGGAAGGGCCCGCGCACACGGCGGGCATGGGAATCGGTGCGGATGCGTGCGCGACGGGTTACCAGCGTGCGCCGAAGGTGTCGCGCAGTTCGTCGAGCGCCGCGTCGGACAGCGGCTCGGGCTTCGGGTGCGTCATCAGCCACAGCCGCGCGGTTTCCTCGAGCTCCTCGAGTGCATACGACGCGTGCGACACCGACGGCCCCCACATCACCGGCCCGAGGCGGTCGAGCAGCACGCCGCGCACCTGGTCGGCCAGCGCGGCGACTTCGGCCGCGACGGCCGGGTCGCCGGGGCGGCGATAGCGGATCAGCGGAATGTGGCCGACCTTCATCACGTAGTACGGCGTGATCGGCGGCAGCACGTCGGTGTCGCGCCACACGCCCGCGAGCGTCAGCGCGACGAGGTGCGTCGAATGCGTATGGACGATGCCGTTCGCTTGCGTGTTGCGCGCGTAGATGCCGCGGTGCAGCGCGAGCGTCTTCGACGGCTTGCCGCCCGATATGGGCTGGCCGTCGACGCCGACCTTCGCGATGTCGTTCGGGTCGAGCCGGCCGAGGCAGGCATCGGTCGGCGTGATCAGCCAGCCGTCGGCAAGCCGCGCGCTGATGTTGCCGGCGCTGCCGACCGCATGGCCGCGCGCATACAGGCTCGCGCCGACGACGCAGATTTCTTCGCGCAGTTTCGCTTCGACGCTCATCGTGCGGCTCCGTCCAGCGCGCGCAGCGCCTTGTCGAAAAAGTCCACCGTGCCGAAGTTGCCGGATTTCAGCGCGAGGCCGAGCGGCTGCGCGTCGATGGTGGCGGTGGCGGGCACGCCCGGATCGATCTGCGCGCCGATCTGCAGCGACTTCACGTCAAGCGCCTGCACGACCGCGCCGGACGTCTCGCCGCCGGCGACGACGAACTTGCGCACGCCGAGCGCGCGCAGGCCGCGGGCGATCTCCGCGAGCGTGCTTTCGACGAGATGGCCGGCCGCTTCGACGCCGAGCGCCTGCTGGACGGCCCTCACCTCGTCGGGCGTCGCCGTTGCATAAATCAGCACGGGCTGCGGCAGGTGCGCGCGCGCGAAGGCCAGTGCGTCGTCGACGACGGGTTCGCCGCGCGAGGCCGCGAGCGGATCGATCCGGAAGCTCGGCCGGCTGTCGCGCCACACGGCGACCTGTGCATTGGTCGCCTTCGATGCGCTGCCGGCGAGCACCGCCGACAACCCGTCGATGCGCGGCAGCGACGCCGCGTTGTCGCGCGCGGGCAGCAGCCCCGCGCGGCGGAAATTCTCCGGCAGGCCGAGCGCGATGCCCGAGCCGCCGGTGACGAGCGGCAGGCTCGCGCATGCTTCGCCGAGCACGTGGAGATCGTGGTCCGACAGCGCATCGGCGATCGCGAAGCGCACACCGTCCGCACGCAGCGCGTCGATGCGCGCACGTACGGCAGCCGCGCCCTGCGCGATCGTGTCGTAGCGGATCAGGCCGACCGGCGACGTCGTTTGCCGCTGGAGCACGCGCACGAGGTTCGCGTCCTGCATCGGCGTGAGCGGGTGGTTTTCCATTCCCGATTCGTTCAGCAGCACGTCGCCGACGAACAGGTGGCCGCGGAAGATCGTGCGGCCGTTCTCGGGGAACGCCGGGCACGCGATCGTGAAGCCGCCGTCGGTCGCATCGAGCAGCGCGTCGGCCACCGGCCCGATGTTGCCCGCGTCGGTCGAGTCGAACGTCGAGCAGTACTTGAAGAAGAATTGCCGGCAGCCCTGCGCGCGCAGCCATGCGCAGGCGGCGAGCGATTGCGCAACGGCGTCGGCGGCGGGAATCGTGCGCGACTTCAGCGCGACGACGATCGCGTCGGCGTCGATGACCGTGTCGGCAGCGGCGCCGTCGGCGGGCACGCCGATCGTCTGCACGGTGCGCATGCCGCTCTTGACGAGCATGTTCGCGAGATCGGTCGCGCCGGTGAAATCGTCGGCGATGCAGCCGAGCAGGGGACGGGAAGCGGAAGCGGTCATGGCAGGAACGTCGTTCGAATCAGCGGGCAGGCGGCAGCGTGATGCCGGGGAAAGTCTTGATCACGGCGGAATCGTCCTCGCCGCCGTGGCCGGCGCTCGACGCGCTCATGAACATCTGGTGCGCGGTGGCCGACAGCGGCAGCGGGAACTTGCTGCGGCGCGCGGTATCGAGCACGAGGCCGAGATCCTTCACGAAGATGTCGACGGCCGACAGCGGCGTGTAGTCGCCGTTCAGGATGTGCGGCACGCGGTTCTCGAACATCCACGAATTGCCGGCGCTATGCGTGATCACGTCGTACAGCGCGTCCGCATCCACGCCTTCGCGCAGGCCCAGCGCCATCGCTTCGGCGGCCGCGGCGATATGCACACCGGCCAGCAGCTGGTTGATGATCTTCACCTTCGAGCCGACGCCGTGCGTGTCGCCGAGGCGATAGACTTTGCCGGCGATCGCGGCGAGCACGTCGTCGCAGCCCGCATACGCGGCGGCGGGGCCCGATGTCATCATCGTCATTTCGCCCGACGCCGCGCGCGCGGCGCCGCCGGACACCGGCGCATCGAGCATCTGCAGGCCCGCGGCCTCGATGCGCGCACCGAGTGCAACGGCGAATTCGGGGGCGACGGTCGCGCTCGCGATCACGACGCCGCCCGGCTTCATCGCGGCGACCGCGCCGTGCTCGCCGAACAGCACCGTTTCGGTTTGTGCGGCATTGACGACGAGCGTGACGACGACGTCGCACTGCGCACCCAGTTCGGCCGGCGTCGTGCAGGCCACGCCGCCTTCGGCCGCGAACGCCTGCAGCACGGTGTCGCGCACGTCGCATGCGTGCACGCGAAAGCCGGCGCGCAGCAGCGAGCGCGCGACGCCTAGGCCCATCGCGCCGAGGCCGATGACTCCAACATTTCGTGACATGGTCAACCTTGATCGATTCGGGAGAGGTTCGGGACAACGGCGGCGCACGCGCGCCGCCGGCTTCAGCAGATGCCGGCTTCCGCGAGACGTCGGGCAGCGTTGTACATGTGAGTGCGCGCCGCGTTGCGTGCCGCCATCGGGTCGCGCGCGCGGATCGCGTCGGCGATCGCCGCGTGTTCGTCGCGCACCTGGCGCGAGAAGTCGTCGCGCGTCGCTTCGTTGCGCCGCGTGACCTTCACGCCCGCTTCGAGGTACTGGTTCAGGAACTGCAGCGTCTTCAGGAAATACGGGTTGCCGGTGACGGCCGCGATCGTGCGGTGGAACGCGACGTCTTCCGCGACGCCGTCGCGGCCTTCGGCCACCGCATCGTCGATCCTGCGCAGCGCGTCGTCGATGTCGGCCATGTCGTCGTCGGTGTGGTGCAGCGCGGCTTCGGCCGCGACTTCAGCCTCGATCGCGCGGCGCACAGCGAGCAGGTGCGGCAGCGAGCTGGCTTCGACCGCTTCCGCGTAGTCGATCCGCAGCGGCCGGATCGCGCCGTGCTGGTTCACGTACACGCCGCTGCCCTGGCGCGGCTCGACCACGCCTTCGTTCTTCAGCCGCGAGATCGCCTCGCGGATCACGGTGCGGCTCACGCCGAATTCCTGCGCGAGCACGGCTTCCGTCGGCAGCTTGCCGCTGGCCGAGAAACTGCCGACTTCGATCTGCTTGAGCAGTTGCTGCGCGACATGGTCGCTCATCGCACGGGCGGGAATTTTCTCGAACATGACGCTCTAGTTTGTAAGGTGATGTGGTCATCATACAAATTTGAATGTGCGTCAGCATCCGGGATAACCCTCGGTTAATGCGCTGTAACGTCGGTCAAATTGATTGGAACCGGTTCCAATTGGCGGTAAAAATGGCTATCGCGCGCGGTTCGGCGCGCGATAGGGAGCGAAAAAGGGTGTCTTGCGTCAGTCGGCGATGTCTTCGACGGGATCGGTCACGGCCGGCGCCGCGACTTCCGCTACGTCTCCGCCGCGCTCGCGATACGTCGCGGGCGGCACGCCGAACTGCTTGCGGAATTCACGCCCGAGGTGCGACGCGTCGGCGAACCCGCAACTCGATGCGATATCGGCGACGGTGCGATCCGAACTGGTCAGCAGCCATGCGGCCGTGCGCAGCCGCACCTGTTTCGCGAACGCCTGCGGGCTCTTGCCCGTCTCGGCCTTGAACAGACGCTCGAGCTGGCGTGTCGACATGTCGAGCTTGGCCGCGAGTTCTTCGAGCGGCAGCGCGCGCCCGACATGCTGTTCCATCAGAAGAATCGCACGTTTGACCTTCGGGTGCGTGGCCGGCTCGAGGCCGGGCGGATGCGGCTGCGGCGCATTGCCTTTCTGCATCTCGCCAACGAGGAGGATACGCAGCGCCTTCTGCACCGTCGCATGGTCGAAATGGCGCAGCAGGATCGCGGCGGCGACGTCGATCGACGCGCGGCCGCCCGAACACGTGATCCGGCGCCGGTCGATCACGAACAGCCGGTCGGCGATCAACAGGTCGGGATCGGCGCTCGGGAAGCGCTCGATGAAATCCCAGTAGTGGAACCAGCTCACGCAGGTGCGGTAGCCGTCGAGCACGTTCGCGCGCATCAGCGTAAACACGCCCGTGCAAATCCCGACGACCGTCGCGCCGCCCGCCGCCGCCTGGCGGATGAACTGGAGCGTTTCGGGGCCGGCCTGCGGCCCCGAATGCAGCAGGCCACCCACCACGACCACGTAGTCGAACGGCTCGGCCGCATCGAAGGTTTCCCACGGCGTGATCTGGATCCCGCAGCTTGCGCGCACCGGCGCGAGGGTTTCGCCGATCACGCTCCAGGCGCAGCGCACGGGCTTGCTGTAGTCGCCGTCGTCGGCCGACAGCCGCAGCATGTCGACGAAACCCGAGAACGCGGTCAGCGTGAAATTCGGCAGCAGCAGGATGCCGAAGCGAATGCGCTGCGGCGCGGGTTCGGCGAGGGGGGAAGCGGGTACGTCGGGTGTCATCGCGGTAAATCTCGTCACGCCGGGCAGGCGGGTCTCACTCGTTTCACTCAGTTTGGGGGCACGGCTGCCGGCGCGCGCATCGCCGGCCGACTTGTGCTTTTTCGTCGCGAACCATCGTCAAAACGTACTTTCGGACCGACCTTTTCGGGGCTTGGCGGCGGTGTCCCACGCCGATGCCGTTTTTGTTCTATCGGCCAATTTTACGCTTTGATGTACTGATGCCAACGACATTTCACGTACGTCCACCCAGAGGAAGTCAGATGAACGTCAGCGCGTTCGACCTGTTCAAGATCGGTATCGGCCCGTCCAGTTCGCATACGGTCGGCCCGATGATCGCCGCCTGCCGCTTCGCGTCGCATATCGAAGATGCGAACCTGCTCGGCTTCGTGCGCCGCGTGCGGGTCGAACTATACGGCTCGCTCGGTGCAACGGGCAAGGGCCACGGCACCGACAAGGCCGTCTTGCTCGGTCTCGAGGGCCATCTGCCCGACACGATCGATCCGGACCTGATCGAGCCGCGGCTCGCGGCGATCCGTGCGGAGAAGTCGCTGTCGCTGCTCGGCAAGCAGACGATCCGCTTCGACGAGAAGGAAAACATCGGCTTCTATCGCAAGCTGATGAGCGGCACGAGCATCGTGCATCCGAACGGGATGCGCTTCCAGGCGTTCGACGAGCACGGCCAGCTGCTCGTCGAGAAAGAGTATTACTCGGTCGGCGGCGGCTTCGTCGTGAACCGCGACGGCGATCGCGTGAACGGCGTGCGCGCGGCGGCCGAAGTGCCGTATCCGTTCCGCACCGGCGACGACCTGATGCGCCAGTGCCGCGAACACGGCCTGTCGATCGCCGAACTGATGCTGCGCAACGAAAGCGCGCTGCGTTCGGCCGACGAGGTGCGCGCCGGGCTGCTCGCGATCTGGCGCACGATGGCCGCATGCGTGGAGCGCGGCTGCAAGGTCGAAGGCGAACTGCCGGGCCCGATGCGCGTGAAGCGCCGCGCGGCCGAACTGAACGGCCGCCTGCGCGCGCGTTCGGAGGAGTCGCTGCGCGATCCGCTGTCGATGCTCGACTGGGTCAACCTGTATGCGATGGCCGTCAACGAAGAGAACGCCGCGGGCGGCCGCGTCGTCACCGCACCCACCAACGGCGCGGCCGGCGTGATTCCCGCCGTGCTGCACTACTACGTGAAATTCGTGCCGGGCTCGAGCGAGGCCGGGATTGTCGAATTCCTGCTGACGGCCGCGGCGATCGGGATCATCTACAAGGAAACCGCGTCGATCTCCGGTGCGGAAGTCGGTTGCCAGGGCGAAGTGGGCGTTGCGTGCTCGATGGCCGCCGCCGCGCTCGCCGCGGTGATGGGCGGCACGCCCGACCAGGTCGAGAACGCCGCCGAGATCGGCATGGAGCACAACCTCGGCATGACCTGCGACCCGGTCGGCGGGCTCGTGCAGATTCCGTGCATCGAGCGCAACGCGATGGGCGCGATCAAGGCGCTCAACGCGTCGCGCATGGCGCTCAAGGGTAACGGCCAGCACTACGTGTCGCTCGATTCGGTCATCAAGACGATGCGCGAGACAGGTGCGGACATGAAGACGAAATACAAGGAAACGTCGCGCGGCGGTCTTGCCGTGAACGTCATCGAATGCTAACGAAGGATCACTAACATGAGCCGCTACTCGATATTCAGCCTGTTCCGCAACGGCCTCTCGTATCACGAGAACTGGGAAAAGCAGTGGAAGAGCCCGGAACCGAAGAAGGAATACGACGTCGTGATCGTCGGCGGCGGCGGCCACGGCCTCGCGACCGCGTATTACCTCGCGAAGGAGCACGGGATCACGAACGTCGCGATCCTCGAGAAGGGCTGGATCGGCGGCGGCAACACCGCGCGCAACACGACGATCGTGCGCTCGAACTACCTGTGGGACGAATCGGCCGCGCTGTACGAGAAGGCGATGAAGCTGTGGGAAGGGCTGTCGCAGGATCTCAACTACAACGTGATGTTCAGCCAGCGCGGCGTGATGAACCTCGCGCACACGCTGCAGGACGTGCGTGACACCGAGCGTCGCGTGAATGCGAACCGGCTGAACGGCGTCGACGCCGAATTCCTGACGCCCGCGCAGATCAAGGAAATCGAGCCGACGATCAACCTGAACAGCCGCTACCCGGTGCTCGGCGCATCGATCCAGCGCCGTGCGGGCGTCGCACGTCACGACGCGGTGGCCTGGGGCTTCGCGCGCGGCGCGGACCGCGCCGGCGTCGACATCATCCAGAACTGCCAGGTGACGGGCATTCGCCGCGAAGGCGGCGCGGTGGTCGGCGTCGATACGGTGAAGGGCTTCATCAAGGCGAAGAAAGTCGCGGTGGTCGCGGCCGGCAACACGACGACGCTCGCCGACATGGCCGGCGTGCGCCTGCCGATCGAAAGCCACCCGCTGCAGGCGCTGGTGTCCGAGCCGATCAAGCCGGTGGTCAACTCGGTGATCATGTCGAACGCGGTGCACGCGTACATCAGCCAGTCCGACAAGGGCGATCTCGTGATCGGCGCGGGTATCGACCAGTACACGGGCTTCGGTCAGCGCGGCAGCTTCCACATCATCGAAAGCACGCTGCAGGCGATCGTCGAGATGTTCCCGGTGTTCTCGCGCGTGCGGATGAACCGCCAGTGGGGCGGCATCGTCGACGTGTCGCCGGACGCCTGCCCGATCATCACCAAGACCGACGTGAAGGGCCTGTATTTCAACTGCGGCTGGGGTACCGGCGGCTTCAAGGCGACACCGGGCTCGGGCTGGGTGTTCGCGCACACGATCGCCCGCGACGAACCGCATCCGCTGAACGCACCGTTTGCACTCGACCGCTTCTACACGGGTCACCTGATCGACGAACACGGCGCTGCCGCCGTCGCGCACTAACCCCCGCACTGAAGGAGAAAGAAACATGTTGCTGATCGAATGTCCGTGGTGCGGGCCGCGCGCCGAATCCGAGTTCACGTGCGGCGGTGAAGCCGACATCGTGCGCCCGGTTGCGAACGAGAACATGACCGACCGCGAATGGGGCGAGTACGTGTTCATGCGCGAGAACAAGCGCGGAATTCACCGCGAGCAATGGCTGCACACGCAGGGTTGCCGCCGCTGGTTCAAGGTGACGCGCGACACGGTCACCTACGATATCAAGGGCTACGAAAAGTTCGGTGGGGCTGCCGTCAGTGGCGCAGCCGCCGGCAACGCACACGAAGAGGGCACGAGCAAATGAGCCAGAAAGACCGCCTCGGCACCGGAGGCCGCATCAATCGCGCGATTCCGTTGACGTTCACGTTCAACGGCCGCACGTATCAGGGCTTCCAGGGCGACACGCTCGCATCCGCGCTGCTCGCGAACGGCGTGCATTTCGTCGCGCGCAGCTTCAAGTACCACCGTCCGCGCGGGATCGTGACGGCGGACGTCGCGGAACCGAATGCCGTCGTGCAGCTCGAAACCGGCCCGTACACGGTGCCGAATGCGCGCGCGACCGAGATCGAGCTGTACCAGGGCCTCGTCGCGACGAGCGTGAACGCCGAACCGTCGCTCGAGAACGACAAGTACGCGATCAACCAGAAGCTGTCGCGCTTCATGCCGGCGGGCTTCTACTACAAGACCTTCATGTGGCCGCGCAACATGTGGCCGAAGTACGAAGAGAAGATCCGCGAGGCCGCCGGCCTCGGCAAGGCGCCTGAAGTGCTCGACGCCGATCGCTACGACAAGTGTTACGCGCACTGCGACGTGCTCGTGGTCGGCGGCGGGCCGTCGGGCCTCGCGGCCGCGCATGCGGCGGCCACGGCAGGCGCGCGCGTGATCCTCGTCGACGACCAGCGCGAACTCGGCGGCAGCCTGCTGTCGTGCCGTGCGGAAATCGACGCGAAGCCGGCGCAGCAGTGGGTCGAGAAGATCGAGGCCGAGCTGCGCAAGTTGCCCGACGTGACGATCCTGTCGCGCAGCACCGCGTTCGGCTACCAGGACCACAACCTCGTGACGGTCACGCAACGCCTGACCGATCACCAGCCGGTGTCGATGCGCAAGGGTACGCGCGAACTGCTGTGGAAGATCCGCGCGAAGCGCGTGATCCTCGCGACCGGCGCGCACGAGCGTCCGATCGTGTTCGGCAACAACGACCTGCCGGGCGTGATGCTCGCGGGCGCGGTGTCCACCTACATCCATCGCTTCGGCGTGCTGCCGGGCCGCAACGTGGTCGTGTTCACGAACAACGATCGTGCGTACCAGACCGCGCTCGACCTGAAAGCGTGCGGCGCGAAGGTGACGATCGTCGATTCGCGCGCATCGTCGAACGGTGCGTTGCCGGCGGCGGCAAAGCGGCAGGGCGTGACGGTGATGAGCGGTGCGGTCGTCACGGCCGCTTCGGGCAAGTGGCGCGTATCGTCGGTCGACGTCGCGTCCTATTCGAACGGCAAGACGGGCGGCAAGATGCAGTCGTTGCCGTGCGATCTCGTCGCGATGTCGGGCGGCTTCAGCCCGGTGCTGCACCTGTTCGCGCAGTCGGGCGGCAAGGCGTGCTGGAACGACGAGAAGGCGTGCTTCCTGCCGGGCAAGCCCGTGCAGGCCGAGGCGAGCGTCGGTGCGGCCGCGGGCGAGTTCGGTCTCGCCCGTGCGCTGCGGCTCGCGCTCGACGCGGGCGCCGAAGCGGCGAAGGCCGCGGGCTACACGGCCGCGCAGCGCCCCGTCGCGCCGCAGGTCGCTGAAACCGTCGAAGGCGCGCTGCAGCCGTTGTGGCTGGTCGGCAGCCGCGAGGCTGCGCCGCGCGGGCCGAAGCAGTTTGTCGACTTCCAGAACGACGTGGCCGCCGCCGACATCCTGCTGGCCGCTCGCGAAGGTTTCGAGTCGGTCGAGCACGTGAAGCGCTACACGGCGATGGGCTTCGGCACCGATCAGGGCAAGCTCGGCAACATCAACGGGATGGCGATCCTCGCGCAGGCGCTCGGCAAGACGATTCCGGAAACGGGCACGACGACGTTCCGCCCGAACTACACGCCGGTATCGTTCGGCACGTTCGCGGGCCGCGAAACGGGCGACTTCCTCGATCCGATCCGCAAGACGGCCGTGCATGAATGGCACGTCGAGCACGGTGCGATGTTCGAAGACGTCGGCAACTGGAAGCGGCCCTGGTATTTCCCGAAAAACGGCGAAGATCTGCACGCGGCCGTGAAGCGCGAATGCCTCGCGGTGCGCAACAGCGTCGGCATCCTCGACGCGTCGACGCTCGGCAAGATCGATATCCAGGGTCCGGACGCGGTGAAGCTGCTGAACTGGATGTACACGAACCCGTGGAACAAGCTCGAAGTGGGCAAGTGCCGCTACGGGCTGATGCTCGACGAAAACGGTATGGTGTTCGACGACGGCGTGACGGTGCGCCTCGCCGATCAGCATTTCATGATGACGACCACCACCGGCGGCGCGGCTCGCGTGCTGACGTGGCTCGAGCGCTGGCTGCAGACCGAATGGCCCGACATGAAGGTGCGGCTCGCGTCCGTCACCGACCACTGGGCGACGTTCGCAGTGGTCGGCCCGAAGAGCCGCAAGGTCGTGCAGAAGGTGTGCCAGGACATCGACTTCGGCAACGATGCGTTCCCGTTCATGAGCTACCGCAACGGCACCGTCGCAGGCGCGAAGGCGCGCGTGATGCGGATCAGCTTCTCGGGCGAACTGGCCTATGAAGTGAACGTGCCGGCGAACGCGGGCCGCGCGGTATGGGAAGCGCTGATGGCGGCCGGTGCCGAGTTCGACATCACGCCGTACGGCACCGAGACGATGCACGTGCTGCGCGCGGAGAAGGGCTACATCATCGTCGGACAGGATACCGACGGGTCGATCACGCCGTACGACCTCGGGATGGGCGGCGTCGTCGCGAAGTCGAAGGACTTCCTCGGCAAGCGCTCGCTGTCGCGCTCGGATACGTCGAAGGAAGGCCGCAAGCAGTTCGTCGGCCTCTTGACCGAAGACGAACAGTTCGTGCTGCCGGAAGGCGCGCAGATCATCGCGAAGGACACGCAGGTGTCGGCGACCGATCCGACGCCGATGCTTGGCCACGTGACGTCGAGTTATTACAGCCCGATCCTGAAGCGCTCGATTGCGCTGGCCGTGGTGAAGGGCGGTCTGAACAAGATGGGCGAGAGCGTCGTGATTCCGCTGGCCAACGGCAAGCGCATCACCGCGAAGATCTCGAGCCCGGTTTTCTATGATACGGAAGGGGTGCGCCAGCATGTGGAATGAAACGAGAAACCAGACGCCGGTGGCGGGCGCGAGCGTGACGCTCGAATCGCCGCTCGTCGGCGCGGCCGATGTGCTGAAGCCGCACCAGGCGCGCGTATCGAAGAAGTTCACGCTGCGCGAGCGGCCGTTCCTCGATCTCGTGAACGTGCGCGGCGAGCTGAGCGACCCGGTCTTCGTCAGCGCGTTCGAGCGCGTGGTCGGCTGCCGGCCGCCGGCGGCGCCGAACACGGTGGCGCGCGGCGCGGAGTACGACGTGCTGTGGCTCGGTCCTGACGAGTGGCTCGTGCGCTCGAACGGGCCGGTGCAGGCCGGCGTGCTCGAGGGCCGGCTCGCGGAGGCCGTGCAGGGTCTGTATGCGGCGGCCGTCGACGTCGGCAGCGGCTACACGGTGGTGGAAATCAGCGGCGAACGCGTGCGCGACGTGATCGCGCGCGGCTGCCCGCTCGATCTGCATCCGCGCGTGTTCAAGCCGGGCCAGTGCGCGCAGTCGCACTACTTCAAGTCGCCGATCACGCTGATCCCGACCGGCGACGATACGTTCGAGATCGTCCTGCGTCGCAGCTTCGCCGACTATTTCGTGCGCATCATGCTCGACGCCGCGGCGCCGCTCGCATCATGAAGCCGTTCGACGAACCGTTCGTGGCGATCGAATCGCCGCGCCTGCGCGGGCGCGGCTGGAGCGTGTTCGTCGACGAATTGAAGGTGCCTGCGCGGATCGGCATCCATGCTCACGAGCACGAGGCGCCTCAGCCGATCGTGGTCGATGCGCGGCTCGGGTATCGCTGCGAGCCGAGCGAGCAGGGCGAGTGGATCGACTACGACGGCTACTGCGCGCGTCTCGCGTCGTTCCTGTCGCACAAGCCGCATACGCGGCTGCTCGAAACGCTGGTCGCCGACATCGCGGTGCTGTCGTTTCGCGAATGGCCGGCGCTGGAGTCGCTGACGCTGTCGGTGTACAAGCCGAAGATACGGCCGGGCACGAAGCGCGTCGGCGTGTCGCTCGATTGGACGCGCGGGGATTACCTTCGGTGGACGGGGGCGGCGGGGCAGTTGTAGGCAGAGGGGACCGGATCGACGCAGGTGATCCGGCGACAGGGCGAACACGGCGGCGCGGATGCGCCGCCGTGTTCGTTTATAGTTCCTGAAATATGCGATCAATGTGGTGCCGCTACCTGTTCCGGTATTTATTCCTGAAATAACGGAATTATCGGCGGCCACGTCTGCGAACCACTATAATTCCGATATTCTCGGAACTATGCCGGTCGCTCGCTCGCGCCGGCGCTTTGTTCCTGAAATTTCGGAATTATGGCCCGCACCCTACCGCAACCCATCCCGACCCCCGATCCGCTCGCAGCCGACCTGGCCGCACTCGGAGCGCTCGTGCGCAACCGGCGAGCGCAGACCCGGATGCGGATCGACGATGCGGCCGATATGCTCGGCGTGTCGAAGGATGTGCTGTCGCGGCTCGAAAACGGCCGCGCGGTGAGTCTCGACAAGCTGTTCAAGGTACTGGACGGCTTCGGCCTCAATTTGCTTGTCGTGCCGAAACGCGATGTACAGACGGCGCGCAACGTATTGCGCGATCAGGCGACGGTACGCGCTGGCTCGTCCGGGGGCGCGTGATGATTCATCGCCTGCGCATTTCGGCCGACGGCTCGCCGGTCGGGCAGTTGACTTATGATGCTCGCCGCAACGACTACGGCTTCTCGTACGATCCGGCGTGGCTGGTGCGCGGCGATGCGTTTGCGTTGTCGCCATGCATTCCGCTCGATGTCGGCACGCCGCCGGAGGGTGCAATCCAGCGCTTCGTGGGCAACCTGCTCCCCGAGGGCCGCGCACTCGACGTTGCCGCATCGATGTATCAGATATCGAAGGACAACGTCTTCGGCCTGATCCGGATGCTCGGCAAGGAGCCCGTCGGCGCGCTGAGCTTCGTCCCGGTCGACGACTCGGCCGCGCGAGCGCCTGACACCCTCGAGCCCGTACGGCGACCGATCTCGGCGGAAGAATTGACCGACCGTATCCGTAAGCGCGATGCGATTCCGTTTTCCGTCTGGGACGATCGGGTGCGCCTGTCGATCGCCGGCCATCAGGACAAGCTGCAGGTACTCGTCGAGGGGGAGCGGTATGCGCTTGTCGACGGGGCGCTCAGCAGCTCGCATATTCTGAAGCCGGAATCGCGCAGCTCGAATGCGCCGTTCATGGTGGCCAACGAGCATTTCTGCATGACGCTGGCGCGCCACATGGGATTGCCGGTCGCGCATGTCGAGATTCGGCGTATCCCCGAGACGATTCTGCTGATCGAACGATTCGATCGGCTCGTGACGACCGAACCGGACGATCCGCAGCGCGTGAGCTCGGTGCGGCGACTGCATGTCATTGATGGATGCCAGGCCCTCGACTTGCCGGCGACGCTCAAATACGAACGCAATCTCGGCAACAACGAGGACATCCGCAATATCCGCGAAGGCGTGAGCTTCGAGAAACTGTTTTCGCTGACACCGTCGCTCGAGACACCCGCCGCAGCACGTTCAGCGATGTTGCGCTGGGCGCTGTTGCAACTGCTGATCGGCAACAGCGATGCACACGGCAAGAACATTTCGTTTTTCGTCAGCAGTGGCGGGCTCGATCCGGCGCCGCTTTACGATCTGGTGTGCGTGAACGTGTACGGCGACGCTTACGTGCAGGATATGGCGATGGCCTACGGGGATGTGTTTCGCACCGAGGAACTGACCGCTTTCGCGCTCGCGGACTTCGCGCATCGTGCGCGGATCCGGCCGGCGCTCGTTGCGCGTGAAATGACACGGATGGCGACGCTGGCTGCCAAACTGGCGCCCGGGCTGGCGGAGTCGGGCGTTTATGCAGGCGACGAGCGTGCGTGGGTGCATCGTATTTCGGAATATGTGCGCGTTCAGGCCGAGCGAGCCCTTCGCATTGCGCCCATGGTGCCGAAGGTCGACGTCGCGCTGCTCTGATCCCGCGCTTCGCCGACCATCGCCGCGACACCGATCCGGCATGTCACGGCGATGGCCCCGAATTGACGCCGTTACCCGCAACTGCGCTGCTCAGCGCCGGATAGTCGACGTACCCGCGCGCATCGCCGCCGAAGAACGTGTCGCGCTGCGCGTCGTTCAGCGGCGCGTCCGTCTTCACGCGCGTCACGAAATCCGGTTGGGCGAGCGCCATCTGGCCTTACGTTTCGAGATCGGCCACGCCGGACGCCACGTCCGCAACGATCGCGACCCGCGTGCGATTCTCGATCGACCCGCCGTATTCATCGCTGCCCGTTTATGCGATGACGGAAACGCGGCTGCTGCCTGCGAAGACGCAGCGCTTCATCGGGTTTCTGCGCGCGCACTTCGCACGCGAATGACGGGGGAAGCGCGTCGTCCCGCCGCTCAGGGCGACGCGTCCAGTTGCGCTTCCCACTTCTTCAGGATGCGCACGCGCGCGTCGCTGAAATCGACCAGGCAGTTCATCCAGGCGTCGTCCGGAATCATCCGCTGCGGATTCGCGGCTTTCACGTAATCGCAGGTGTCGCCGGCGAAGCTGGTCCAGCTCGCCTGCGATTGCGCGAGCCGGATGGCCGCATCGGGGTTGCGTCGCTGGAGCTTGCGCTGGAGCGACCGGTACGCACGGTCGACTTGCTGCTCGCGGGCGTCGAGTGCGCAGCGGCGCACGGCTTCCATCGTCGGCCCCCGTTGTTCGCAGCCGACGGCGGCGAATGCCGCAACGGAGCGGGCCGACAGCGCGGCGATGACGAGCAGGCGGGCAGCGGGGCGCACGGGCGAGTGAACGGGAAAGCCGCGCCTACTTCGCGCTGCGGGTCGCGGCGGGCGCCGCGGTCGACGGATCGCTGACCGGCACCATATGCGCTTTGCCGTCGTTCGCGTTTTGCGTGCCGTCTTCGGGGTCGAGCACGAACCGGAACGTGTCGACGCGCTGCATGACCTTTGCTGCATACGCATTCGAGCCGCCGTAGTTCTTCAACCCGGCCTGCACGTTGCCGCCGGCCGCCCGCACGTAGCCCGACAGGATCGCGGAACCGGCCTCGACGTTGGCGTTCGGCTCGGTCAGATCCTTCACGTTGCGCAGCAGGCCGCGATGCGCAGCCGGCACGACCTGCATCAGCCCGGTCGCGCCATGCTGGCCGCGCGCCTTCTCCTGGAAGCGCGATTCGATCGAGATGATGGCGTAAACGAGTGCCGGAGGCAGTGAATATTTCGTCGCAGTGACGCTCACGATATCGGCAAGCTTCGCGGCCCGCTCTTTCGCGACACCGAATTTCTTCGTCAGGTAGGACGTGATGCGGCGGTTTGCTTCGTTCGGCTGATCGTTCGCGACCGGTGCGGAGGCATCGATCGGCGCGGATGCGGCCGCTTCGGGCGCGGGCGCCGGCAACACGGCCGCCTGCTGCGCCGAGGCCTGCTGCGCAATGCCGAGCGAAAGCACGATCAGCCAGAAAAACCGTCGTCGCATGGTGAAGGGCGGGGGGATGGGAGGCGCATAGTATATCGGCCAATCACGGCTTGTGTTCGAGCGAGGCTTCGAATGAAAGCGCGGTGTAGGCTTGGGGCGTGACGGACCGGACCAGGCGGGGCCATCGTGCTCGGTTGTTGTGCAGACACCCATCGGAGTCCGGACGAACCGGCATGGCCGGATTTCCACCCGGATCCCCTTTTGCGCGCACGAGCCTCCACGGCTGCACGAGGCTCACGTCGCCGCTCGGTCTTTTCATATGTGCCGCACCGCCACTCGCGCAAGCGCGCCGATCGCATCGCTGACCAGCACCGCGAGCAGTCCGACGATCACGCCGCCCTGCAGCACGAACGCGGTGTTCGACGTCTGCAGCCCCGCGATGATCACGTCGCCGAGCCCGCGCGCGGCGACCGTCGAGCCGATCGTCGCGGTGCCCAGGTTGATCACGACCGCGAGCCGGATGCCGTTCACGATCACCGGAAACGCGAGCGGCAGCTCGACCGACACCAGTTGCTGCCAGCCGTTCATCCCCATCCCGCGCGCGGCTTCGACGACGTCGCGCGGCACGTCCTCGAGCCCGGCGATGGTGCTCTCGAAAACCGGCAGGAGTCCGTACAGGACGAGCGCAATCAGCACGGGCTTCAGTCCGAAGCCCACGGCCGGCACCGCGAGCGCGAGCACGGCGACCGGCGGAAATGTCTGGCCGATGTCGACGATGCTGCGCGCGACCGGCAGGAAATCCGCGCCGGACGGCCGCGTGACGGCGATGCCGGCCGCGACCGCGACGAGCGTGCCGATCAGGCTCGACAGGGCGACGGTGCCGAGATGCGCGAGCGTGAGATCGAGCAGGCTCGCGCGATCGTAGATGACCGGCGCGCCGTTGTCCGCGAACGGCGCGAATATGCCCTGCAGCCATGCGGGGCGCAACAGCAGCACGAGCAGCAGCGCAAGCGCGGCCGCGCGGGCCGCATGGGCGGGCAGCCGCCGGGGCAGGGGCGAGCGTGCGGCGTGCGCCGTCATGCGGGCTTCCTCGCATGCGCGCGAATCGCATCGAGCGTGATGCGGCGCGATCCGCGCCCTTGGCCATCGTCGACGGGCAGTGCGTCCGTGCCGCGCCACAGCAGCTCGGACACCGCATCGCGCAGCGTGCGGGTCGCGGCGATCGGTTCGCCTTCCGCGTGGCCGGGTTCGGCCACCGCATCGATCGCCGTCAGCGCGAGCAGGCGCAGCGGCCGATCGACGCCCGCGACGAGCTGTTCGACGACGCCCGCCGCCGGCCTGCCGAGAATCTCGGCGGGCGATGCCACCTGCAGCAGCCGGCCGCCGTCCATCACCGCGATCGTGTCGCCGAGTTTCAACGCTTCCTCGATATCGTGCGTGACGATCACGACCGTGATGCCGAGGCGGCGCTGCAGCGCGTACAGATCGTCTTGCGCCTTGTTGCGGATGATCGGATCGAGCGCGCCGAACGGCTCGTCCATCAGCAGCATCGCGGGCTCCGCCGCGAGCGCGCGCGCGACGCCGACGCGCTGCTGCTGGCCGCCCGACAGCGCGTGCGGCAGCTTGTCCGCGAATTCGGACGGTGCGAGGTGAAACAGTTCGAGCAATTCGCGCACGCGCGCGTCGATGCGCGCGGACGGCCAGCCGAGCAGGCGCGGCACGGTCGCGATATTGCGCGCGACGCTCCAGTGCGGAAACAGGCCGTGTCCCTGGATCACATAGCCGATGCGCCGCCGCAGTTGCTCGGGCGGCACGCTGGCGGTGTCCATGCCGTCGATGCGGATCGTGCCGCTCGTCGGCGCGATCAGCCGGTTGATCATCCGCAGCAACGTCGACTTGCCGCTGCCCGATGCGCCGACGAGCGCGGTGATCGTGCCTTGCTGCATCGTCAGCGACACGTCGTCGACGGCGACGATGTCGCCGAAGCGTTTGCCGATGCGGTCGATCTCGATCATGCGGTACGTCCCTTCGCGAGCGTGGTCGCGGCTTCGAACACGACGGCGGCCGCCAGCGCGAGCGCGATCGTCGGGATCGCGCCGAGCAGCACGAGATCGGCTGCCGATTGCCCGATCCCCTGGAAGATGAAGGTGCCGAACCCGCCGCCGCCGATCAGCGCGGCGACCGCGGTCAGGCCGATGTTCTGCACGAGCACGATGCGCACGCCGCTCAGGATCACCGGCAGCGCGAGCACGAGATCGACGCGCAGCAGCCGCTGCGCGCGCGTCATGCCCATCGCGCGTGCCGCCTCGCTCACGTGCTCCGGCACCTGCGCGAGCCCGACCACGACGCTCGACGCGATCGGCAGCAGCGAATAGAGGAACAGCGCGAGCGCGGCCGGCGCAACGCCGATTCCGCGGATGCCGAGCGCGGCCGCGAGGGGCACGTGCGCGGCGAGCAGGCCGAGCGGCGCCATCATCAGCCCGTACATCGCGATGCTCGGGACTGTCTGCACGATATTGAGCACCGGCATCACGACGGTGCGCACCGGCGCGACGCGCGCGCATGCGATGCCGAGCGGCACGCCCGCGACGAGCGCGGCGGCGACCGAGCCGCCCGCGAGCGACACGTGGCGGATCGCTTCGCGCCAGAAGTCGTCGCTGCGCACCGCATATTCGCGCATCACGGAAAGGCCGTCCCACCAGCCGCTCGCAAGCGGCACCGAAATCGCCGCGATCGCGACGACGAGCGCGGCGAGCCGGCGCCACGGGCCGAACGCGAGCCGCGCGAGCGCGTCGGCGACGAGCACGGCCCAGGCGAACAGCAGCAGCCAGACGCCTGCGGCGGGCGACACGCGCGCGAGCATGTCGTCGGGCGTGACGACGTGCGTTGCCGCCGCGCCGACCGCATACGCAAGCGTCGCGAGCCATGCGCAGCCGGCCGTGAGCCGCCATGCGGGGCGGCTCGCCGTCATCGCCCACAGCGCGCCGGCGATCCACAGCGCGGCGAGCGCGGCTCCGTGCACCGCGGGCAGCGCCGCGAACACCGACAGCCCGGTGCCGGCCGCGATGCGGTTCGGGCGCAGCACCATGAACGGCAGGCCGAACACCGCGACGATCGTCAGCACGCCGATCAGGACGCCGACCTTGTCGAGCGTCACGCGCCGCGCGGACACCGCCGCGCGATCCGTCATTTGATGAAACCCTTCGACTTCAGATAGCTCTTGGCCACGCCGGCCGCAGGCTCGCCGTTGATCTGGATGCGCGCGTTCAACGTCTGCAGCGTCTTCAGGTCGAGGCTGGCGAACACCGGCTTCAGATAGTCGGCGATTTGCGGATGCGCCTTCAGCACGGATTCGCGAATTACCGGCGTCGGCGCATAGACGGGTTGCACGTGCTTGTCGTCGTCGAGCACGACGAGGCCGCTCGATGCGATGCCGCCATCGGTGCCGTACACCATCGCCGCGTTCACGCCGTCGGTCTGGTTCGCGGCCGCCTTGATCGTCGCGGCCGTGTCGCCGCCCGACAGCACGACGAGCTGGTCGGGCTTCAGCTTGAAGCCGTAGGCCTTCTCGAACGACGGCAGCGCGGACGCGCTGTTCACGAATTCGGCCGATGCCGCGAGCTTCACCTTGCCGCCGCCCGCCACCCACTTGCCGAAGTCGGAGAAGGTCTTCAGATGCTGCGACTGCGCAACCGGCGCGAGCACGGCGATGCCCCACGTGTTGTTCGCGGGCGCCGGTGCGAGCCACACGAGATGGTTCGCCGCGTAGTCGAGCTTCTTCGCGGTGTCGTAGCCCTGGGCCGCGTTCTTCCACACGGGGTCGTCGGCCTTGTTGAAGAAGAACGCGGCGTTGCCGGTGTATTCGGGGTAGATGTCGATCTCGCCACTCGTGAGCGCCTTGCGCACGATCGGCGTCGCGCCGAGCGCGATCTTTTCGGTGACGGGGATGCCGTGGGCCTTCAGCACCTGTGCGATGACGTTGCCGAGCAGGTTGCCTTCGGTGTCGATTTTCGACGACACCACGACGGGCGTGTCGGCATGCGCGCCGGGTGCAACGACAGCGGCGGCGAGCGCGAGGCCCAGTATCCGGGCGGGCAGGGCGAGCTTCATCGGGGCCATTCTCCAGAACGGGGACGTACGCCGAAAGTTACTTGAGTGAGTCGGCTTTGGCAAACCGCGTGAGGCGGCGCGCCCACAGTGCGCGTGGGGGTAACCCGCGTGCGTCACGCGCCGTTGTTACACTGGAACGTATTCCCGCCTGCGGACATTTCCTGACATGAAACCCGAGTTGCTGGTCCTCATCGCGTTGCGCGGCGACGCGCATCGCCTGATCGCCGCGTCATACGACGTGCACTACGCACCGACCGCCGACGAGCGCGAGCGCGCGATCGCCGCACACGGCGGCACCGTTCGCGCGGTGCTGACCAACGGCAGCACGGGTCTGGCCGCCGCCGACATCGATCGCCTGCCGCAGCTCACGTTCGTCAGCGCGCTCGGCGCAGGCTACGAGCACATCGACGTCGCGCACGCGAAGGCGCGCGGCATCACCGTGGTTACGGGTGCAGGCACCAACGACGATTGCGTCGCCGATCACGCCTTTGCGCTGCTGCTCGCCGTCGTGCGCGGGGTGGTGCGGCTCGATGCGGCAACGCGCGACGGTGTGTGGCGCGATGCGCTGCAGATGCCGCCGAATGTGTCGGGCAAGAAGCTCGGAATCGTCGGCCTCGGCAAGATCGGCGAGAAATGCGCGCGTCGCGCGGCCGGCTTCGATATCGAGATCGGTTATCACAACCGTTCCGAAAAGCCCGTGCCGTACCGCTTTTTCGACCGGCTCGACGCGCTTGCGCAGTGGGCCGATTTCCTGATTGTCGCGACGCCCGGCGGCGCGAATACGCACCATCTGATCGACCGCGCGGTGCTCGATGCGCTGGGGCCCGACGGGTTTCTCGTCAACGTGTCGCGCGGCAGCGTCGTCGATACCGCTGCTTTGGCGGATGCGTTGCGCGAGCGGCGCATCGCGGGCGCCGGGCTCGACGTGTACGAAGGCGAGCCGGCGCCGCCGCGCGCGCTGACCGAGCTCGACAACGTCGTTCTGACACCGCACATGGGCGGCTGGTCGCCGGAGGCGCTCGATCGCTCGGTGCGGCAGTTTCTCGACAACGCCGCGCGGCACTTCGCCGGGGAGCCGGTGCTGACGCCCGTGTAGGCACGGGCCGTGCGCGGCGCTAGCGCGTCAGCCTCGATTTCGACGCGCTCGCCGATTGCACGCCGGACGGCAGCATCAGCATCGGTTCCCACGAGACCGCGCAACGGCGTGCCGCTTGTGCTGCCTGTACCGATGACGCCTATTCGTCGCGCAGCGCTTCGGCTGGCCGTACGCGTGCGGCGCGCCAGCTCGGGTACAGCGTCGCGACGCACGACATCAGGAATGCGGCCGCGGCGATCGCGATCACGTCGGCCGTCGCGAGTTCCGACGGCAGCGCACCGAGGAAATACACGGACGGCGTCAGGAAGCGGATGCCGAGTAGCCGCTCGGGCGCCGGCGGTACGTCGGAATGCTCGTCGCGTGACCGGCGTTGGTCAGCGGCGCCCGCGCATCCACATAGGGCGCGACGGCGCAACCCGTAGTGTTCCGTAACGATTTGCGAGGCGGGCAGCCCCCAGTCGGGCAGCGTGCCGGACGGCGAGAAGATCTCCACGTGCGCGAGCACTGACAGCATCCGGTCGCACACCTCGGTGCGAAAGCTGTTCATTACCGACAGCACGACGATCAGCGCGGCGCCGGCGATGAGCGACACGAAACCGTCGCCGGCCGCGCGACGCCCGCCGTGCGCATGGCGCAGGCGGGTCTGCCATTCGAACGGGCGTTTCACGGCGGCTCCTTTCAATTTGATTCGAGTCACGACGCGCCGCGCATTCCAGCGAACGCGGCGGGCTCGCGTGCAGCGGTTGGCGGCGCACGCGACGTCGCCTGCCCGGCCGGCTGGCCGGGCATGGCGCGGCGTCGCGCACCCGCACGCCGATATTTCCAACGTTTCGGCTGTAGCAGATAATGGCGCGCAGCATCCGGTCGAACATACCAAGCATTCACGGCGCAACCGGGCCGCGCCGTTACAGACCTGCAACAGTTCGGGGCACGCCGCCGCGTCGGGCAGCACGTCCGCGACAAGGAAACAACAATGGATTTGCTGCGTTTTCTGCTGCTCCTGCCGATTCGTGCGGCGGGCTTCGTCTGGCGCCTGCTCGGCCGCGTGCTGCGGCCGCTCGTGGGCGACGTGTCGTGGACCGCGCCCGCCTGGGCGGGCATCACCGCTGCGGCGGTGCGGCGCCGCCCGTGGCATGCCGGCGGCATCGTGCTGGCCGCCGCCGCGCTCGGCTACGGCGGGTACTGGTTCAAGCACCGACCGAAGCCGCCCGAGCCCGAAACCGTCAGTCTCACCGTGAAGGCGCCGGCCATCACGACCTACGAGGTCGACGACAGCGACAAGCCGAAAATCACCGTGCATCCGCTCGAGGTGGCATTCTCGCGCTCGGCTGCGCCGATCGAACGAGTCGGCAAGCCGGCCGGGCAGGGCATCGAGATGACGCCCGCGCTCAAGGGCGCATGGGAATGGGCCGACGACAGGACGCTGCGCTTCACGCCGGCGGCCGACTGGCCGGTCGGCGCGCATGTCGAGGTGAGCTTCTCGGTGCACCAGGTGTTCGCACCGCAGGTGCGCATGCACGACGACCACTTCGCGTTCGATATCCCGGCCTTCAGCGCGACGTCGGGCAACAACGAGTTCTACCAGAACCCCGACAATCCGGCGGAGAAACAGGCGCTGCTGCAGTTGCGCTTCAACTATCCGGTCGATCCGGCCGAGTTCGAGAAGCGGATCGGCCTCGTGCTGGTCGGCCGCGACGGCAAGAACGCGACGCCGCTGCGCTACACGGTCAACTACGACAGGATGAAGACGAGCGCGTGGGTCTACTCGCAGCCGCTCGAGATCCCGCACGATCCGCTGGCGGTGCGGCTCGACGTCGACAAGGGCGTGAAAAGCGCGCGCGGCGGCGACGGCACGCCGCAGGCGCTGCACGCATCGGTCGACGTGCCGGGGCTCTACAGCCTGTCGATCGGCAACATCGCGCCGACGCTTGTCGACAACGAGCGCTACGAGCCCGAGCAGGTGCTCGTCGCCGAAGCGTCCGACGGCGTGCGCAGCGGCGACCTCGCCGCGCGCGCGAAGGCGTGGGTGCTCCCCAGGCGCAGGCCGGGCGCCGATCAGTCGGAAGACGATCCGCCGTACGAATGGAACGTGGACGACATCAGCGACGCGGTGCTGAAGCAATCGAAGCCGCTGCCGCTCGAAGTCGTGCCGACCGAGAACGATTTCGCGACGCTGCAGAGCTTCAAGTATCACGCGACGCCGGGCGACCGCATCGTCGTGCGCTTCGCGGGCGACCTGAAGTCGGCGGGCGGCTATCTGCTCGGCGCGCCGGTCACGACCGCGTTCACCGTGCCCGACTATCCGAAGCTGTTGCGCTTCATGGCCGACGGTTCGTTGCTGTCGATGAGCGGCAGCAAGCGGCTGTCGGTCGTGTCGCGCAACCTGCCGGGGATGAAGGTCGAGATCGGCCGCGTGCTGCCCGACCAGATCCAGCATCTCGTGAGCTTCAACAACGGCACGTATGCGCGGCCCGAGCTGTCGTATTCGTTCAGCGAGGATCACATCGTCGAGCGTTTCGTGCAGACGCGGGCGTTCCCGGCCGGCGACCCCGGCAAGGCCCGTTACGAAGGCGTCGATCTCGGCCAGTACCTGCAGGGCGGCAAGCGCGGCGTGTTCCTGCTGCACCTGTCGAAGTACGATCCGGCCGCCGGGAAGAAGAAAGCCGGCGACGCGACGGATAGCGATGCATCGTCCGACGACGGCAACAACCAGGATCAGTCCGACAACGCCGATTCGGGCGACGGCAACGGCAATGGCGACGACGGCGACAACGCGATCGGCGACACGCGCCTGATCGTCGTGACCGACCTCGGGATGCTGGTCAAGCGCGCGCTCGACGGCAGCCAGGACGTGTTCATCCAGTCGATCCGCAACGGCCGGCCGGTTGCGGGCGCAACCGTCTCGGTGCTGGCGGTCAACGGGCAGGCGCTGTTTACGCAGACCACGAGCGCCGACGGCGTCGTGCATTTCCCCGCGTTCAAGGGGCTCGATCGCGAGAAGCGTCCGCAGCTTTACGTCGTGAAGAAGGACAGCGACCTGTCGTTCCTGCCCGTCGCGGGCCGCGACCGCCAGCTCGACTTCTCGCGCTTCGACGTCGACGGCGAGCGCAACGCGACCGGCCAGGGGCAACTGTCGGCGTACCTGTTCTCGGATCGCGGCCTGTACCGGCCCGGCGATCCGTTCCACATCGGCCTGATCGTGCGGGCGGCGAGCTGGGCGCGCAGTCCGGCCGGCGTGCCGTTGCAGGCGGAGATCGTCGATCCGCGCGGGATCACCGTCGAGCGCAAGCCGGTGACCGTCGACGCGACGGGCTTCACCGAGCTCGGCTATACGACGACCGAAACCGCGCCGACCGGCACGTGGACGGTCAACCTGTACATCGTCAAGGACGGCCAGCCGGGCGACGAGCCGATCGGCAGCACGACGGTGCAGGTGAAGGAATTCCTGCCCGACCGGATGAAGGTCGACGCGAAGCTGTCGCAGCAGGTCGTCGAAGGGTGGGTGAAGCCGAAGGGGCTGAAGGGCGTCGTCGATGCGCAGAACCTGTTCGGCACGCCGGCCGAGAAGCGTCGCGTTGCCGCGACGCTGACGCTGCGCCCGGTGTGGCCGTCGTTCCGTAGCTGGCAGGGGTACCGCTTCTTCGACGCACGGCGCGCGAAGGAAGGCTATACGACGACGCTGCAGGACGGCACGACCGACGACAAGGGCCATGCGGAGTTCGATCTCGACCTCGACAAGTACGCGGACGCGACCTATCAGCTCTACTTCCAGGCGAAGGCGTACGAGGCGGAAGGCGGTCGCAACGTCGCCGCGAATGCGCAGACACTCGTGTCGAACAACGACTGGCTCGTCGGCTACAAATCGGTCGACGATCTCGGCTACGTGAAGCGCGGCAGCCCGCGCACGGTGCGGCTCGTCGCGATCGATCAGGGTGCGAAGGCGATCGGCGTGAAGGATCTGCGCGCGCAGCTCGTCGAGGAGCGCTACGTGTCGGTGCTGACCAAGCAGGACTCCGGCGCATACAAATACGATTCGCGCCTGAAGGAGGTGCCCGTCGACGACAAGCTGCTGACGATTCCGGCGGCCGGCCTCGACTTCGCGCTGCGCACCGACAAGCCGGGCAGCTATGCGCTCGTGATCCGTCGCGCGGACGGCACCGCGGTGAACCGGATCGAGTATTCGGTCGCTGGTGACGCGAACGTCACGCGTTCGCTCGACCGCAACGCGGAGCTGCAGGTGAGCCTCGCGAAGCACGACTACAAGCCGGGCGAGCAGGTGGAGATCGCGATCCGCGCACCGTATGCGGGCAGCGGGCTGATCACGATCGAGCGCGACAGGGTGTATGCGCACGCATGGTTTCATGCGGACACGACGAGCTCGATCCAGCACATCACGGTGCCGGCCGGGTTCGAGGGCAACGGCTACATCAACGTGCAATACATCCGCGATCCGTCGTCCGACGAAATCTTCATGAGCCCGCTGAGCTACGGCGTCGTGCCGTTCTCGGTGAACCTCGACGCGCGCCGCAATGCGTTGACGGTCGACACGCCCGCGCTCGTGAAGCCGGGCGACACCGTCAACTTCACCGTGCATTCGGCG
Organism: Burkholderia sp. Bp9016; assembly: GCF_003857765.1. NCBI lineage: Bacteria > Pseudomonadati > Pseudomonadota > Betaproteobacteria > Burkholderiales > Burkholderiaceae > Burkholderia > Burkholderia sp. Bp9016. The sequence goes on from NZ_QTPY01000006.1 coordinate 73,358, forward strand.
AAACCCGCAAAGGTCGTCGTGTTCGCGGTCGACGAAGGGATCCTGCAGGTCGCGCGCTACAAGCTCGGCGACCCCCTGAAATTCTTCTTCCGCAAGCGGATGCTCGAGGTCGGCACGTCGCAGATCCTCGACCTGATCCTGCCGGACTTCGAGAAGCTGATGGCGATGGCCGCGCCCGGCGGCGACGCCGACGACGCGATCGGCCGCCAGTTGAACCCGTTCAAGCGCAAGCGCGACAAGCCGGTCGTCTACTGGTCGGGGATCGTCGACGTGAACGGCGACACGCGCCTGAGCTACACGGTGCCGGATTACTTCAACGGCAAGCTGCGCGTGATGGCCGTGTCGGTGTCGCCGGACCTGGTCGGCACGTTCGAAGGCGCGACGACGGTGCGCGGCGATTTCGTGCTGTCGCCGAACGTGCCGACGACGCTCGCGCCGGGCGACGAGGCCGACGTCAGCGTCGGTGTCGCGAACAACCTGACGGGCGTCGGCAACCAGCCGGTGCCGGTCGCGGTCACGCTGAAGACGGGCCCGCAGCTGCAGGTGATCGGCGCGGCCACACAGAACGTCGCGCTCGCGCCGCAGCACGAGGGCGTCGCGCTGTTCCGCGTGAAGGCAACCGACACGCTCGGCTCGGGCGCGCTGTCGTTCGGCGCGCGCTACGGCGCAAAGGGCGCGCAGCAGCGCGTGGACGTGTCGGTGCGGCCGGCCGCCGCGTTCCGCACGCAGCTCGACATCGCGCGGCTCGATCCGGGCAAGAAGGCGAGCGTGCCGAACCTGCGATCGATGTACGACGCGTATGCGTTGCGCGACGCGAGCATCTCGACCGCGCCGCTCGTGCTGTCCGAAGGGCTGTCGTCGTATCTCGTCAATTTCGAGCACTACTGCAGCGAGCAGATGGTCAGCGCGGTCGTGCCGCGCGTGTTCGCGTCGAAATGGCTGTCGGTGCGCGCGCTGACGAGCCCGATGCATGCGCCCGAGGCCGGTGCCGACGCGGCGAACGCGGCGGCGATCGCGCAGTTCCTCGACGTGCTGCGCAGCCGGCAGAACGCGCAGGGCGGCTTCGGGCTGTGGAGCGCGACGCCCGATGCCGATCCGTTCGTGTCCGCGTATGCGATGCACGTGCTGCTCGACGCGCGCGAGCGCGGCCTCGCGGTGCCGAAGGACATGCTCGACGCGGGCAACCAGTATCTGCAGAAGCTCGCCGCGAACGATTCGCTCGGCTCGCTCGACCTGCTGCGGCAGCGCGCGTACGCGGTGTATCTGCTCACGCGCCAGGGCAACGTGACGACCAACAGCCTCGCGGCCGTACAGAAGCGGCTGCAGGATGCGTATCCGAACGACTGGAAGAGCGACCTCGCGGCCGCGTGGCTCGCCGCGTCGTATCAGCTGCTCAAGCAGGACAAGGAGGCCGCCGCGCTGATCGCGGGTCCGCAGGCGTTGCTCGAACGCAAGCGCGCATCCGACGGCGGTTACGCGACGGGCTACTACATCGATCCGCTGACGCGCGACGCGAGCGTGCTGTATCTGCTCGCGAAGCATTTCCCGGACCGGGTGCGCAAGCTGTCGCCGCGCGCGATGGACAACATCGCCGCACCGCTCGTCGACAATCGCTACAACACGTTGTCGTCGGCGATGACGATTCTCGCGCTCGATGCGTACGCGGCGTCGAACGCGGGGCAGCTCGACAAGCTCGCGATCGACGAGGTGCGCACGGGCGGCGCACCGAAGGACGTGTCGTCGATCCAGGCGAACCTCGTGCGTACCGGTACGTGGGCGGGCGGCGCGTCGCGCGTCGACTTCGTGAACGGCAGCTCGCTGCCGGCGTGGTGGGTCGCGAGCCAGTCGGGCTACGACCGCGGCACGTCGACGAAGGCGATCAGGAACGGGCTCGAGATCGTGCGCGACTACACCGACACGAACGGCAAGCCGCTCGACAGGATCACGGTCGGCCAGGAGATCGACGTGCACCTGAAGATCCGCGCGACGGGCTCGGCGAGCGTCGGCAACGTCGCGATCGTCGACTTGCTGCCTGGCGGTTTCGATCCGGTGATCGCGCCGCCGCCCATGATCGACGCGCAGAGCGACGACAGCGGAGACGGCGCGGCGTCGGCGCCGCCGGCCGACGCGCCGTGGCGTTCGCCGATCGGCGTGACCGGCTCGACGTGGCAGCCGCAGTTCGCGGACGTGCGCGAGGACCGCGTGGTGATCTACGGCACCGCGACCGCCGACGTGCGCGAGTTCGTCTACCGGATCAAGGCGAGCAACGCGGGCCGCTTCGTCGCCCCGCCCGCCTATGGCGAGTCGATGTACGACCGTCGCATGCAGGCGCAGGCGCCGGGCGGCGCGACGCTGACGGTGGGGCGCGCGCGATGATGCTGCGGTCGCTGCGGCCCTGCATGCCGCACCGGGCGCGAGGAGCGTGGGCGCGTGACTGATGCTTCGATGCTTCGCCGCGCATTGCGCGGCGCCGGCCGTTGGCTGCATCGCTGGCAGAACGCGATCGCCGGCGTGCTGCTCGTGTTCGGTGCGCTGGCCGCGTGCCGGATGTGGCCGCATCAGCCGCTGCGCGACTGGAAGCCGTCGTCGGTCGCGGTGGTCGATGCGCACGGCCGGCTGCTGCGCCTGACGCTCGCGCAGGACGATCGCTATCGGTTGTGGGTGCCGCTCGAACGGATGTCGCCGCAGCTCGTCGAGGCCGTGATGCTGCACGAGGACCGCTGGTTCTGGTGGCATCCCGGCTTCAATCCGTACGGGCTCGCGCGCGGTGCGTGGGTCACGTATGTGCGCGGCGGCAATCCGCAGGGCGGCTCGACGCTGACGATGCAGCTCGCGCGCTCGCTGTGGCGGCTCAACACGCGCACGCCGGCCGGCAAGCTCGAGCAAGTCGCGCGCGCGGTGCAGCTCGAACTGTTCTATTCGAAGCGGCAGATCCTCGAGGCGTATCTGAACGACGCGCCGTACGGCCGTAACGTCGAGGGTGCGGGCACCGCGAGCGTCGTCTATTTCGACCGGATGCCCGATGCGCTGACGCTGCCCGAGGCGCTCGCGCTGGCGGTGATTCCGCAGGACCCGGCACGCCGGGTGCGCGGCGGGCAGGACGAGATCAACCGCGCGCTGACCGCGTCGCGCAACCGGCTGTATGCACGCTGGCTGATGCAGCACCCGGGCGATGCTTCGTACAAGCCGCTGTTCACGCTGCCGCTTGCGATGCGGTCGCTGTCCGCGCTGCCGTTCGACGCTCCGCATGCGGTCAATCAGGTGCTGGCCGCGCGCAGTACGTGGCGCGCGACCTCGGGCGGCGCGGCCGAGGACGGCGACGCCGGCGCGCGGCTCGTGACGACGCTCGACCTCGATCTACAGCGCACGCTCGAACGTCAGATCGCGCGCTACGTCGCGCGCAACGCCACGCGCGGGGTGCGCAACGCGGCGGCCATGCTCGTCGATACGCGCGACATGGGGGTGAAGGCGCTGGTCGGCTCCGCGAACTTCTTCGACCGCACGATCGACGGGCAGGTGAACGGCACGCTCGCGCGTCGCTCGCCGGGCTCGACGCTCAAGCCGTTCATCTACGCGCTCGGTTTCGACCAGGGCGTGCTGCACCCGCAGACCGTGCTGCGCGACGTGCCGACCGCGTTCGGTCCGTATGCGCCGGAGAATTTCGACGGCCATTTCCTCGGGCCGATCACCGCGACCGATGCGCTGAACCGCAGCCGCAACGTGCCGGCCGTGTGGGTCGCGTCGCAGCTCAAGTCGCCCGACCTGTACCGGTTCCTGCAGGAAGCCGGTGTGCGCCGGCTCGCGAGCGCGCAGCACTACGGACTCGCGCTCGTGCTCGGCGGCGGCGAAGTGACGATGCAGGAGCTCGCGGCGCTCTACGCGATGCTCGCGAACCGCGGCGAATTCCGGCCGCTGCGGCTGCGTGCGGATGAGCCGGTGGCGCCCGGCCGGCGTCTGCTGAGCGCGGCGGCGAGCTACATGACGATGGACATGCTGCGCCAGCACCTGCGCCCTGACGAGACGAGCGGCGCGCAGCCGTCGCGCATGCCCGTCTACTGGAAGACCGGTACGTCGTGGTCGTTTCGCGATGCGTGGACGGCCGGCGTATCCGGTCCTTACGTGCTGATCGTGTGGGTCGGCAACTTCGACAATTCGAGCAACACGGCTTTCGTCGGCGTCGATGCCGCGGCGCCGCTGTTTTTCCAGGTGGTCGATGCGCTGAACGCCGAGCGCACGCTCGTCGAGCCGCCGCGCCCGGTGCCGCCGCAGCTGAAGCGCGTGCGCATCTGCCTCGCGAGTGGCGACCTGCCGAACGAATGGTGTCCGCAACAGGGCTGGACCTGGTTCATTCCAGGTACATCGCCGATCCGCGTGAGTACCGTGCATCGGCCCGTCGTGATCGACGATGCGACAGGGAAGGCCGCATGCCCGCCGTATGACGGCAAGCGCACGCATACGGAGATCTTCGAGTTCTGGCCGTCCGACCTGCAACAAGTGTTCGCGCAGGCCGGCATTCCGCGCCGGCGGCCGCCGCAGAATGCGGACTGCCGTGATGCGGGGCAGGTCGAAGGCGATCCGCCTCGCATCACGTCGCCGCTGCGCGGCAGCACGTATGCGATGCGCGTGAAAAGCGCCGGCGATACGCGCATCGCGTTCAACGCGACGGCCGACGCGAGCGCGCATGCGCTGTACTGGTTCGTCAACGACGCGTATGTCGGCCGCAGCACGCCGGGCGACGCATTGTTCTGGCAGCCGCGCACGGCCGGCAGCTATACGGTGCGGGTAGTCGACGATCACGGGCGGAGCGATCAGCGGCCGCTGGGGGTGGGGCTGGAGCAGTAGGAGGGGTTTGCGTCGTGACGGTTGCCGCCGCGTGACCGTGATGTCGCGGCTCGGTCGCGCGTGCTCGCCGATGCCGTTCGCGGACGATCGGGCCGGCCCGTGCGCGCCGTCATCCCAACTCGAACGACGTCACGCCGAACACGCGATCGATCGCAATCGCGGGCGCATGTTGCGTGTACATCCGTGCGGTTTCGAACACGCTCGTCATGCCGTGCCGTTCCGCCAGCGCGACGGCCGCGCGGTTCGTTTCCGGTACGTCGAGCACGATGACCTCGCCGGGCATGCGCGCCGCCAGCGCACGAAACAGCCCGGTCGCGACGTCCGCATCGTCGGCGAAGAGCGGGCCGATCTTGCAGCCCGTGTTGCAGCGGCGCACGACACCGTATCCGGCGACGCGGCCTGCATCGACCGCCGCGAGCGCGACGGCATCGGGCTGGGCGATCCACGCGGAGACGAAGCGCTCGCGCGCGGCGGGGAAACACTGGCGATCGTACGCAAGCAACTGCTCGAACGGCACGTCGGCCGCTGGCGCCACCTGTGCGCATCCGATGCCGCTTACGTGCCCCTGATAGCGAATGTTGCGGTACGCGAGCCGGAAGCCCGACTTCCTGTAGTTCGCCTGCTGGGCAACGACGCCGTCGAGCCCGATGTTGCGATCCCCAAGGTAGCGCATGCCGTGCTGCCAGATTCGCATGCCCAGGCCTTTGCCGCGATACCCGGGTTTGACGATGTAAAGACCGAGGAAGCCAAAGTGATCGTCGTACGCGACGGTGGCGAGGCACGCGACCGGCTCGTCGCGCCAGACGCCGACGAAGAAGCCGGCCGGATCCGCTTCCCTGAAACAGCGCGGGTCATGCCGGCCGGGGTTCCACCCTTCTGCCGCCGCCCATTCGACCGACATGGCGACGTCGTCCGCCGACATGGTGCGCACGATGAATGCGTCGTCTCGATCCACGGTTCGCCCCGAGGCTGTTGACCGAATCATCATAGTCCCGGTCGCGGGTATCGGCACGGTCATTTCGTGCCGTCATCGGTGCTCGAGTTGCCGGTCGATGCGGGCGGCGCTTCGTTCTTGCTGCACCGTTACCCGTCGTCCGCCTTCGCCTGCAGATCCTTCAATCCCTGAATCACGACCAGCAGCGCGCGGCCGTGCTCGTCCGAGCCGTCCCACGCGTCGACGATCGCGTCGCGCAGCAGGTCGTTGTAGCGGCGGCGCGTCGGCCCGGTATCGACACCGTAGAAACTGCATAGCTTGTTGAATGGCGCGCTGCGCCTCAGCCGATGCCCGTTCGACAACCGCAAACGCGACACGGTCGGCTGGCTGACGCCGGAAAGCCGTGCGATTTCGCTGGACGAGCGCGTATCCGCCATCAGACGGCGCAACAGGTCTTGAACAGGAAAATCGTGGTCCGGGGCTTCCATGTGATGCATTATACCTATACAGTTACGGTTGTTGAATGGGCTTGCTGTCACCAGCGAGGCTGTATTCCGAGAAAGTTGATGACACTGAAACACCTCCCTCCCACGTTCTGCTGGACGAAGATCGGTACCGAGTCCGGCGAGGAACTGCCGACCGTCGTGCTCCGCAAGGAATGGGAGCGCCGGCTTGGGGGTGGGCGTTTTCTGTGGGGAATCAACCAGCCGCTCGGCAGCAGCGCAGAAGTCGCCGCGCATCGCACGGGCTCGCTGCTCGCGCTGTTTTCGCCGGTCGCATCGCGCACGCGGCCGGGCGAGCGCAAGCGCGAGGACGCGCTGCTGTGGAATGCATGGGTCGACGCAAGCGGCCAGGTGCGGCCGTTGCCGCCGCACACGTTCATCGCGAGCCGTTCGACGCTGCCGTCGGGCCGGCGTCGCGAACAACACTATGCGCTGGTGTGCGCGTCGTCCACCGCGCTGACGGTCGGCACGCAACTGCGCGTGTTCCCGGATCACCTGCGCAGCGTGAGCACGGGCAAGCCGCTCGGCGTCGCGCAGGGCGCGGCCGTGGTCGACTGCATAGGGCGTGCGAAGGAACAAACGGGAAAGAGCTATCCGCTCGCGCTGTCGGTCGAGCTCGAGGCACCGTATTTCGTGCGGCTCGCGCAGCCGTGCGTGCTGAAAGCGCGCGATCTCGCCGATGTGAACAAGGCCACGCGCGCTGGCGATTTCGATCGCTTCGTGGAACTGGTCGCGCGCCTGCGCGGCCGGTCACCGACGGATGCCGTGCGCGGCGTCACGCGCGATCTGTTCGACGTGCCGCCGATCGAAACGGCGGCCGCCTATGTCACGCCCGCGCATGTGGCGCGGTTGCGCAGTCGGCCCGCTACCGAGCACCCGCGCGAACCCACCGGCGATCTGTTCGATCTGTCGCCCGGCGAAGCAGCGGCGTTCGGCGGCTTGACGCATCCGCGCATCGGGCGCGCGTGACGTTTGCGCCGCTGAGGTGCGGCGCGTGACATCCGCAGCGAAACCGATGCGTGTGCAATGCACGCGCCGGTGCGGCCGTCGTGACGGCGGCCGCAAGAATTTGTTGCAATCTCGCCATAGCGGATCCGCGAACCCGGAGCGACAATCGGCTCGAAGCATCGCTGCGATGCGCAGGCAGGCGGTTGGCGATCGTTCACGCCGTCGACATGCGCGTGCCGCATACTGGGCATCGGCTTGCTTCGCACAGCAACCCTGAGGGAGAAGTGTCGATGTCGACCCACATCCGTTCGCAGGAAGCCCGGGCCGCGCAACGCTTCGTCGAAGCGACGCGCAATGTCGATCAGGCGTTTCGCGTCGTGCGCGGCGAAAGCGACGACGATATCTCGTCGGCCGAATATGCACGCGCGATGTCGCGTCTCGATCGCGCGCTCGACGAGCTGGCGCAAGCGCAGGAATTTTTCGATCGCGTGGTGAGCGCTGACGCGGCAAGCGGCAACTGAGTTCGCCGCCGCTGCCGCTGCCGCCGCCGTCTCTGTTTGCCGTTTTTCGTTTTCTGTTTTTCGCCGCGTCGCCCGCCGCGCACTGCCTCGGTTCACCCGCTCACCCGCTCACCCGCTTGCCGGACGCGCCGTCCGGCCCGTCAGTCGTACATCCTTCTCGCGCCTGCAATCGCGATCGCCGCATCATGGCGGCGGGCAGCGGGCCTCCCGCTTCAATCTCCCGACGTCAAACCTTCCGTCCTTCGACCGGATAGCCGGGATCCGTATAACCGTGCGTCGACGCGTGCCCGGGCGGCACCAGCGCGTCGACGAAGCGCTCGTCGTCGGGGCCGAGTTCGAGCGTCAGCGCATCGACGTAGCTGTCCCAGTGCGCCTCGGTGCGCGGGCCCGCGATCGTCGAGCTGACGATACGGTTCTTCATCACCCAGGCGAGTGCGAACGCGACCGACGTCGTGCCGCGCGCAGCCGCATGCGCGGCCACCTGCTGCGCGATGTGCAGCGATTCGGGCCGCCATTCCGTCTGCCGGATGCGCCGGTCGCCGCGGCCTGCGCGCGAATCGGCGGGCGGCTGCGCATCGACCGCATATTTGCCGGTCAACACACCGCGCGCGAGCGGGCTGTACGGCACGACGCCGATCCCGTAATGCGCGGCGGCCGGAAGCTGTTCGACCTCGGCCGTGCGGTCGACGAGGTTGTACAGCGGTTCGCTCGCAACCGGCCGATCGATGCCGAGCTGATCCGCGAGTCGCACGATCTCGGCAATGCGCCAGCCCTTGAAGTTCGACAGCCCGATGTAGCGCACCTTGCCTTGCCGGATCAGGTCGGCCACCGCGCGCATCGCTTCGTCGAGCGGCGCGTCGGTCAGCGCGCGATGGAAATAGAGGATATCGATGTAATCGGTACCGAGCCGCTTCAGGCTCGCGTCCACCGATTCGAAGATCCACTTGCGCGACTGGCCCTGACGGTTCGGCCCCGCGTCCGGCCCGGCCGGATAGCCGAATTTCGTCGCGACGACCCAGCTGTCGCGATGCCGTGCGATCGCTCGGCCGACGATTTCTTCCGAGCGTCCGGCGTGATAGACGTCGGCCGTGTCGATGAAGTTGACGCCCTGGTCGAACGCCTTGTCGATGATGCGCGCTGATGTCGCTTCGTCGGTTTCCCCGCCGAACATCATCGCGCCGAGACACAGCGGCGACACCTTGAGCGCGCTGCGCCCGAGATAGCGGTAATCCATATGCAGACTCCATGCGGGGATACACCCGCGTCGGTTCAAGTCGGTTGAACGGGAACGTGCCGGCCGTACGTCGTGTTCACACGCCGGCTTCGTCGAAGATGCGTTGCGCGACCGGCAGCGCCGAGCTTGCGGTCGGCCAGCCCGAATAGAACGCGAGATGGGTGATCGCCTCGATCAGTTCATCGCGGGTCAGGCCGTTGTCGAGCGCTTTCTTCAGATGGAACGGCAGCTCGTTCACGCGATACAGCGCGACGAGGCTCGCGACGGTGATCAGGCTGCGATCGCGCGGAGACAGGCCGGGGCGCTGCCATACGTCGCCGAACAGCACGTTGTCGGTGTAGTCGGCGAGAGCCGGCGCGATGGCGCCGAAGGCGCGCCGCGCGGGGGAGGTCGGTTCGGACATCGATGGCTCCGGATGACGTTGAAGACACCGACGATGGTAGCGACCGATACGCTTATCGATAATCCCCAAGAATTCGCATGCACTTATCGAACGGGCTCATGAGTGAGCCGGATGGCGCAGCGTGTCGACGATCAGTGCGAGCGCGCGCGACGACTGTCGCCGGCTTGCGTAGTACAGGTGATGACCGGGGAACGTCGGACACCAGTCGTCGAGCACGCTGACGAGGCAGCCGGCATCGACATGCGGCGCGGCGAGTTCGGCCGGCACGTACGCGAGGCCGTAGCCGGCGAGCGCCGCGTCGAGCATTTCATAGGTGCCGTCGAACGTAACCTGGCCGTCGACGCGCACTTGCAGCGTGTCGTCGCCGCGCGCGAGTTCCCATGCGTACAGCGCGCCATGCGTCGGCAGGCGCAGGTTGATGCAGTCGTGCGCGACGAGATCCTGCGGCGTCATGGGCCGCTCGCGTTGCGCGAAATACGCGGGCGCGCCGACGATCGTCATTTTCAGGTCGGGCGAGATGCGCACCGCGATCATGTCCTTCGCGACCTGGTCGCCGAGTCGCACGCCGATGTCGAAGCGTTCCGCGACGATGTCGGACAGCCCGTAGTCGGTCACGAACTCGACCTTCAGGTCGCGATAGTCGCGCAGCATCGGCGACAGCTTCGGCCACAGCAACGTGCGGATCGCGTAGTCGGTCGCGTTGATGCGCACGGTGCCGGCCGGCTTGTCGCGCAGCTCGGCGAGCGCGGACAGTTCGGCCTCGATTTCGTCGAAGCGCGGCGCGAGGTTCAGCAGCAGGCGCTCACCGGCTTCGGTCGGCGACACGCTGCGCGTCGTGCGCGCGAGCAGCCGCACGCCGAGACGCGTCTCGAGCGAGCGGATCGTATGGCTGAGTGCGGATTGCGATACGCCGAGCCGGGCGGCCGCGCGCGTGAAGCTGCGCTCGCGTGCGACGGCGATGAAGGCAAGCAGGTCCGCAAAGTTGTCGCGCGGCATGGGGAAACGTGGGTGGTCGATGCCAGCGCATCGTACCACCGGGTTCGCCGCGCCGCGCCGTGCGGAGGGTGGCGCCGCACCGCAGTGCCGCGCGCGTCAGCCCGCGTGCGTCATGCCCGGCGCATGGGGCGCCGGATGGTAGGCATAGCCGCCGTGCTGGAACGACATCGCGAAGAACCGCATCTGGTAGCGGATCGCGTGCGCCCAGTAATCCCACGTGTGGCCGCCGGGACGTTCCGCATAGTCGTGCGGCACGCCGAGCGCGACGAGCCGCTCGTGCAGCGTGCGATTCGAGCCGACGAACGCGTCGTCGCGGCCGCAGTCGATCGTCAGGTCGAGATGCGCGCGGACGAACGCGCGTGCGTTTTCGACGATCGCGTTGCGGTTCCAGAACGACGGATGGCGGACCGGGTCGCCGAACACGTGGTCGATGCCCGGCTCGTCCTCGCAGCAGCGCGGGTCGACCGCGCCGCTGATGCTGCCGACCGCGCCGAACGTGTCGGGCCGGTCGAGCGCGATGCGCAGCGCGCCGAAGCCGCCCATGCTGAGCCCGGTGATCGCGCGCGCATGCTTGGCGGCGATCGTCCTGAAGTGATCGTCGATATAGGACACGACTTCGTTGCCGACGAAGGTTTCGTAGCGGCTGCCCGAGTCGAACGGGCTGTCGAGGTACCAGCTCTCGTGTCCGCCGTCGGGCATCACGAGGATCGCGTGATAGCGGTCGGCGAGTGCGGCGATATGCGTGTTGCTGGTCCAGTCGGTGTGGTCGCCGCCGGAGCCGTGCAGCAGGTAGACGACCGGAAAGCGTTCGGCGCCGCCGTGCGGGCGTGCGTAGTCGTCGGGCAACACGACGGTCGCCTTCAGCGTTTCGCTCATCGCCGCGCTGGGGATCGCCACGACCCGCGTCTGGAACGCGAGGGCGGGGCCCGCGACGGCGAGCAGCAGGAGCAGCCAGAATGCACGTACCAGGTTCATTGATCGTTGCATGTATCGCCTCCGTCCGGCGGTCGGGCGCCAGGACAACCCGGTTCGGCGACTCTAGCAACCGCGTCTTTCAGCCATATTTCGGCGAAACCTACGGGTTGTCAGATGGGCGGCGACGCAGGCGTCAGCCGAGACAGCGCGCGAGCGTGTCACGAAACGCAGCGGGCCGCTCGGCCGGCATCAGATGCCCGCAGCCGCCGATCGTTTCGAAGCCGGCGCAGCGCGCGAGCGCCCAGTCCGGCACATGCCAGCCCGCCCGCGAGCGTTCGCCCGCGACGAGCCACACCGGATGACGCTCGAACACCTGCGCGAGCGTTTGCAGATAGCCCGGTTCACCGGTCGTTGCTACGACCGAGCGCCCCATCGCGCGCAGCGTCGACGCCGGCTGATGCGCGAGCCAGCGGCGTGCATCGTCGAGCTGGCGCGGCGACGGATCGTCGATCGCGCCGCGCAGCCAGCCCGGCGGATCGTCGCGCAGTCCGTCGAGCATCGCATCGGCTTGCGCGGGCGTCATGCGGCCGACCGACGCCGACCAGAACGCATCGTCGAGCGTGAAGTTGCCTTCGACGTTGACGATCCGGCGCACGTGCGCCGGATGCGCATGCGCGAACAGCATCGCGATTGCGCCGCCCACCGAATGACCGACGATATCGACCGGCTGCGCGCCGAACTGCTTGCCGACGGCCTGCCGCACATGTTCGACCTGCGCGGCGAGCGTGATCGCGGCGGGCTGCGCGGCGCGATGGATGCCGTAGCCGAGCAGGTCGGGCGCGAGATGCGGGCCGGACCATTCGGGCACGTCGAGCGTGCCGATGAAGCCGTGAATGAAGACGACGGGTGTGGTGGGCTGGGTCATTCGGCGGCCGTGGCAGGAAGGGGCGGCAATTCGAGTTCGGCGAGCAGCTCGTCGAGTTCGAGCACGTGCGTGCGATCGTGGTCGAGCAACTCGCGCACGAACTCGTCGAGCGACATCCGGCTGATGCCGTCGCGCAATCCGCAGCGAGCGAGTTCCGGCGCCTGCAGGGCGGCGGCCGTCGCGCACAGCGCTGCGCGGCCGGTGCGGAATGCGGCGAGCGCATCGCCGAGCGGCTGCGCGAGATAGTCGCGCTGCGCGGCGAGCGCGGTGCCGTCGACGGAGGCGATCGCCGGCAGCTCGTGCGTGCGCACGGCGTCGATGCGCGCGGCGAACACGGCGTCGAGGTCGCGCAGGTGGCATGCATGTTCGACGAGCGAGAAGCCGGTGCCGGCCGGCCGTCGCGTGACGAGCGCGGCGGGAATGTGCGCGGCATACGCGGCGAGCCGGTCGGGCATCGCCGCCAGCGCGGCGACGACGTCGGCGAACGGCAGCACCTGCGGATACGCGCTGAAGACCGCGCCGTAGCTGAACAGCGCGCCGCCGATCCGGCCGCGCGCCTGCACGACGTCGTGCCCGTGGCGGCGCATCACGTCGGCGACCATCGCGCCGCAGAACTGCCGGGCGGTCGTATCGGCTTCGATTTCAGGGAATTTGCGTGCGACCTCGTGCTGGATCGCACCGATCGCGGCGACGCCGACGCGCGACAGCGCCGCGAATTCGACATAGCGCCCGGGCTGCGCGATCAGCGCTTCGAGCTGCGCGCCGAGGGGCGTCGCACGAAAGCGGTCGAAACGGGAATGCATGAGGGGGGCGGCTTCGTTTTATAACGTGTCAAGACGATACGTTATAAAACGACGATGCGTCAATCGGTTTGTTCGGCGAATGCGGACGGCGGCGCCTGGCTGGCGCCGCGCGTGGAAATCGACATCGCGAACCCGAAAAATCGACGCCGAAGCGCCGCATGCCACTGGTCTCACGCGGCGACATCGCGATGTCGCGATCCATCAAGTGCGGGCCGGCGGGCACCCATAAAGTTCGCTTCATGGTGGATGGCCAGCCGGACCGGGCCGCCACCTTCCGACGAACGACAGAACAGGAAAACGCCCATGCAACCGATCTCCGTTGTGAAGAAGCAAGACATTGTCGCTGCCGACCGCTGGATGCAGCAACGGCCCGAAAACGCGCTGACGCTGCCGTCGCGCTATTTCTATGACGATGCGGTGTTCGCGGCCGAGCGCGACCGCATCTTCATGTCGGCATGGCACGTGATCGGCCACAGGTCGGAACTGAGCACGCCCGGGCAGTTCGTGATGACCGACGTGTTCGACCAGAGCGTGATCGCCGCATGCGGCCGCGACGGCCAGGTCCATGCGTTCCACAACGTCTGCCAGCATCGCGGCAACCGCCTCGTCGAAGCGCGGCGCGGCGTGCAGAAAGGGCTGTTCCGTTGCGCGTACCACTCGTGGTGCTATGGCGCCGACGGCAGCCTGCGCGGCGCGCCGCGCACCGATCGCATCGAAGGGTTCGATATTTCGGACTACAACATTCCGAAGGTGCGCGTCGAGGAACTCGGCGGGTTCTACTACTTCAACCTCGACCCGAACGCGCCGTCGATGCGCGACCAGTTCCCCGGCGCCGATGCGGAGATGAAGCGCGTGTTTCCGAAACTGGATGCGTACCGGCTGATGGAGGAGAAGGACGTGATCGTGCCGGCGAACTGGAAGGTCATCATGGACAACTCGATCGAGGGTTATCACTTCTCGCTGTCCGGCCCCCATCACGTCGAGCTGGCCGGCCTGATCGACTTCGACGGATACCGGCTCACGCAGCACGACAGATGGTGGACCTACACGGCGCCGGCCAATCTCGGCGCGACCGCCGCGTACGGCGTGCCGCTCGGCGACAAGAATCCGGACGAGTGCTTCTTCAACATCGGGATCTGGCCGCACAACACGTTCTACACGTTCCCGTACTCGGAATTCCTTGCGACGTTCCTGATCATTCCGCTGGAGCCGGAGAAGACGCTGCTGCGCTTCGGCTACTACTCGACGCACGACGAAATGCCCGCAGTGACGAAGGCGTGCATGGACTGGATGAACACCGATCTCGGCCCGGAAGACATCCGCTTGAACATCTCGGTGCAGAAGGGGCTGCATTCGGTCGGCTACAACCAGGGCCGCTACGTGATCGACGCCGAGCACAGCAACGAGAGCGAACACCTCGTGCATCACTTCCACACGCTCGTGCACGACGGCATTCACGGCGCGTGAGCGACGGGGAGCGCCGCTCTCCGTTGCGTCTCCGGCGAGGACGACGGCGCCGATCCGCCCGTTCGACCTTCATGATCACGATCAACTGCATGCAAGCGTTGACGTCCCCCTCCGCGCCTAACGGCGGAGGATTCCCACCCCTGGCGATGCACGTCCGCATCGGAGAATGTTCAGCGCAGCGTTGATATCACGATCATGCACGACACCACAGCCATCGCAGGCCCACTCTCTTACTCGCAGTCCCGCGATACCTTTCGGCCGCGTCGTGCTGTCTTTCGACCCGCACGACGAACAGGACTGGGTAGAACCGCTTTCGTCGACTTCCTCGAACGTGGCTCCGTGCGCAATCGCCTTGTAACGGAGCTTGTTCCGGAAGGACGACCAGGATGCGTCGTAGACGCTTTTCGCCATCCTGGTTCTGGCGAGTTTGGCGGCCGATACGTTGCCGACCGCGATGTAATCGAAGCGCCGCACCAGATCGAGCGCAAGCTTGTTCTGGAAATCAGCGCGGGCATTCGCGACCTTGGCGTGCAGCTTCGCGATGTGTCGTTTGTGCTTTCGTGCTCGCTGCGCTTTCGCCAGCTTCTCCGCCGCGCGTCGACCGAACCGGTCATTGGGCAGTTTCTCGCCGGTCGAAAGTGTGGCGAAGTCTTTCAAGCCCAGATCGATGCCGACACCGGAACGGATCGGGCGGGCCTGGACATCGGGTATCTCAATCGCGATGTTAAGGAACCAGTTGCCGCGCGCGTCCTGCGCAAAGTTGGTTCCGTCCTTGATCTTGCCTTCCGGAAGCGGACGACTGTTGAACACGCGAAAGGTGTTGCCGGCGAAGCGAAATGCGTCGCCTTTGCGCTTCAGGTCGCGGCCCTTCAGCGGCACCCAGCCCAGCGATTTCTTGCCGCGATAGCGCGGGTAGGGCCGACGGTTCCGGCTGCGCGACTTCGCGTATTGCTCGCACGTCGCGTTGATCGTGCCGGAGTGGATGCCGAGTTCCTTGCTGCTGCCGGTCGTCAGCACGTTCAGGTCGAAACCGGATGGCCACCTCTTGTTCCACCTGAGCGCGTGCTTCTGCGTGTCGTTGCAGAAGTTCCAGACGAAGTTCACCGCACGGCTCTGCTTGTTGAGCAGTCCGTTGAGCGACTTTACCCGGTAGCGATAGACAAGAATCATGCCGGCGATCCTAACCCGTGGGAGAAGCGGCCTGTCAACAGCGCTCCTTCCCTCCCCGTCATCCGCCCAGAAGGAAGTCCCTTTGGGGGAAATGGCCGGGGTTCTCGGAGCAATTGGTGATGAAGAAACCAGAGGCAATCGACGCCGTGCGTCGCGACTACGACTATGTGATTGTCGGTGCGGGATCGGCCGGCTGCGTGCTGGCCAACCGGCTCGGGCAGGACCCTAACGTGCGGGTCCTGCTGCTCGAGGCCGGCCCCGCGAACCGGCACTGGTCGATCGACATGCCGTCCGCGATGGGCATCGTGGTGGGCGGCAACCGTTTCAACTGGCAGTACCGGTCGGAACCGGAGCCGTTCCTGAACCGTCGCCGCATCGCGACGCCGCGCGGGCGCGTGCTCGGCGGCTCGTCGTCGATCAACGGGATGGTCTATATCCGCGGCCATGCGCGCGACTACGACGGTTGGGCCGAGCAGGGCTGCACCGGATGGAGCTACCGCGAGGTGCTGCCGTATTTCATCCGCTCGGAACGGCACGAACTGGGCGCCGACGCCTATCACGGCGACAGCGGCCACCTGCGCGTGACGGCCGGGCGCACCGACACGCCGCTCACGCGCGCGTTCATCGCATCGGGCGTCGATGCGGGCTACGCGCATACCGACGACGTGAACGGCTATCGGCAGGAAGGCTTCGGCCGCGTCGATCGCACGACGTGGAACGGTGCGCGCTGGAGCACCGCGCGCGGCTATCTTGCGCAGGCGCTCGAACGCGGCAACGTCACCGTGCTGACCGGCGCGCTCGTGCTGCGCGTGCTGTTCGACGGCAAGCGCGCGACCGGCATCGAGTACGCGCGCGACGGCGCCTCGCACGAGGTGACGGCGAATGCCGAAGTGCTGCTGTGCGGCGGCGCGATCAACACGCCGCAACTGCTGATGCTGTCCGGCGTCGGGCCGGCCGGTGAACTGGAACGCGCCGGCGTGCGCACGCGGCACGATCTGCCGGGCGTCGGCCGCAGGCTGTCCGATCACCCAGACACCGTGGTGCAATATCTGTGCAGGAAGCCCGTGTCGATCTATCCGTGGACGGTCGCGCCGCGCAAATGGTGGACCGGCGCGAAATGGTTCGCGCAGCGCGAAGGGCTGGCCGCGACCAACCATTTCGAGGCGGGTGCGTTCATCCGTTCGCGCGCGGGCGTCGAGCATCCGGACCTGCAACTGACGTTTATGCCGCTCGCGGTGCAGCCGGGCAGCGTCGACAGCGTGCCCGCGCATGCGTTCCAGGTGCATATCGACCTGATGCGCCCGACGAGCCTTGGCGCGGTGACGCTGACGTCCGGCGATCCGCGCCAGCCGCCGCGGATCCTCTTCAACTATCTGAAGACCGAACGCGACCGGGCCGACATGCGCGCCGGCGTGCGTCTCGTGCGGGAGATTCTCGCGCAGCCGTCGTTCCGCGACCTGTGCGGCGACGAGCTTTCGCCGGGCGCGGGCAAGACCGACGACGCGTCGCTCGACGCGTGGGCGCGCGACGTCACCGAGACGGGCTACCACGCGGCGGGCACCTGCAAGATGGGCCCGGCGTCTGATCCGGAAGCGGTGGTCGGCCCCGACCTGCGCGTGCACGGCCTCGAGCGGCTGCGCGTGATCGATGCGTCGGTGATGCCGACGATCGTCAGCGGCAACACCAATGCGCCGACCGTGATGATCGGCGAAAAGGGCAGCGATCTCGTGCTCGGGCGCACGCCGTTGCCGCCTTCGTCGGCGCCCGTCTGGGCGCAGCCCGAATGGCGCACGCGTCAACGGTGAGCACGATGGAGCCGATCCTCTCGATTCCGACCGTCGCGCACATCGACGCGCGTGTCGTCGATGCGACGATGCTTACACCGGAGATCCGCGGCGTCGTGTTCGCGTCGGCCGACGGTACGGCGCTGCCGCCCGCCGCGCCCGGCGCGCATGTCGAACTGCGCCTGCCGGACGGCATCGTGCGCCAGTACTCGATCGTCGAACGCGCGGCCGACGGATCGACCTACCGGATCGCGGTGCTGCGCGAGCCGCGCTCGCGCGGCGGGTCCGCGTATGTCGTCGAGCGGCTGGCGCTGGGCGACGCGGTCAGCCTGAGCGCGCCCCGGAATCATTTCGTGCTCGACGAGCAGGCGAGCGACTACGTGCTGATCGCGGGCGGCATCGGCATCACGCCGATCCTGCCGATGGCGCGGCGGCTCGAGGCGCTCGGCAAGCCGTTCACGCTGTGCTACCTGGCGCGATCGCGCGAGCGGATGGCGTTGCTCGACACGATCGAAGGCGGTGCGCTGCGACTGAAAACCCGGCTGCATTTCAGCGAACGGGACGGCGAGGTCGATCTGCGCGCGCTGCTGGGCATGCCGCGCGCGGGCACGCAGGTGTATGTCTGCGGCCCGGCGCGACTGATCGACAGCGTGCTCGACGCGGCGCGCGACTGGCCGGCCGGCGCGATCCGCTTCGAGCGCTTCGCGGCGCCCGCGGCGCCGTGCGCGCCACGGGACGACGCGCGGGCGTTCGAGGTCGAGCTTGCGAGAACCGGCCGCCGCATCGCGATACCCGCGGAGCGGTCGATTCTCGACGTGCTGCGCGACGAGCGGATCGCGGTCGAATCGGTGTGCGGAGAAGGCATCTGCGGCACCTGCGCCGTCAGGCTGCTCGACGGCGAGGCCGACCATCGCGACTGTCTCCAGACGGACGAGGAGAAGCGCGCGAACCATCTCATCTATATCTGCGTGTCGCGCGCGAAGTCGTCACGGCTCGTACTGGATCTTTAGTTGTCCTTCAACCTGTCTGGAGAAATCACGATGAACGTCGTCAGGAAAACCCTCGGGTGTATCGCGCTGGCGGGCGTCTGCGCGGGTCATGCGGTCGCACGGGAACCGGCAACCTGCCGCGTCGTGCGGTTCGCGGAGATCGGCTGGACCGACATCGCCGCGACGACCGCGCTCGCGTCGACCGTGCTGTCGAGTCTCGGCTATCAGCCGACCAGGACGATGGCATCGATTCCGATCGCGCTGGCCGGGCTGAAGGCGCGCCAGATCGACGTGTACCTCGGCGACTGGCGGCCGTCGATGGATGCGACGAGCGGGCCGTTCGTGAAGAGCGGCGCCGTGAAGGTGCTGGATCGCCCGAACCTCGTCGGCGCGAAGTACACGCTCGCGGTTCCGGCGTATGCATACGACGCCGGTCTGCGCTCGTTCGGCGACATCGCGAAGTTCGCGGACAAACTGCAGGGCCGTATCTACGGGATCGAACCGGGGAACGACGGCAACGAGCTGATCCGCAAGGCGATCCAGGGCAACCAGTACGGGCTCGGCAAGTTCAAGCTGATCGAATCGAGCGAAGCCGGCATGCTGGTCGAGGTCAAGCGGGCGATCCGCGATCATGCGTGGATCGTCTTTCTCGGCTGGGAGCCGCATCCGATGAACCTCGACTTCAACATGCGCTATCTCGGCGGTGGCGACGCGCTGTTCGGCCCGAATTACGGCGAGGCGAAGGTCTATACGATGACGGCGCCCGACTACGCGGCGCGCTGCCCGAATGCGGCGAGGCTGGTCGCGAACCTGCAGTTCACCACGGACATGGAGAACCAGGTGATGAAGGCGATCGCCTCCGGCAAGCAGCCCGAGGTCGCGGCGAAGGCGTGGCTGCAGCAGCATCCGGGCGTGCTGAAGGACTGGCTGGCCGGCGTCACGACGACCGACGGACGCGATCCGCGCGCTGCGCTCGACGTCGCGCTGGATCTTCACTGAGCGTGCGGCGCGCTTCGTGTGCGCCGCGGCTCGTGCCGGAGCACGCGATGACGAACGGGAACCCATCGGAGCAAACGACGATGAACGAGAACCAGGCCGGCCGGCTGGCCGGCAAGGTCGCCGTGGTGACGGGTGCGGCGAGTGGAATCGGCAGGTGCATCGCGCTGCGATTCGCGCGCGAGGGCGCCCGCGTGATCGCGACGACGAGCCGCAATGTCGCGCAGCTCGACGCGACGTGCGCGATGGCGCCTGACGGCGCGATCGTCGGCAGGCAGGCCGACGCGCGTTCCGCCGGGCAGGTCGGCGAACTGGTCGATTTCGTGGAGCGCGCGTTCGGCCGGCTCGACATCCTGTGCAACAACGCGGGCGTGATCCGCGAAGCGATGCTCGTCGACACGACCGAGGCGGACTGGGACGCCGTGATGGACGTGAACCTCAAGGGCGTGTTTCTCGGCTGCAAATACGCGATTCCGGCGATGATCCGCAGCGGCGGCGGCTCGATCGTCAATCTCGGCTCGACGAGCAGCTTCGTCGGCGAACCGCTGCATGCGGCCTACTGCGCATCGAAGGGCGGCGTCCTGATGCTGACGCGCTGCGTGGCGATCGAGCATGCGAAGGACCGCATCCGCGCCAATGCGGTGTGCCCGGGCTGGATCGATACGCCGATGAATACGCCGTTCATCGACGCGCTCGGCGGCCGGCAGCGGATGGATGCGCTGCTCGACGAGGTTCAGCCGCTCGGGATGGGCACGCCGGAGCAGGTCGCCGACGTCGCGCTGTTTCTCGCGTCCGACGAAAGCAGCTTCGTCACCGGCACGTCGGTGCTCGTCGATGGCGGGTTGACCGCAAAATAACGTGCGTCGACGGACGATTCGCGCGACGCGGCGCGAATCGTCCATGCGGACGTGCGGGCATGCTTTCGCATGCCGCTCCGCGCGCCGGGCGTCGCTACCACGCATACGACGGCGACTCGTCGTCGAGAATCGCGCGAAGCTCCGCCAGATGTTGCGCCGCGAATCCCGCATAGTCGTCGTGCCACTGGATCATCGTCTTGCGTGCGACCTGTTCGGTCGCGATTTTCAAGGGCTGGCCGGTTTGCAGCGCGGTTACGTAGGTCTCGCACGCGCGCTCGAAGTAATACAGATCGTCGAACGCCTGCGCGACCGACGACGCGACGACGATCACGCCGTGCTGGCCCATCAGCAGCACGGGCTTGTCGCCCAGCGCGTCGGCGACGCGGCACGCTTCGTCGCCGAGCCCCATTCCGTCGAATCCGGTATCCACGGCGACCCGTTCGAAGAAACGCATGCAGTTCTGGTCGAGCGGCGGCAGCGCGGGCTGCGCGAGGCACGACAGCACCGTCGCGTATTTCGAGTGCACGTGGAGCACGCAGCGCGCATGCCGGTGACGCTTGTGGATTTCCGAATGGAGCGCCCACGCGGTGATGTCGGGCGCGTCGTCGCGGCGGATCGTGTCCGCGTCGTCGGCATCGACGAGCAGCAGCTCGCTCGCGCGCACCCGCGAGAAGTGACGTCCGCGCGGGTTGATCAGGAATTGCCGGTTGTCGTCGGATACGGCGGCGCTGAAGTGGTTGGCGATCGATTCGTGCATGCCGAGGCGCGCGGTCCAGCGGAACGCGCACGCGAGATCCGCGCGTGTTGCGCGATGCGTCTGGTCGGGTTGCGTGGCAGTGAGCATGTCGGGTTCTCGTGTCGGTGGAGATCAGAACCAGCGTTGCGGGCTGGCTTCGAAATTGACGT
Organism: Burkholderia sp. Bp9016; assembly: GCF_003857765.1. NCBI lineage: Bacteria > Pseudomonadati > Pseudomonadota > Betaproteobacteria > Burkholderiales > Burkholderiaceae > Burkholderia > Burkholderia sp. Bp9016. The sequence goes on from NZ_QTPY01000006.1 coordinate 94,551, forward strand.
ACGCGTGCTTCAGTTCGGTGTATTCGTCGAGGCCGCTGCGCGACAGTTCGCGGCCGATGCCGCTGGCCTTGTAGCCGCCCCACGGCGCGCCCGGCAGCGTCACGTTGTAGTCGTTGACCCACACGGTCGCCGCCCGCAACCGGCGCATCACGCGGTTGGCGCGCGCGAAGTCGCGCGTCCACACGGCGCCGGCGAGGCCGAACGGCGTGTCGTTGGCCAGCGCGAGCGCGTCGTCCTCGCTGTCGAACGTCTCGACGGTCAGCACCGGGCCGAACACCTCGTCGCGCGCGATCGCCATCGTCGTGCGCACGTCGGCGATCAGCGTCGGTTCGATCCAGAAGCCGGTCGCGAATGCGTCGCCCGAGGGCGCGCGGCCGCCGCATACGATGCGCGCGCCTTCGCGCGCGGCGTCGCCGATCAGCGCCAGCACGCGATCGCGCTGCTGGGCGGAAATCACCGGGCCCATCCGCGTGGCCTCGTCGACGCCGTGGCCGAGCCGGATCGCCGTGATGCGTGCGGCGAGCGCATCGACGAAGCGGTCGTGCAGCGCGCGTTCGACCAGCAGGCGCGAGCCGGCCGAGCACATCTGTCCGGCGTTGAAGAACGCGGCGTTCAGTGCGTAGTCGAGCGCCGTGTCGAAATCGGCGTCGGCGAACACGATGTTCGGATTCTTGCCGCCGAGTTCGAGCGACACGCGCTTGAAGTTCGACGCGGCCGCGCGCATCACGCTGGCGCCGGCCGCGTTGCTGCCGGTCAGCGAGATCAGGTCGACCTCGGCGCTCGACGCGAGCGTGTCGCCCACGTCGGCGCCGCCCGTCACGAGATTGAGCACGCCGCGCGGCAGGCCCGCGTCGCGCGCGAGCTCGACCAGGCGATGCGTGGACAGCGGCGTCAACGACGCGGGCTTGATGACGACCGTGTTGCCGGCCACGAGCGCCGGCGCGAGCTTCCACGCGGCCTGCAGCAGCGGGTAGTTCCATGGCGTGATCAGCCCGCACACGCCGACCGGCTCGCGCAGCGTGACGCTGAGCGCGTGCGGCTGCGTGGCGTTCACGCTGCCCGACTCGGTGACCGCGAGGCTCGCGAAATAGTCGAAGGCCGCGGCGGCGTCGTGCACGTCGGACGCCGATTCGGCCAGCGTCTTGCCGGTGTTCGCGGTCTCGATGCGCGCGAGCGCGCTCGCTTCGCCGCGCAGTGCTTCGGCCAGCGCGCGCACGCAGGCCGCGCGCTCGCCTGCGGACCGGCGCGGCCACTCGCCGTGGTCGAACGCGGCCCGCGCCGCGCGAATCGCGTGTTCGGCATCGGCCGTCGTGCCGTACGACACGCGTGCAATCGTTTCGCCGGTGCCGGGATCGACGATGGCACGCTGTCCGCCGGCTGCGGCGGGTTGCCACGCGCTGTCGATATAGAGCTGTTTGATTTGCATGGGGCAGGTTCCCGGAAGTCAGTGGATACGCGTGCATCGCCCGGATGCGGGCGGAACGCGAGCCGACTATAAGGGGCGTGCGCGGCCCGCACTTGATCGATTGCGACGGCGCGTGACGCACCGCGGCGGCGCGCGCGGGGCAGGCGCCGCCGGCGCTGCGACCCTGCGGAAAGCGACAGCGCAATGTCGCTTTTCATCAAGTATCGAAAGGCGGCGGGCGGCACAGTCGGGGTTGAACGGATGGCGCGTCGGAGACGCGCCGCCTACGATTTCCCGCCAGGCGGCCCCTGTATCCGGCCGGATCGAAACTGCCATGACTTCACGGAAACTGCCTTTGCCGGCCGGGCCAGCGGCCATGCACACACCGCGCCAGGTCGGCTTGCTCGTCATGCCGCAGTTCTCCCATCTGGGGCTCGCGCTGCTGATCGAGGCGATGTCGCTCGCGAACTGGCTCGGGCAGCGCACGCTGTACGCGTGGACCGTGCTGTCGGCCGACGGCGAACCGGTGCAGGCGACCAACGGCATGTCGACGCCGACCCGGCCGATCGGCGACCAGCGGGGCGCGTTCGCGACGATCTTCGTGGTCGCGAGCTTCGAGGCGCAGCAGCACGCGAAGCACCGTGGCGTGAAGACGTGGCTGCAGAACCAGATGGCGTTCGGCACGCAGATCGGCGGCGTCGAGACGGGGACCGAACTGCTCGCCGCGGCCGGCCTGCTGCACGGGCGGCCGTCGGCCGTGCACTGGGACAACGTCGAAGGGTTTCAGGAGGCGTATCCGAAGGTCGGCGCGACCACGCGGCTCTACACGATCGAGCCGCGCCTGATCACGTGCGCGGGCGGCACCGCGATCATCGACATGATGCTCGACTGGATCGGCCGCGAACACGGCGCCGAGCTCGCGCGGGAGATTGCGCGGCATCTGCTGCATGCGCGGCCGCGCGGCGCGGACGAGGCGCAGTTGTCGGACCGCGAGGCGGAGCCGGAGGCGATGAGCGCCTCGGTCGCGAAGGCGATCCGGCTGATGCGCGAGTCGATGTCGGAGCCGATGTCGTGCGAATCGGTCGCGCAGGCGGTCGGGCTGTCCAAGCGCCAGCTCGAGCGGCAGTTCAAGCGGCATACGGCGACCGCGCCGCTGCAGTACTACCTGAGCCTGCGGGTCGCGACCGCGCACCAGTTGCTGCAGCAGACGGAGCTGAGCGTGTCGCAGGTTGCCGCGGCGACCGGCTTCGAATCGGTCGAGCATTTTTCCCGCGTGTACAAGTCGCGGTTCGGATGCCCGCCGAGCCGCGATCGCCTGCAATCGTGGGGCGCGCCGGTGATGCGTCATCCGGTGCCGGCGGCGTAGCGCGCCGCGGTTGTGCGATCGGCGCTTCGATGCGCTGCACGACAGCGGTCGAAATGGACAGGCATGGCGGCGCGATCTCGCCGGGTAACGTATCGAGGCGATGTGTCACCCGGCGAGACCGCGCCGTCGATCCGCTTGTCCGAGGATTGGGCCGCGCCGGCTTACGCGTTGCGCTTGCCGTCCATTTCCGCGCGCAGCCGCGCTTCCTGTTCCTGCAGTTCCGGCGTGAAGGCGTCGCCGAAGTCCTCGAGCGCGAAGATCCCGCGGATCTCGATGTCAGAATCGGTCGGCATCGGGTTCGGGCAGCGCTTGACCCACTCGACGGCTTCTTCCATCGACTTCACTTCCCACAGCCAGTAGCCGGCGACGAGCTCCTTGGTCTCGGCGAACGGGCCGTCGATGACGGTCCGCTCCTTGCCGGAGAAATGCACGCGCTTGCCGCGCGAGCTCGGATGGAGCCCTTCGCCGGCGAGCATCACGCCGGCCTTCACGAGTTCCTCGTTGTACTGGCCCATTGCCGCCAGCAGTTCGGTATCGGGCATCGTGCCCGATTCGGAAAAGGCCGTTGCCTTGACGATCACCATGACGCGCATTGTTGCTGCTCCTTGAACGGTAAAAGGGATGGCGGCCGGCCGCGCGGACGGCAAAACGACTGGTTACGACACTACGACGCGCGACGATCGCGTCAATCGACATCGCCTGCGAAAAAATTCCGGAGACCGGTGACGGGGCGGGCGGTTCTCGGCAATACGCGCGGATGGCCGGGCAGGTTCGCGGTCGGCCGCACATGCCGCCTTGGCGGGCACATCGAACATGGTGCCTCGCGACGAGGCTCGCCGGCCAGCCGTCGAGCGGCCCGGGCCGGAGTGCCGGTTCAAAACTGGTATGCTGACCGGCATCACATTCGCGCGGAGGGCGCCATGGCAGCGAAGGAAGTGTCGAAGAAGAAGTACCTGAAAATTCTGAACAAACGCTTGCGCGCGGAGCCGGATGCGCCGGCCGGCGCGTCGTTCGTGTTCTTTCCGCTCGGCGCGAAGGCCAAGCATGCGACGGGCGTCGTGTCCGGCGAGCCGCGCAGCAAGCGCGAACTCGCGTTGATGGCTTCGATCCAGAGCAAGGCGGCCGACGAATTCGTCGTCACGGGCGCCTGAGCGGCGCTGGCCGGCCGCGCGCGGCGCGCTTGCGCTACGCGGTGGCCGCCTCGCAGTGGGCGATCACCCCGGCGATCACGCGCGGAATGTCGTGCGTGATCGCCGGGCCGTGCATCGGCAGGATGATGTCGAGGTCGAGCGCCTGGATGCGGCGCAGCGCGCTCGCCATGTGCGCGAGCGACGGCAGGTAATCCGAGCGCGTGATCGAATCGAGAATCGCGGGCAGCGGGTCGTCCGTTTCCGCGTTGCCGAAGCGCATCAGGATGTCCGACGACAGCAAGGCCCTGTACGCCGGCAGATACACGACGAGCGCGTCCCATTGATGCACGTGCTTCGTGAAGACCGGCACGACGTCGATGCCCGACAACGTCGTCGGCACGCCGTCCTTCAGCGGAATCGCGCGCACGCCGAACACGTCGGCGAGCCCCCACGTACACATCGGATGACCGTACGCGACGAGCGCCGGATTGGCCGCGAGGAAATCGGGCAGCGCGCCCATTTCGTCGGCCTCGAAGTGCGGAACGATCACGCTGCTCACCATCGACGGCGCGATGCCGACGGTGTCGAGCGCCGCACTCAGTTGCGTGAAATTGGAGCGGGTGCCCGTTTCGACACACAGCACGTCGCCGTGCGGCGAGCGGATAAAGAACTGGCTGAAGCCCAGGTTCAGCGTATCGACGAACGTCGTGGCGCGAAACAGGCCGTCGCGGACGGCATCGATCCGGGAAGCGCTCATCGGGGGTCCTCACGCAGGGAGTGGGGCCGTGCGGCCCGCGCCTGTCGGGCGGTAGCGGCCGGTCTTCCGATCCAGTCTAGCAGCGCCGGCCCGGTTGCGCGAACCGGGCCGATGCAGCCGCGACTGCGCGCGTCGCGTCAGTTCTTCAGCTTGTAGCCGGTGCGGAACATCCACGCGACGATCGCGAGCAGGATCGCGAGGAACAGCGTGGTCGCGGCGAGGCTGATCCATACATGCACGTCGGCCAGCCCGTAGAACGACCAGCGGAAGCCGCTGATCAGATACACGATCGGGTTGAACAGCGTGATGATGCGCCACGCGGGCGGCAGCATGTCGACCGAGTAGAAGCTGCCGCCAAGGAACGTGAGCGGCGTGATGATCAGCAGCGGCACGAGCTGCAGCTTCTCGAAGCTGTCGGCCCAGATGCCGATCACGAAGCCGAACAGGCTGAACGTGATCGACGTCAGCACGAGGAACAGCACCATCCAGAACGGATGCAGGATGTGCAGCGGCACGAACAGGCCGGCGGTGGCGAGGATGATCAGCCCGAGCAGCAGCGACTTCGACGCGGCCGCGCCCACGTAGGCGATCACGATTTCCCAGTACGACACGGGCGCGGACAAGATCTCGTAGATCGTGCCCGTGAAGCGCGGGAAGTAGATGCCGAACGACGCGTTCGAGATGCTCTGCGACAGCAGCGACAGCATCACGAGGCCCGGCACGATGAACGACCCGTAGCCGATCCCGTTCACGTCGCTGATGCGCGAGCCGATCGCCGAGCCGAACACGACGAAGTACAGCGACGTCGAGATCACTGGCGCGATGATGCTCTGCATCAGCGTACGGCGCGTGCGGGCCATTTCGGCGCGGTAGATCGCGCGAATGCCGTGGAGATTCCAGTTGGCCATGTGCGTTACGCCCCTTGTGCGCCGTTGCGGCGGTTGTCGATCAGGCTCACGAAAATATCCTCGAGCGAGCTCTGCGTCGTATGCAGGTCGCGAAACCCGATGCCGGCCGCGCCGAGCGCGTTGATCAGCTTCGCGATGCTCGCATCGTCGCGCTGCGAGTCGTACGTGTAGACGAGCGCGGTGCCGTCGTCCGCGCGTTCGAGGCCGAACGGTGCGAGTTCGGCAGGCACGGCTGCCAGCGGCTGCTCGAGCTGCACGGTCAGCTGCTTCTTGCCGAGCTTGCGCATCAGCTCGCGCTTCTCCTCGACGAGCACGAGCTCGCCGCCGAGGATGATGCCGATCCGGTCGGCCATTTCCTCGGCTTCCTCGATGTAGTGCGTGGTGAGCAGGATCGTCACGCCGCTTTCGCGCAGCGAGTCGACGAGCTTCCACATGTCGCGGCGCAGCTCGACGTCGACGCCGGCCGTCGGCTCGTCGAGGAACAGGATGCGCGGCTCGTGCGACAGCGCTTTCGCGATCATCACGCGGCGCTTCATTCCGCCCGACAGCGTCATCAGCTTGTTGTCGCGCTTGTCCCACAGCGACAGCGCCTTCAGCGTCTTCTCGATGTATGCGGGATCGGGCGCCTTGCCGAACAGGCCGCGGCTGAACGACACGGTCGCCCAGACGGTTTCGAATGCATCGGTCGTCAGTTCCTGCGGCACGAGGCCGATCATTTCGCGCGCGGCGCGATAGTGATCGCGGATGTCGTGGCCGCCGACCGTCACGCGGCCCTCGGTCGGCGTGACGATCCCGCAGATCGAGCCGATCAGTGTGGTCTTGCCCGCGCCGTTCGGCCCGAGCAGCGCGAAGATCTCGCCGGGGCGGATGTCGAGGGTCACGTGCTTCAGCGCCTGGAAGCCGGACGCGTAAGTCTTGGAGAGGTCGGAAACGGAAAGGATCGGTTGCATGCTCACGGATGGCACGGCCGGTCGGTCCGACGCTGCGTGCCGCGCGTGCCCGGTGCCGCCGCTGCGAGGCGGCCGGTTGCGGGTGCGGCATGGCCAGCGGGCGTCATGTCGAACGGCGTTGTGGTGCGGGATCGCAGGACCGCCATATTAGCAATCGGCAGATGGAAATGCATTCTGGTGCAAAGGCCGGGCGATGTCGGCGCCGGATTTGCGTCCAGTGTGTGGGCATTGGTCGATAACGCCGCACTTTATTTGAGATGTGCGAACAATCCGCATCGCTTTCGGCAACGCGGGCGTCGATTGCGGGTTCGCGCGGCGGCACGACGGCGGGGCGGCAAACTGTGCCGCCCGGACACCGCCGCGCCGTACCGGGACGCCACGCGCGGCGCTCGCGATAATGCATTCCTTTCACCTCTTCGGAGCGGTGCGCATGTCTTTGGTCGATTTCAAGTCGGTGGCGGCCGCGCAGGCCGTCGCGTGGAAGTCCGCGATCGTCGGTGAAGTCGGGCCGGCCCGGATCAAGGTATTGCGCATGGACGCGCAGCCGTACGAAGCGGAAGTGCACGACTACAACGAAGGGCTGCTGGTGCTCGACGGCCGGCTGATGCTCGAGGTCGACGCACAAACGATCGTGGTCGAGGCCGGCCAGATGTATCTCGCGCTCGCCGGCACGCGCCACGCGGTGCTGCCGGGCAGTCACGGCACGCTGGCCGTCATCGACGTGTAATGTTGCGCCGCGGTATCCCGGTCGGCCGCGGCAGGCCGCCCCGCCGGCGTTCGCGCGGGTCGGCCGCGATCGTTCAAACGCGCGTTATATCGCCCTGGTATTTGTCTGAGCAAAGAAAATGAAGGCTGTTTGAAAAACTGTCAAATGCCCTGCAAGCGCTAGGGTCGCGCGCCGCGGCCCGTTTGGAACTCTGCATCCATTTACTTGTGCGGATCGTCCGCTCATAGTCTCGACAAACGACGCATCACGATAACGAATCAAGCGTACGTATGGAGACCACTTCATGAGACGCCTATCCGCGGGGCCAGCCGGACTGCCGTTTCCCTGTTTTTCGCCGGACGCCGGCGCGACGCGAGTCGCGTGCGAGCGTCATCGCATTGCGTTATCGCTGTAGCGACGCATCCTGTTCCGTTTCGTTTCGTTTTTCCCGACGGCGCCGTGCCGCATGACGGCGCGGCCGGATCGCGCTTGCCTGCCGCGGCGGTTCTGATCGCATTGGCCTGACCGGCCACGCGGCGCGCATTGCGCGCATCGTTATGCGCTGCGTGCCTGCACGACGGCGCGATACCAACCGGCGGGCCACGCAGCCCGTCCGGACGAGACTTGTCGTACCTGAAAAGGAGGGGTTGATGCTTTGCATTCCTGAATGGCGGAAGGCGGTCCTGTCGTGCGCCGTGCTGGCGCTGCCGTTCGTCGCCGGTTGCGGCGGCGGCGACGATCCGGGGCCGATCAACGTGCCGCAGTGCTCGGGCAGCGCATGCGGGCCGAGCGGTGCAGAAACGACGCCGCCCGTCGTGACGAAGCTGTGTCCGGATTCGCTCGACTACACGACGACCTACACGGGTGGCTCGGGCAGCGGCGAATACGTGAAGGTGAAGTTCGACACGACCAGGCTCACCTACCAGATGCAGTTCATCGAATCGTCGGTGCCGACCTCGGCGGGGCAGGTCAACGACACGCGCGCGGGCCTGACGATCAGCGGCGCATTCCATCATCCGACCAATCTGCCGACCGCCGAGCAGAACCGCTGCGCGTTCGTGCTCGACAACGGCGCGACGAGCGACGGCACGTATGCGGTGACGATCAAGCGCAGCGACCCGCCGATGCTGTTCGTCGGGAATGGTGTGGTGGGTGGCGGAATTCCGGGTGCGACGATCCAGTTCGACGGCATTCCGCTCGCGCCGGGCATCTTTGTCGGCACCGTGCCGTCGCGTACGTTCGATTTCTATCCGTTTATCGGCTTTACCGACACCGAGACCGATTTTGCGAAGGTGGCCGGAGTCTACAACGAGGTCGGCATTCATCTGTCGCCGACCGGCAGCAGCTATCAGACCGCAACCCCGCAGGGCTGGCAGCCGGATGTCGTGAACTGGAACCAGACACTCAATGCGGACGGCACGTGCACGATTACGTCGGGCAGCGACTACTCGTGCCAGACGACCGGCACGCCGTGGACGCTGCGCAAGAACATGGACGGCAGCGCCGATAACGTGTTCGTCAGCGGCGCGCATCCGGGCATGCCCTATCCGTCGGCCGGTCAGGAGCAGCCGCTCGTGCTGCTGTCGCCGACCCAGGCGCGTGGCGTGATGATCGTCGGCAAGCTGAACGGTGTGCTGGTGCCGATCGTGATTCGCGTCGGCTACTCGCATGCCGACGCGAGCAACCTGCTGGCGTCGGTCGCCGACGCGGAAGTCGGCATCTCGATGCTGTCTCCCGCGCAGTCTGTCGCGACCAATGCGCTCAAGGGCGGTTTCATCGGTGCGACGAGCGCGTCCGCATGCGGGGTGGTGACATCCAACGGCCTGTATGGCGCACCGGGGAATTCGGGGCCGAGCTTCAATAACTCCATACCGCATCCCGACCTGCCCGGCACGTTCAACGGCACGTTCTTCATGCCCGAGGCCGGAAATTGCACGGACGGCACCGCCGTGTCGACGATGGCCGCGAACTATACGTCAACGCTGTTCCAGAGCGCCACCGCGGCATTCATCGACCCGCAGACGTCGTCGGTTACCTCGCAGTTCGCGCTCGACTATACGCAGGCGACGCCCGGCAAGATCAAGGTCACGGCCTCGCAGGACTTCAACGCGAAGGGGGCGGACGGCAATGTGGCGATCTTCAGCAAGGGCGACACGGGCTGGCTCGTGACGGCGGGGAGCGTCTACGCGATGGTCGTCAACAACAGCAAGGTCAATCCGTTCTTCACGGTCGGCGCGTTCGTCCAGTGACGGCGTACTGAACACGGAACACCGGCGGCGCACGCGTCGCCGCCGGCGAATCAAAATTAAAGAGGATTCCTATGAATGTGAAGCATTGGATGGCCGCGGCGTCGCTCGCGCCGGTGCTGGTCGCCTGCGGCGGCGACGGCGACCCGCCGCCCGCACCGGTGGTCCGGCTGTGCCCGCAGGCGATCGACTACAACACGGTGTTCATCGGCGGCTCCGGTTCGGGCGAACTGGTGAAGGTGCAGCTCGACACGACGAAGATGACGTACCGGATGACCTATCTCGCGTCGCCGGTGCCGATCACCACCGGCACCGTGCAGCCGACGCGCGACACGGCGCCGGCCAACGTGGTCGACGGCACGCTGGTCGACGAAACCGGGCTGCCGACCGTGAAGCTCAATCAGTGCACGTTCCGGATGCAGAACGCGAGCCTCGACCCGAATCGGCCGGCCCGGCTGTTCCTCGGCGAAGGCGTGCTGGGCGGTGCGATTCCCGGTGCGACGATCCAGTTCGACGGCGTGATCGGCGTCGGCAAGATTGCGCAGACGACGTTCCCGTACTACCCGTTCATCAGTTTCTCGTCGCTCGAAACCGATCTGTCGAAGATCGCCGGCACGTACAACCAGCTCGGCTATCACCAGGTGCCGTCGCAGAACTTCCAGCCGGTGGCGCTCGACCAGCAGGTGACGATCAACGCGGACGGCAGCTACGTCGAGACCGACAACTTCGGCAAGAAGAACGGCGGTCAGCCGCTCGCATCGAGCGCGACTGTGAACCAGCCGTTCACGCCGCGCCCGGATGCGCCGGCGTTCCAGTCGCTGAACTACCAGCCGCAGATTCCGCCGACGCTCGCCGCGCTCGATCCGGCGAAGGCCGGCAAGGGGATCCTGATCGTCGGCAAGCTGCGCAATCAGCTCGTGCCGATCTTCATCCGCACGGGTGCCGCGAACGCGGACCTCACGCAGGGCCCGCCGAGCGCGGACGACGAATCGGGCATCTCGTTCCTGAGCCCGCAGGCGGCGATCGCGTCGGGTTCGCAGAACGGCGAGTACACGGGCGTCGACAGCGCGTTCAACTACCGCGCGACCGCGCTCGTCGATGCGCAGGCCACGCTGCTAGATCCGTTCAACGCGTCGCAGGCCGCGCTCACGCGCGCGCTGAATCTCGACTACACGCAGAAGGTGCCGGGCGTCGTGACGACCGTGCATGCGGATGCGGCGGCGGGGCCGGCGACCGGCAAGTTCGTGTTCACCGGCGGCGTGTTCGGGTTCCTCGACATGGCCGACACGAGCAATCCGTACTTCACGGTCGGCGCGTTCGTGCAGTGACCGCGTAGAGCAGGAGACACGATGGCGCCGCGCGCAGGTGCGCGGCGCCCGGACAGAATGAGGGGGAGACTGATGAAGAAGCTGATTGTCGCGGGGATCGTCGCAGGCGTGTCGACGCTCGCATCGGCCCAGCAGGCGGGCGACAACGTCGCGACGCTGGGCTGGCTGCACATCGTGCCGATGGATTCGACCAACGGGTTGACGACGAATCTCGCGAGCATGCCGATCAACGGGCCGCTGCGCCTGCCCGGGTCGTTCACGTCGCCGGGCACGAGCCTGACGGTCAACAACGCCGATACGGTCGGCCTCACGCTCACGCACTTCTTCACCGACCACATCGCGGTGACGTCGGTGCTCGGCGTGCCGCCCGAGTTCACGCTGACCGGGCACGGCGTGATCCGGCCGCCGGGCCCGGCAGGCGCGCTCGGCAGCGTCAACATGGACAATCCGTCGAACCAGCCGGCCGTGAAGAACGCGCGGCAATGGAGTCCGACGATCATTCTGCAGTACTACTTCAATGCACCGACGGCGAAGTTCCGTCCGTTCGTCGGGATCGGCGTGGCGTATAGCTGGTTCAGCAACATCGAACTGAACGGCAACTTCGCGAAGGACATCAACGAGAACCTCGGCAGCGTGCTTGCGGCCGGCGCCGGCAAGCCGGGGCCGACGTCGGTGGAGGGCAAGGCGTCGTCGTCGTTCACGCCGGTCTACAACGTCGGTGCCAGCTATGCGATCGACAAGCACTGGGGGCTGACGGCGACGCTGACCTACATGCCGCTGAAGACCTACTCGTCGCTCGTGATCAGCGCGGCAGACGGCACGACGCTCGCCACGACGCGCACGCGGCTGAAGGCCGATCCGCTGATCTCTTTCATCGGGATTTCCTACAAGTTCTGAGCCGTCCGGCGCGCGGCACGCGCGCCGGCGGCTTCCTGCGACCGAGCGGCCGGGGCGATCCGGCCGGGGCGTCGCGTTCCTGGCGGCGTGCCGCCATTTGTGAAGAGAGAGGGGGCAGTTCAAATGAGCATTCGCAAAATCGTATCGTTTGTTGCTGCAGTGGCATTCACCGCGGTATCGGCCGCGCCTGCTTTCGCCGTGACCGTGACGCGCGTCGACGGTCAGGCCATGAACCCGAGCGGAGAGCCGTTCTCCGCGACGGGTCTCACGGTGCTGGCCAAGGGAGCGATCAACGCGAGCTGCAACGCGACCTTCAACGGCACGATCTCCTCGACGGGCATCGTCAACATCACGTCGACGACGTTCACCGGTGGCGCGACGTGCGGCCTGATCAGCGGCAGCGCCAGCAGCGCGTCGCCGTGGACGGGGCAGGCCGACAGCACGACGCAGCTGTCGATCAACAACGCGAAGGTGACCGTTTCGCTGCTCGGCGCTTGCGGGCCGAGCAAGGTGGTCACGACGTGGAGCGATCCGAACTCGTCGCTCACGTTCAACAACGCGGTGCTGACGCCGGACTGTACGGTCAGCGGCACGGTTGCCACGTCGCCGAAGTTCCACGTGCAGTAAGCGCCGTGTGACCGAGGCCGGGTCGCTCGCCAGAGACGAGGGCCGTGCAGGGATGCGCGGCGGGCGTACCGGTTTCGCGATGGCGACGCGCCGTCGTGCGTATCGGCACGACGACCGGCTGGCCGCCTGCTTCGCGATCCGGCGCGGGGGGCCATGCAGCGGACGGTGCGGTATGCCGTGCCGTCCGATCCGACCGACACAAAACGACTCCCTGATTTGCCAGACCATGTCCGGACCCCCCATTCTCACCGACCCAGCGAAGTATGGCGATGCCCGCGCTGCGACGCGCGACCGGCTGCGCACGGCTGCGTGGCTGCAGTACCTGATCGACCATCTTGACGAAGCCGAAGCCGCCCGCGCGATGGCGACCGGAACCGGCGACACGGCCGTCGTGCCGTCGCAGGCGGGGATGAACCTGTCGCGCGATGCGATTGCCGTGCTGCACGAACTCGCGCCGTGGACCGCCACGGACGGCGGCGGTTGCGCGTGCGATGCGAGCGATCCGCGCAATGCGTGCATGCACGTTCCCGATGTGCGGCAGCTCGCACATGCGGAGCGGCGCTGCCCCGGGTCGCGCGATGCATTCGAAGCGGCGCACGGCATCGTCGACGCGTGGGCGTTCGAGCACCCCGATGACGGCTGGGCCGCGCTCGGGCGAATCGCGACCGGCGTCGAAAGCGGCGAAGCAGGAACGGACGAAGCGCCAGAGCCCGAAGAAGGCGGCGTCGATGCGCCGCCTGCGAAGAGCCCGGGAGAACGACGCGCAGCCGTGGCCGCGGCCTGCGTGGAACCGTCGACCCGGCCGGGCGCCATCATCGACGCGATCGTTCTGCGCGTCTGCGGGCCGCGTGACGATGCGGCGCAGATCGACGAAATGGCCGCGCTCGCGATGTTCAGCGCGGAGCTGGCTGCCGGGAACGGGGTATCCATTGCCGCGTATGGCGGCGGACACAATATCGTCGCGCGCGCGATCCGCGAACGACGCGCCGATCTCGCATCGGTGGACGGCCTGCTCGCCGCGGTGTCGGTGTGCCGGCTCGACCGGCTCCTCGGCGCGGGCAGCTTCTGGGCATATTACCTGCTGGCGGGCATCGTGATCGCCGCGCCCGGCATGGTGCACGCATTCGCGCGCCGCTTTCATGGCGATGCGTGGCGGACGTGGCTCGACGCGGTGCTCGCATGGCCGGCGGTCAGCCGCTTCGGAACGCAGGAGGACGTCGCGTTCGAGCGCTTGCGCGGCACGATGAGCCTGACGTCGCGCGCGAATCCGATCGTGCGTGCGAAACGGATGCGACGAAAGGGCACCGCGATCACGCGCTTCGGTACGGACGGCGCAAGCACCCCATGAAAAACGGCTCGCGGCGAGAATGCCGCGAGCCGTGCATGCTGCTGCACCCTCCGAAGGGCGCTCGTGCGGTTACACCGTCTCCGGCTGCCGCACCGCCTTCGCGACGTTGCGCGCCATCGCGCCGTTCGCGACGAAGTAGGGCACGTCGACGCGCGCGAGCGGCTTGCGGCCGCGGATCTTGTCCGCGATCTTCTCCGCGATCATGATCGTCGGCGCGTTCAGGTTGCCGGTCGTGATGATCGGCATGATCGATGCATCGACCACGCGCAACCCTTCCAGCCCGTGCACGCGACCTTCTTCGTCGACCACGGCCATGTCGTCGTAACCCATCTTGCACGAGCACGACGGATGGAACGCGGTTTCCGCGCGCGCCCGTACGAACGCGTCGAGTTCCTTGTCGCTCTTGCAGTCGGCGCCCGGGTTCAACTCGCGGCCGCGATAGCGGTCGAGCGCCGGCTGCCGCATGATCTCGCGCGTCGCGCGGATCGCATCGCGGAACTCGCGCCAGTCGAGCGCTTCGGCCATGTAGTTGAACAGGATGCTCGGATGATCGTTCGGATCCCGCGAGCGCAGCTTCACGCGGCCGCGGCTCGGCGAGCGCATCGAGCCGACGTGCGCCTGGAAGCCGTGCATTTCGATCGCGTTCGAGCCGTTGTAGTTGATCGCCACGGGGAGGAAGTGATACTGGATGTTCGGCCACGGATCGTCGTCGCGCGTGCGGATGAAGCCACCCGCCTCGAAGTGGTTGCTCGCACCGAGGCCGGTGCCGTTCAGCATCCATTCGAGACCGATCTTCGGCTGGTTCCACCACTTGAGCGCCGGATATAGCGACACCGGTTCCTTGCACTCGTACTGGATGTACATCTCCAGGTGATCCTGCAGGTTCTGGCCGACGCCGGGCAGGTCGAGCACGACCGGGATGTCGAGTTCCTTCAGCCACGCGCCGGGGCCGACGCCCGAACGCTGCAGCAGTTGCGGCGATGCGATCGCGCCGCTGCACACCAGCACTTCGCGGCGCGCATGCGCGCTTGCGCGCTCGCTGCCGCGCAGGTACGTGACGCCCGATGCGCGCTTGCCGTCGAACAGGATGCGATCGGCGAGCGCGTGCGTGACGATTTCGAGGTTAGGCCGCGCCTTCGCCTGGTCGAGGTACCCGCGCGCTGTGCTCGCCCGGCGGCCCTTCGGCGTGACGGTGCGGTCCATCGGGCCGAAGCCTTCCTGCTGATAGCCGTTCAGGTCGTCGGTGCGCGGATAGCCGGCCTGTACGCCTGCATCGACCATCGCCTCGAACAGCGGATTCACGCCCGGCTTGCTGGTCGTGACCGACACGGGGCCGTCGCCGCCGTGATAATCGTTCGGGCCGACGTCGCGCGTCTCGGCCTTCTTGAAGTACGGCAGGCAGTCGAGATACGTCCAGTTCTCGAGCCCCTTGTGCGTCGACCAGTTGTCGTAGTCGAGTGCGTTGCCGCGGATGTAGCACATCCCGTTGATCAGCGACGAGCCGCCGAGCCCCTTGCCGCGGCCGCATTCCATCCGGCGGTTGTCCATGTGCGGCTCGGGGTCGGTTTCGTAGGCCCAGTTGTAGCGACGGCCCTGCAGCGGATAGGCGAGCGCCGCCGGCATCTGCGTACGGAAGTCGAAGCGGTAGTCGGGGCCACCCGCTTCGAGCAGCAGCACCGTGACATTCGGATCTTCCGTCAGGCGCGTCGCGAGCACGTTGCCCGCGGAACCGGCGCCGCAGATGATGTAGTCGTATTCGCGTGTCGTCATGACGGGGTATCTCCTATCGTTCTCAAAACACCGGGTTGTAGCGGCCGAGCTCGACCTGCACCGACTTGATTCGAGTGTAGTGTTCGAGCGTCGTGATGCCGTTCTCGCGTCCGACACCGGATTGCTTGTATCCGCCAACCGGCATCTCGGCCGGCGATTCGCCCCACGTGTTGATCCAGCAGATG
Organism: Burkholderia sp. Bp9016; assembly: GCF_003857765.1. NCBI lineage: Bacteria > Pseudomonadati > Pseudomonadota > Betaproteobacteria > Burkholderiales > Burkholderiaceae > Burkholderia > Burkholderia sp. Bp9016. The sequence continues at coordinate 110,174 of NZ_QTPY01000006.1, forward strand.
CCGGCTTCGAGGCGGTGGATCGTGCGATGCGCGCGCGACAGGTTCTCGGTCACGACGCCGGCCGCGAGGCCGTAGTGCGTGTCGTTCGCGCGGGCGATTACTTCGTCCTCCGATTCGAAATCGAGGATGCTCATCACCGGCCCGAAAATCTCTTCGCGGACGATCTTCATGTCGTCGCGGCAGTCGCCGAACACGGTCGGCGCGACGTACTGGCCGTTGCCGAAGTGGCCGTCGGTCAGGCGCATGCCGCCCGCAAGCAGCTTCGCGCCTTCGGCCTTGCCGCTCTCGATGAAGCCGAGCACCTTGTCGAGCTGCGCGGCGGAAACGAGCGGGCCGAAGTTGGTGTCGGCATCGGTCGGCTTGCCGACTCGGATGCGCTTCACGCGTTCGAGCACCTTCTGCGTGAACGCGTCCTTGACCGAGCGGTGCGCGAACACGCGCGTGCCGTTCGTGCAGACCTGGCCCGAGCTGAAGAAGTTGGCGGTCACGGCGATGTCGGCCGCACGGTCGAGATCGGCATCGTCGAACACGATCAGCGGCGACTTGCCGCCGAGCTCCATCGTCACTTCCTTCAGCGACGATGCGCCGGCCAGCGACATCACCTTCTTGCCGGTCTCGACGCCGCCGGTGAACGATACCTTCGCGATTTCCGGATGACCGGTGAGCAGTGCGCCGACCGAGCCGTCGCCCTGCACGACGTTGAACACGCCGGCCGGCACGCCGGCTTCCGTATAGATTTCGGCGAGCTTCAGCGCGGTGAGCGGCGTGACCTCGCTCGGCTTGAACACCATCGCGTTGCCGGCCGCGAGCGCGGGCGCCGTTTTCCAGCATGCGATCTGGATCGGGTAGTTCCATGCGCCGATGCCCGCACACACGCCGAGCGGCTCGCGACGCGTATAGACGAACGACTCGGCCCGCAGCGGCACCTGCAGCCCTTCGATCGCGGTCGCGAGGCCCGCGTAGTACTCGATCACGTCCGCGCCGGTGACGATGTCGACCGCGAGCGTTTCGCCGATCGGCTTGCCCGTGTCGCGGGTTTCGATCGCCGCGAGTTCGTCGTTGCGTTCGCGCAGCAGGTCGACCGCGCGGCGCAGGATGCGCGAGCGCTGCATGGCCGTCATCGCGGCCCATTCGCGCTGGCCTTCCTGTGCCGATGCGACCGCGCGGTCGACGTCGGCCGCGCTTGCCTGCTGCACCTGGGCGAGCAGTTCGCCGGTGGCCGGATCGAAGGTGTCGAAAGTCTTGCCGCTGGTGGCGTCGACGTAACCGCCGCCGATGTAGAGGCGCTGCAAACCGTATACGGACATGAGGATCTCCTTGAAGGCGAGTGCGTGACGCGTCAATCGGACGCGAGCAGCAGGTCGATGTAATCGTGGGCGAGCTTCAGCGTGGCCCGGGTGTCGATCGGGCCGCCGGCGAGTGCGCCGCGCAGCCACAGGCCGTCGATCAGCGCGGCGAGGCCGCTGGCGGCTTCGCGTGCCTTCGCACGCGGCAGCGCCTTCGCGAATTCGGCGCACAGGTTCGAATGGAGGCGCCGCGTGTTGACGTGCTGCAGGCGCTTGAGCATCGCGTCGTGCATGCTCTGCGACCAGAACGCGAGCCAGGTCTTCATCACGGGCGCGCTGACCTGCGTGTCGTCGAAGTTCGCGGCGACGATCGCGCGCAGCCGGGAGCGCGGATCCTTGCGCGCGGCGACGCGGCGGCGCGTGGTGGCCGTCCAGAGGTCGCGCAGCACGTGCCGCATCGTGGCTTCGAGCAGGCCGTCCTTGTCGCCGAAGTAATGGCTGACGATGCCCGTCGAGATGTTCGCGCGCTGCGCGACCGATGCGAGCGTCGTGCCGGGCAGGCCGGCTTCGTCGATCGAGCGCAGCGTCGCGTCGATCAACTGCGCGCGGCGAATCTCCCGCATTCCGACTTTCGGCATCGCGACTCCCCTTCGCCCGGACGGGCCGTTCCTGGAAGTCGAGAGCTTAGCGATTTTTTATTGATCGTTCAATCAACAAAAAATCGGGGTCCGATAGTAGATCTCCGTACCGAAGGGGTGGAGCGCCTGCCTGGCGCAATTGTGCGGGTGCGGGAAAATGGTTTGAAAGACGGTTAAATAAATTGAAGTTTGTTTAAAACGATTTCCGAAAAGGTGGCGTAATGGCGGCCAAAGTTTCTGAATTTAAATTATTACGTTCCGAAAGAATGTCGAGGCATGTGAAATTCGATTCGATATGGAAATTCTGGAGCCCGGCGACCATCCCGGTAATTTCCTGGAATCCGTTTCAATCGGGCGGATTAAATGATATATGTATTTGAATTTGAACGATATATTATAATTTAACGACTGCTGGTTCGGATTTAGGCAAACGATTGCGATTGCCTTTCGATCGATCGTGCTTACCATAAAAAATGCCGAAAAAATTTGAATCGACGGTATTTCCTGCTGGAGTAGAGGGGATCGTTGAGATGACTTGAGTAAGTAATATTGCCCGTATTAGTATGGTGCCGCACTACAAGGAATGAATCGGCGCCGCGCGTATTGATCGCGGTGCGCCAGCCATTGCGCACCGCAGCATGCCGAGACGCCGCATCCACCGGAGAACGACGATGCCGACCGAAAAACACGTGGTCCCGCTACCGAATGGTCTGAAGGTCTACGTCGAACGGAACGTGTTCGATCCGTCCTTCGACACGGCGATGCTCGTCAACGGCGCCCTCGCGACCACCGCGTCGTTCGGGCAGACCGTCCAGTATCTCGGCGAGCGGATGAACACGATCTGTTTCGACCTCCCGTATGCGGGGCAGTCGCGCCAGCACAATCCCGGCTGCTTCATCCTGACGAAGGACGACGAGGCCGCGATCCTCCAGCATCTGGTCGAGCGCTTCGCGCCCGCGTTCCTCGTGTCGGTGTCGTGGGGCGGCGTCGCGTCGCTGTTCGCGCTCGCTCGCGGCTGCCCGAGCGTGCGGCGCGCGGCGATCTGCTCGTTCTCGCCGTTCCTGAACGACGCGATGGTCGACTACGTGACCCGCGCGCGCGATCACATCTCGGCCGGCGAGAACCTGAAGGCCGCACAACTGTTGAACGATACGGTCGGCCGCTACCTGCCGCGCATCATGAAGCTGTACAACTACCGGTATCTGACGCGCCTGCCGCGCGACGAGCAGGACCAGGTCGCATTCCACGTCGACCAGATCCTGTCGCTGCAGCCGGAACGCTATCTGAGCGAGTTTTCGAACATCGGTTGCGAGCTGCTGTTCCTGAACGGCGAGCGCGACGAGTACACGACGCCGGCCGACGTTCGCCAGCTTGCCGCGCACGTGCCGCGCGCACGCTTCGCGACCATTCCCGACGCCGGCCACTTCCTCGACATCGAAGGCCGCGCGCAGCGCGAGACCACGCGTGCGGCGCTGCTCGACTTCTTCTGCGATGCGCCGCCGGCCGCCGCCGGCATCGCGCTCGGCGCCGCGCACGCATGCGTGTCCGCGCCGATGCCGGCGATGTCGTGACGCAGCACGTCGCGCATCGGGCGCATCCCCGCCGGACGCATCCGCGCCGGGCGTATCCAAATTCTTATCCATACGAGGCAGGCCAGCCGTGAATATCGTTCAGAGCATCGCCATCGTCGTTCCGTGGGCCGTATGGCTCGCCTACTGGATCGCGACGTCGCAGGGCGTGAAGACGACCGTGCGCAAGGAGGCGTCGCGTTCGCGCACGCTGCAGTCGATTCCGCTGATCGTCGGCGGCGCGCTGATCATCCTGCCCGATCCGTCGTGGCAGGCGCTCGTGCCCGACTGGCAGCGCTTCGGCCTGCTCGCGCAAGGCGGGCTCGCGGTGCTGGTCGCGGGGCTGCTGTTCTCGGTGTGGGCGCGGCTGCACCTCGGCACGAACTGGAGCGTGTCCGTCACGCTGAAGGAAAACCATGAACTCGTGCGCACCGGCCCGTACGGCCTCGTGCGCCATCCGATCTACACCGGCTGCCTGATCGCGCTGGTCGGCGCCGCGCTGATCGGCGGCGAATGGCGCGGCGCGCTCGGCGTCGTGCTCGTGTTCGCGTCGCTCGCGTACAAGGTGCGCGTCGAGGAGAGCTGGCTGACCGGCTATTTTGGGCCCGCGTATACGCAGTACCGCCGCGAGGTCGCGGCGCTGATCCCCGGTTTCTACTGATCCCCGCGAGGCGCGCGATGGCGAAGGTGATCGTGACCGCGATCGGCTCGGCGGGCGACGTGCACCCGCTGCTCGGCGTCGCGCGCGCGCTCGCGATGCGCGGCCACGACGTCGTGTTCTGCACGCATCCGCCGTTCGAGGCCGCCGCACGCCGCTTCGGCTTCGCGTTCGTGCCGGTCGGCACCGCGGCCGAGTATGAAGCCGCGATGGCGAACCCGGCGCTGTGGGATCCGCGCACGTCGTTTCGCACGCTATGGCAGGTGATCGCGCCCGTGGTCCGCCCACATTACGACGCGCTGCGCGCGCTGACCGATCGCGACACCGTGCTGGTCGGCACGCTGTGGGCGTTTTCCGCGCGGCTGATGCAGGAGCTGCACGGCACGCCGTACGTGTCGGTGCAGGTGTCGCCGTCCACGTTGCTGTCCGCGCAGGTGCCGCCGACGCACCCGCGCCTGACGATCCCCGCGCGCTGGCCGCTGCCCGTGAAATCGGCGCTGATGACGCTGATCGAGCGGCAGGTGCTCGACCGCGTGTGCGGCCCGGCGCTCAATGCGGTGCGCCGCGAACTGGGGCTGGCGCCCGCGCGGCGCGTGCTCGGCCGCTGGCTGCATTCGACGGACGGCGTGCTGTGCCTGTTTCCCGACTGGTTCGCGCCGGCCCAGCGCGACTGGCCGGCGCATCTTCTGCAAAGCGGCTTTCCGCTGTTCAACGACATCGCCGCGCATGACGACGATCCCACGCTTGACGTGTTTCTCGCGGCGGGCGAGCCACCCGTCGTGTTTACGGCCGGCTCGACGCTGATCGATCACGCGGCGTATGCACGCGCGGTGTCGGACGCGCTGCGCGCAACCGGCACACGCGGCATTCTGCTGACGCCGCACGATGCGGCAACGGACGGCGAGCGGCTGCTGGTGCGCCGCTTCGTGCCGATGCGTACGCTGCTGCCGCGTTGCCGCGCGCTCGTGCATCACGGCGGGATCGGCACCGCGGCGCTCGCATACGAAGCGGGGATCGTGCAGGTCGCGACGCCGTTCGCGCACGACCAGTTCGACAATGCGCAACGCGTTGCCGCGAGCGGCTGCGGTGTGCGCGTCGATGGCCCGGTCGACGGCGCGCGCCTCGGCGCGGCGCTCGCGCGCGTGCTCGGCGAGCCCGCCTTCGCCGAGCGGGCGGCACGCATGCGTGCGCGGGTCCATGCCGCGCCGGACGGTTGCGAGATGGCCGCCGATTTCATCGAGCGCCTCGCGCCGAACCACGGACGCGCGCATATGCGGGCCGACGTCGCTGCGGCGGGCGCATGAGCACGGCGTCGCCGCTGCAGGACACGCCCGCCGCCTTCGATGCGTCCGCGCCCGCGTCCACGTCTGCACCGGCCGCGCAGCCGGTGCGCGGCGCGCGGCTCGCGCTGCTGACGTTCGCGCTGTCGCTCGCGACCTTCATCGAAGTGCTCGACTCGACCGTGACGAACGTCGCGGTGCCGGCGATCTCCGGCAGCCTCGGCGTCTCGAACAGCCAGGGCACGTGGGTGATCAGCTCGTATTCGGTCGCGGCCGCGATCGCGGTGCCGCTCACCGGCTGGCTCGCGCGCCGCGTCGGCGAGTTGCGGCTGTTCGTCGGCGCGGTGCTGCTGTTCACGCTGACGTCGCTGCTGTGCGGGCTCGCGCGCGATCTGCACGTGCTGGTAGTCTGCCGCGCGCTGCAGGGGCTGTGCTCGGGGCCGATGGTGCCGCTGTCGCAGACGATCCTGCTGCGCACCTTTCCGCCGGACAAGCGCACCGTCGCGCTCGCGCTATGGGCGATGACGGTGCTGCTCGCGCCGATCTTCGGGCCGGTGGTCGGCGGCTGGATCGTCGACAGCTTCTCGTGGCCGTGGATCTTCCTGATCAATTTGCCGATTGGGCTCTTCTCGTTCGCAGTCTGCACGACGATGCTGCGCCCCGACGCGCAGCGCGGCGCGGCCGGCCCGATCGACCTGCCGGGCATCGTCCTGCTCGTGATCGGTGTCGGCTCGCTGCAGGCGATGCTCGACCTCGGCCACGACAAGGGCTGGTTCGACTCGCCGCTGATCGTCACGCTCGCGGTGGTCGCGGGGCTCGCGATCGTGTCGCTGCTGATCTGGGAGGCGGGCGAGGCGCACCCGGTCGTCGACCTTAGCCTGTTTCGCGACCGCACGTTCTCGTTCTGCGTGCTGATCATCTCGCTCGGGATGATGAGCTTCTCGGTGGTCGGCGTCGTGTTTCCGCTGTGGATGCAGGCGGTGATGGGCTACAACGCGTTCCATGCGGGCCTGGCCACCGCATCGCTCGGCGTGCTCGCGCTCGTGTTCTCGATTCTCGTCGGCCTGCACGCGCACCGCTTCGACGCACGCGTGCTCGCGACCTTCGGCTTCCTGGTGTTTGCGGCCGTGCTCGCGTGGGATGCGCATTTCACGCTCAAGATGACATTCGCGCAGATCGCCGCGCCGGGGCTGATCCAGGGGATCGGGCTGCCATGCTTCTTCATTCCGCTGACCGCTGCGACGCTGTCGCGCATTCCGGACGACCGGCTCGCAGCCGCGTCGAGCCTGTCGAATTTCCTGCGCACGCTGTCGGCCGCATTCGGCACCGCGATGAGCGTGACGCTGTGGGACAGCCGCGCGACCTATCACTACGACGTCGTGTCGCAATCGGTCACGCACGCATCGGCGAACACGCAGCGTTTCGTGCACACGCTGAACGCGATGGGCGTGGACGGCGTGCGCGAGCTGACGACGCTGCATCAGGTCGTGATGCAGCAGGCCTACATGATGGCGACGGGCGACATGTTCTGGATGGCGAGCATGACCTGCCTCGTGCTCGCCGCGATGATGTGGCTGACGCGGCCCAGGCGCGGCGCGGCCGCTTCGTTCGGACATTGAGGAAACCCGCATGACGACACTCGGCGCACTCGTGATCCTGTATCACCCGACCGATGCACAACTCGCGGCGCTTGGCGCATGGCGGCATGCGTGCGACGCGTTGCTCGTCGTCGACAACACGCCGCAACCCGATGCCCGTGCAAGCGCGCTGTGCGCGCGCGACGGCATCGGGCTGCTGCATCACGGCAACCGCGGCGGGATTGCCGGCGCGTACAACGCGGGGCTCGCCGCGCTGTTTCGCGAGAACGTCGATGCGGTTGCGCTGTTCGACCAGGATTCGTCGGTGCCGGCCGGCTACTTCTCGACGATGCGCGACGTCTGCGCGAGGCTCGCGGGCCGCGCGTTCCTGGCCGGCCCGCGCATCTTCGACGAGAACGCGCGCAGCTTCCTGCCGGAGCTCGCGACCAACGGGATCGCGTTGCGCCGGCTGCGGGTCGAAGCCGACGGGCCGCCGCAGCGCTGCGCGTTCCTGATCTCGTCCGGCTGCGTCGTGTCGCGTGCCGCGTTCGACGCGCTCGGCCGCTTCGACGAGACGCTGTTCATCGATCACGTCGACACCGAGTACAGCTTCCGCGCGCTCGCGCGCAACGTGCCGCTCTATGTCGTGCCGTCGCTGGTGCTGCCGCACCGGATCGGCGCGAAACAGCGCCACGCGTTCGGCCCTTTCGAAATGACGTCGATGAATCACTCGTGGCAACGGCGCTACTACAGCGCGCGCAATGCGGTGCAGCTCGCGATGCAGTACGGGTTGCGCTTTCCGGTGGCGATCGTGCCGAACCTGCTGACCGTGTGGCAGGTCGTGCAGATCGCGCTCGTCGAGCGCGACAAGCGCGACAAGCTCGCCGGCATCCTGTTGGGCATCGCGGACGGCCTGTTCGGCCGGCTCGGCCCGCTCGAGCGGACGCGACCGCGTCTGGCCGCGCGCGCGCAGCGCATCCAGCAGGGGTGAGGCGCGCGATGGAATGCATCTTGAAAGCGGCCGCACCGGCACGCGGCGGGCAGGGCGGCTGGACGATTCTGGCGACGGCCGCGCTGCTCGCGCTCGGCGGCTGCGTGCCGTCGGGATTCCTGCCGTCGCTGTCGCTGCGCGCACCGGCCGCCGACGCGTTGGCACACACGGCGGCCCCCGGCGCGAACGGCGCTTGGCCCGCGCCCGACTGGGTGAAGCAACTGCAGGATCCGCAGCTCGACGATCTGGTGGCGGAGGCGTCGCAGAACAATCCCGATTTGCAGGTTGCGCAGGCGCGGCTGCGCGTGGCGCAGGCACAGCTTCAGCAGTTCGATTCGCTGACCGGACTGACGGGCACCGCGGGCGCGACGGTCAGCCGCGCGCGGATGCCCAAGCCGGGCGACATCGCCGACGTGACGGCGGGCGGCTATCGCGTGCCGGTTGAGATCTTCGGCGATCCGGTCGTGTCGCCGTCGTCGGTGTTCGTCGGGCTGAACTACCAGCTCGACCTATGGGGCAAGAACCGCGCGGCGACGAAGAGCCTGATGTCGCTGCGCGACGCGGCGGGCGTCGAGGCCGAGCAGGTGCGGCTCACGCTCGCGGTCGCGATCGTCACCGTGTATTGCCAGCTCGACCAGGCGTACGCGGTGCGCGACCTGCTGCAACAGAAGCTGAAGATCAGCCAGCGCGTGACGGCCGTGCTGCGCGAGCGCACCGCGCGCGGCCTCGACAACGCATACGACGCGAGCGACGCATCGATCAAGCGCAGCCGCCTGCTCGAACAGATCGCGATGAACGACGAGCAGATCAAGCTTGCGCAACTGCAGCTCGGCGTGCTGTCGGGCCGCGGCCCCGAGCGCGGGCTCGCGCTGCAGCGGCCTCGCGTCGGCGCGTTTCCGGGCGGCGCGCTGCCTGCGCGGCTGCCGGCCGATCTGCTCGGCCGCCGGCCGGACATCGTCGCCGCGCGGCTGCGTGTGGAAGCCGCGTTCGCGAATGCCGATTCGACGCGTGCGCAGTTCTATCCGGACGTGAACCTCGTCGCGCTCGGTGGAGTGTTCGCGCTGACGCCCGCGTCGATGTTCTCGCGCGACGCGCTCGCAGGTTCCGTCGGCCCCGCGATCTCGCTGCCGGTGTTCGATCGCGGCCGGCTGAAGGCGAAACTCGGCGCGGACGTCGCGCAGGCCGACGTCGCGATCGGGCTGTACAACAAGACCGTCGACGACGCGCTCGGGCAGGTCGCGCAGATCGTCACGTCGCTGCAGACGTCGCGGACGCTCGTCGCGCAGCAGCAGGATGCGGTCGCGGCCGCGCTGAAGATCGTGCAGATCGCGGCCGAGCGGCATCGCCGCGGCGTGCTGATGCAGAAGGACGTCGATGTCGCCGATCTGACGCTGATCGACGAGCGTGCGCAACTGATTGCGTTGCAGGGTCGGCAGCGGACGTTGCGCGTCGGCCTCGTCGGCGCGCTCGGCGGCGGGTTCGATGCGAGCGCAACGATGGCGGCCGCATCGGCTCCTGCGCCCGCGGCGCGTGCCGCGCGCGGTGCGGCGCCGAATGCCGCTGCGCAAACCCCTGCGGGTACGGGCGCGGAACCGGCGCGCTCGGCTGCTATCGGTACCGGCACCGCGCCGCCTGTTGCGCGGCTCGAGCCGCCGCCGGTCATCCGAGCGCAGCGCAGCGCGGTTGCCGATACCGCGAGCGCGAATTTCGCCGCGCGCAGCGCGGCCCCCGCCGCTTCCATCGACGCTCGCGTGTCCGCGATGCCCGCGATACCCCTGTTCCAGCATGACCGCCTGATCGTTACGCAAAGCGACTGATGCACCACGACAACCTTCATACCGCCGCATCGCCGGCCGCCCGGAACGACCCGGGACTCGACGCGCGCCGGGCGACACGCCGCAAGCGCTTCACGCTGTTCGTCGCGGTCGTGCTGCTGGCCGCGCTCGTCTGGCTTGCGTTCTGGCTGTTGCGCGACCGCTACTACGAAGATACCGACGACGCGTACGTCGCCGGCAGCATCGTGCAGGTCGCCGCGCAGACACCCGGCGCCGTGACCGACGTGCTGGTCGCCGATACGCAGGCCGTGCGCGCCGGGCAGACGCTTGTGCGGCTCGACGATACGGAGGCCGCCGTCGCGTTCGCGCAGGCCAAGGCGCAGCTCGTGCAGGCCGTGCGGCAGGTCGCGAACGCGAAGATCTCGAACACGATGTACGTCGAAGCCGTGAACGCGCGTCAGGCCGACCTGTCGCTCGCGCAGCGTGCGCTGGCCGCGCGCTCGGGCGCGTCGGTCGAGATCGTCGCGCCGGAGGAGCTGGCGCGCGCCCGCGCGGCGGTTGCCGGCGCGCAGGCGAACCTCGCGGCCGCGCAGGCGCAGCTCGAAGCCGCGCGTGCGCTCGGTAGCCGGCTGCCCGTCGACGAAAGCCCGGCCGTCGTGCAGGCGGCCGCGCAGTTCAAGCTCGCGTACCGGAACCTGAAGCGCACGACGATCGTTGCGCCGGTCGACGGCACGATCGGCCAGCGTTCGGTGCAGGTCGGCCAGCAGGTCGGCCCCGGCGTGCCGCTGATGTCGATCGTGCAGCTGAACCGGCTGTGGGTCGAGGCGAACTTCAAGGAAGGGCAGATTCGGCACATGCGCGTCGGCCAGCCGGTCGACGTGGTGTCCGACCTGTACGGGTCGCGCATCGTCTATCGCGGCCGCGTACAGGGCTTCTCGGCGGGCACCGGCAGCGCGTTCTCGATGCTGCCGTCGCAGAACGCGGCCGGCAACTGGATCAAGGTCGTGCAGCGCGTGCCGGTCGTGATCGCGCTCGATCCCCGCGACCTGGCCGCGCATCCGCTGCGCGTCGGGCTGTCGATGCGCGCGACGGTCGACACGCGCAACCGCGGCGGGCACGCGCTCGACAGCGAGCCGCCGACGCCGGCCGTCAGCACGCGCGTGCACGACGGCGTCGCGAGCGACGCCGACGCGGCCGTCGCCGCGATCATCCGCGAGAATCAGGGCGGCTAACGCGCGCCGGCCCGCCGGGCGGGCCGATCGCGACGATCCGCCGGACGACGGGCCTTCGTCCGGCTACCGACCCGACTTTCGTCTTTCCGCCATCGATGTCGGCGCCGATCAAACGCATGTCGCGTTTGAGACATCGGCGCCCCTGCCTCCGGGACTACTCTCGAACAGCACGTTGCGTGCGCGCCGCACCGGCGCGCAGCGGCGCCATCCAACGAGACATGGAGACAATACGATGAGCAGCAATCGAGGTGTCGTCTATCTTGGGCCGGGCAAGGTCGAAGTCCAGAAAATCGATTATCCGAAGATGGTCGATCCGACCGGCCGCGCCATCGGACACGGCGTGATTCTGAAGGTCGTCAGCACGAACATCTGCGGTTCCGACCAGCACATGGTGCGCGGCCGCACGACCGCGCCGGTCGGTCTCGTGCTCGGTCACGAGATCACGGGCGAAGTGGTCGAGGTGGGCCCCGACGTCGAGACGCTGAGGATCGGCGATCTGGTGTCGGTGCCGTTCAACGTCGCATGCGGCCGCTGCGCGATGTGCAAGGACACGCATACGGGCGTGTGCCTGAACGTGAACCCGTCGCGTGCCGGTGGCGCTTACGGCTACGTCGACATGGGCGGCTGGATCGGCGGCCAGGCCGAGTACGTGCTCGTGCCGTACGCCGACTTCAACCTGCTGAAATTCCCGGACCGCGATCAGGCGATGGCGAAGATTCGCGACCTGACCTGCCTGTCCGACATTCTGCCGACCGGTTATCACGGCGCGGTGAGCGCGGGCGTGAAGCCGGGCTCGACGGTCTACATCGCGGGCGCGGGCCCGGTCGGGATGGCGGCGGCCGCATCGGCGCGCCTGCTCGGCGCGGCGGTGACGATCGTCGGCGACATGAACGAGGAACGCCTCGCGCATGCGCGCGCGATGGGCTTCGAGACGGTCGACCTGTCGAAGGACGCGTCGCTCGGCGAGCAGATCGAGCAGATCCTCGGCGTGCCGGAGATCGACTGCGCGGTCGACTGCGTCGGCTTCGAGGCGCACGGCCACGGTTCGTCGGGCCATTCCGAGGAAGCGCCCGCGACCGTGCTGAACTCGCTGATGGAAATCACGCGGCCGGCCGGCGCGATCGGCATCCCGGGCCTGTACGTGACGGACGATCCGGGCGCGAAGGACAAGGCCGCGCAGCACGGCAGCCTCAGCATCCGCTTCGGCCTCGGCTGGGCGAAGTCGCACTCGTTCTTCACGGGGCAGACGCCGGTGCTGAAGTACAACCGCAACCTGATGCAGGCCATCCTGTTCGACCGTCTGCCGATCGCGAAGATCGTCAACGTCGAAGTGATCTCGCTCGATCAGGCGCCGGAAGGCTACAAGAAGTTCGACGGCGGCGCGCCGCGCAAATTCGTGATCGATCCGCACGGTTTGCTGGCAGCCTGACGTACGAACAGAAGAGGCGTGAAACGGGCGGTGCCGGAGACGGCACCGCCCGTTTTTGCTGTGGCGCAACGCGCGTCGTCATCGCTGCAGCCGTGGACGATAGCGGCGACCCCGATCGTCGCGGCCGGGCGTTTGCTGCGATAATCATCGCCCGATCCCGACCCTCTGTCGCCGTCCGGCGGCGACCGCACGGATGGCCAAGTCACTCCCTCTCGCCGCGCTGCACACCTTCGTCGAAGTGGCGCGCTGTGGCAGCATGAAGCAGGCGGCCGACCTGCTGTGCATTTCGCCGGGCGCGGTCAGCCAGCATGTCCGCAATCTAGAGGACCGGCTCGCCATGCGCCTGTTCGAGCGTACCGGGCGCGAGCTCGAGCTGACCGGCACGGGCCGCGCGCTGTTCGACCAGCTTGCCGGCGGGTTCAACGAGATCGAAGCCGCGTGGGCGGACGTTCACGGCGCGAACCGGCGCATCGTGCGGCTCGCCGTGACGACCACCGCGTCGTTCGCGAACACGTGGCTCGTGCAGCGCCTCGGCTCGTTCAATGCCGAATACCCCGAAATCGAAATCACCGTCGAGACGCGCGCGCAACTCGTCGACCTGCGGCGCGACTACGTCGACGTCGCGATTCGCCACGGATTGGGCCGTTATCCCGGGCACGCGGCGTTTCGCATCTGGACGCCCGAGATGTGGCCGGTCTGCAGCCCGCGATTGCTCGATCCGGCCCGCCCGATCCGCACGGCGGCCGATTGCCTGTCGTATCCGCTGCTGCAGGATGCCGATCGCGCCGACTGGACGCTATGGTTGCGCACGCAGGGGATCGAGGATGCGCGCACACCGCGCGGCGCGAGCTTCAGCGAGGACGCGTTGCTGATCAAGGCGGCCGTCGCCGGGCAGGGCATTGCGCTGGTCCGCGACATCTACGCGCGCGACGAAGTCGCGGCGGGGCGGCTCGCGCGCGTGCTCGCGCGGCCGTGGCCGACCGAGTTCTCCTATTACGTCGTATGCAGCGAAGCGCGTCAGCACGAGTGGAAGATCGTTGCGTTCCGCGACTGGCTGGCACGCGAGCTCGGCGAGCTCGACGACGATGCGCGTGGCCTATTGGTGTGACCTGCGCGCGACGCCAGACGAGAACCCCTTGATCTTGCCGGTCGCAAGCGCCGTGCCGAGCAGGATGACCGCGCACCCGGCGATCGTCTGGACGGTAATCGTCTCGTGCAGGAAGACCGCGCCCCACACGACGCCGAAGATCGGGATCAGGAACGTGACCGACGCCGCGTATTGCGCGCCGGCGTTGCGGATCAGCCCGAAATACAGCAGGTAGGCGACGGCCGTGCAGATCGCGCCGAGCAGCACCACGGCGATCCATGCGGACGCGGGAACCGGCGCGTGCGGCCACATCGGCACGGCCAGCGGCACGAGCACGATCGCCGCGAACAGCTGGCTGCCGAACGCCGACACGAACGGCCTGACGTTCGCCAGCTTGCGCTTCGAGTAATGCGCGGCGAATCCGTACGACAGCGTCGCGAGCATCGCGGCCGCGATCGCGCGCGGGGCGCCGGGCGCGCCGGCGCCGATCGCGGAGCCGGCCAGCACGACGACGCCGGCGAAGCCGACCGCGAGGCCGATCGCCTGCGGCTTCGTCAGCGGCACGCGCAGCCATACATACGCGACGAGCGCTGTCCACAACGGGGTCGTGGCGTTCAGGATCGAATCGGTGCCGGCGGACACGAACAACGCCGCATAGGTCAGCAGGCAGAACGGCAGCGCCGAGTTGGCGATGCCGACGACGAACAGCGGCGCCGCGTGCGCGCGGAATTCGCGTCGTGCATCGGCGCTGCGCAACACCGGCAGCAGCAGCACGGTGGCGATCGCCACGCGCAGCGCGATCAGCGGGACGGCGCCGAACGACGGCGCGCCCATGCGCATGAACAGAAACGACGCGCCCCAGATGGCAGCCAGGGTCACGAGCTGTAGTGCATTCATCGACGAACTCCGTTCAATGGGTCGGGCAACCCATTGAACGTCACACGTGCGTCGCGGTGCAAACCCGGTTTTGTGAGGGCCGGTTTAGAAAAATGAATCGGTGCGGGGGTGCGGGGGTGCGGGAGAGGCGGGAGAGGCGGCCCGCTTTGTGCGGGCTGGTAAATGCACCGTTTAACGTCAGTGCGTCCTGGGCATCGTGCGACGGTCCCGCTGCTCCAGTTAATTGCCCGGCGAACGTAACGGAAACGCACCGGGCATGGGGGAGTTGGCCGCCACAGCGGTCGTGTCGTCAGATGAAGCGGCTCGAAAGCACGAATCGAAAGTCAGCGTTTCTGCATGGCGTATGCGACCATGCCCTTACAACTTCTCGGCACCCGTTTCTTTAAGGCCGCTTTATTTTTCTACCGCATCACGCCGCACGCACGTCACGCATGAATCACATGCGCCGGAAATGCCATCCCCGGGCCTGCCGAACCCTGCGCGAGCGGGGCGACCTGCTTGCGACGTTCGCGCGTCGGCGCAACGCCGAAAGCATCGCGATAGCTCTTGCTGAAGTGGCACGCCGACTGGAACCCGCACGCCATCGTGATGTGCATGATCGACATGTCGGTCTGCAGCAGCAGTTCGCGCGCGCGGCGCAGCCGCAGCGTCAGGTAATAGTGCGTGGGCGTCATCCCGAGATGCTCGCGGAACAGCCGCTGCAGCTGACGCTGCGACATGTTCGCCAGCCGCGCGAGTTCCTCGCGCGACAGCGGCTCCTCGATGTTGTTCTCCATCAGCGAGATCACTTCGAACAGCGACTTGTTCGCCGAGCCCAGACGTGCGACGAGCGGCATCCGTTGTTGCGCGCTCGTGTCGCGCACGTGCTCGACGATGAACTGCTCGGCGATCTGCGTGACGCGCGCGGTGCCCACGCGCGCGGCGATCAGGTTCAGCATCATGTCGAGCGGCGCGACGCCGCCCGTGCACGTGATGCGGTCGCGATCGACCACGAACAGTTCCTTCAGGAAGCGCGTGTCCGGAAACTCTTCCTTCAGCGCCGACATGTTTTCCCAGTGGATCGCGCACGCGTAGCCCGCGAGCAACCCCGACTTCGCCAGTGCGTAGGTGCCCGTGCACAGGCTGCCGAGCGGCAGGCCCATGCGAGCAAAACGGCGCAGGGTCGAGAGGTGGGCGGGCGTCGTCGCGCGCTGCACGTCCACACCGCCGCACACGAAAACGATATCCGGCTGCCCCACGCATTCGGCCGGCCCCGTGTCGACCGTGAGCCCGTTGCTCGCCGTGACCGGGCCGCCTTCGGGGCTGATCACCGACCAGCGGTAGAGCGGCTGCCCGCTCAGGTAGTTCGCCATCCGAAGCACCTCGATCGCATTGGTGAACGCGATCATCGTGAAGTTCGGTAAGGGCATGAACGCGAAGTGGGACAGCGACGCTGTGCGGTCGGGCGACATGGGGAGCGTTCCTTGAATCTCTAATAGCTTTTGGCCCGAGGCACGGATCGGGCTGCCGTATTGTGTGAGCGAGCGCAACAAGCGTGCCATACGGCTAAACCCTAGCTCCATACGTTGTATGGGCGTAAGGCCGATGCTGCATTGCACCGTAAACGGGCTGCGCTGCACCTGGGACGAGCGGGGCAGGCACCGACGAAGTGCCTGTCCATAGGTGAACCGCGAGGGCCGGTTCGTTGGGTCATCCGGAAAAGCACGAGCGGTCACTTGTACAAAACGGACGTGCATGGCGGAAAAGGCAAAGAACGCGTCTAAATTCATCAATCCGCCGAAAATCCGAACGACAAGAATAGAGCCGTCGGCAGCCTTGCTCTGGACGCGCTGGAAACCCAGGTACGGCGGGCCTCGAGCTTCGGTTTTCCGCCCTTCATTCTTGTCACGGACGCACTATGTCGAACACCCAGCCTTTCTTCTCGCAGCCTCTTGCCGAGCGTGACGCGCCGGTGCGCAGTGCCATCCTCAAGGAGCTCGAGCGCCAGCAGTCGCAAGTCGAGCTGATCGCGTCGGAAAACATCGTGTCGCGCGCGGTGCTGGAAGCACAGGGTTCGGTGCTGACCAACAAGTATGCGGAAGGCTATCCTGGCAAGCGTTACTACGGCGGCTGCGAATTCGCGGACGAAGTCGAGGCGCTGGCGATCGAGCGCGTGAAGCAGATCTTCAACGCCGGCTACGCGAACGTGCAGCCCCACTCGGGCGCGCAGGCGAACGGCTCGGTGATGCTCGCGCTGGCCAAGCCGGGCGACACGGTGCTCGGCATGTCGCTGGACGCCGGCGGCCACCTGACGCACGGCGCGAAGCCGGCGCTGTCGGGCAAGTGGTTCAACGCGGTTCAGTACGGCGTGAACCGCGACACGATGCGAATCGACTACGACCAGGTTGAAGAACTGGCGCACCAGCACAAGCCGAATCTGATCATCGCCGGTTTCTCGGCATACCCGCGCGCACTGGACTTCGCTCGCTTTCGCGCGATCGCCGACAGCGTCGGCGCGAAGCTGATGGTCGACATGGCGCACATCGCGGGCGTGATCGCCGCCGGCCGCCATGCGAACCCGGTCGAGCATGCGCACGTCGTCACGTCCACCACGCACAAGACGCTGCGCGGCCCGCGCGGCGGCTTCGTGCTGACCAACGACGAAGAGATCGCGAAGAAGATCAACTCGGCCGTGTTCCCCGGCCTGCAGGGCGGCCCGCTGATGCACGTGATCGCCGGCAAGGCTGTCGCGTTCGGCGAAGTGCTGCATGCGGACTTCAGGACCTACATCGACAGCGTGCTCGCGAACGCGCAGGCGCTCGGCGAAGTGCTGAAGGCGGGCGGCGTGGATCTCGTCACCGGCGGCACCGACAACCACCTGCTGCTGGTCGACCTGCGCCCGAAGGGCCTGAAGGGCGCGCCGGTCGAGCAGGCGCTGGAGCGTGCGGGCATCACCTGCAACAAGAACGGCATTCCGTTCGACACCGAGAAGCCGACCGTCACGTCGGGCATCCGCCTCGGCACGCCGGCCGGCACGACGCGCGGCTTCGGCGTCGCGGAGTTCCGCGAGATCGGCCGCCTGATTCTCGAAGTGTTCGACGCGCTGCGCGCGAACCCGGAAGGCGACCATGCGACCGAACAGCGCGTGCGCCGCGAGATTTTCGCGCTTTGCGAGCGCTTCCCGATTTACTGATCGACGACCCCCACAAATACAGAGACTGGAGCGAGAGGCAGATATGAGCACGCTGCATCAGGACAGCATCATCATCGACGGACTGAACATTTCGAAGTTCGAGAAGCCGGTGTTCGAAGACATGCGCCGCGGCGGCATCACGGCCGCGAACTGCACGGTGTCGGTGTGGGAGAACTTCACCAAGACCGTCGACAACATCGGCGTGATGAAGAAGAAGATCCGCGACAACGGCGAACTGCTGACGCTGGTGCGCACGACGGACGACATCTTCCGCGCGAAGAAGGAAGGCAAGACGGGCATCATCCTCGGCTTCCAGAACGCACATGCGTTCGAGGACAACCTTGGCTACATCGAGGCGTTCGCCGACATGGGCGTGCGCGTCGTGCAGCTTTGCTACAACACGCAGAACCTGGTCGGCACGGGCTGCTACGAGCGCGACGGCGGCCTGTCGGATTTCGGTCGCGAAGTGATCACCGAGATGAACCGCGTCGGCATCATGGTCGACCTGTCGCACGTGGGCGGCAACACGTCGTCGGAAGCGATCGCGTTCTCGAAGAAGCCGGTGTGCTACTCGCACTGCCTGCCGTCGGGCCTGAAGGAACATCCGCGCAACAAGAGCGACGCCCAGCTGAAGGAAATCGCCGACGCAGGCGGTTTCGTCGGCGTGACGATGTTCGCGCCGTTCCTGAAGCGCGGGATCGAAGCGAACATCGACGACTACATCGAGGCGATCGACTACGTCGTGAACCTGATCGGCGAAGACGCGGTCGGCATCGGCACGGACTTCACGCAGGATTTCGCGAAGGAATTCTTCGACATGCTGACGCATGACAAGGGCCGCTATCGCCAGCTGACGAACTTCGGCAAGGTGATCAACCCGGACGGCATCCGCACGATCGGCGAATTCCCGAACCTGACGGCCGCGATGGAACGACACGGCTGGAAGGAGTCGCGCATCCGCAAGATCATGGGCGAGAACTGGGTGCGCGTGTTCAAGGACGTGTGGGGCGCATAAGCGCCCGCCGAGCCGAACCGCCACCAGCTCAACACTAGAAAAATCGGGACGTGCCAGCGCTTGCCGCGCGGGCACGCGGACGATGTCGCGCCCGCGCCCGAGCCGCGCGGCCACTTTCCTCACGGAGCCACAACGATGCAACCGCAACTGCCGATCAACGTCGATCCCGATACCGGCGTCTGGACCACCGACGCGCTGCCGATGCTGTACGTGCCGCGTCACTTCTTCACGAACAACCATGTCGCCGTCGAGGAAGCGCTCGGCGTCGAAGCGTATGCGGAGATTCTCTACAAGGCCGGCTACAAGTCCGCGTACCACTGGTGCGACAAGGAAGCGAAGCTGCACGGCCTGACCGGCATGGCCGTGTTCGAGCACTATCTGAAGCGCCTGTCGCAACGCGGCTGGGGCCTGTTCTCGATCATCGAAGCCGATCCGG
The DNA here is from genome assembly GCF_003857765.1 of Burkholderia sp. Bp9016. Lineage (NCBI taxonomy): Bacteria > Pseudomonadati > Pseudomonadota > Betaproteobacteria > Burkholderiales > Burkholderiaceae > Burkholderia > Burkholderia sp. Bp9016. Next base: position 129,215 of record NZ_QTPY01000006.1, read on the forward strand.
CCAGCGCGCATGCCCGGATCGAGTTGCGCCACTCGTCGTTCGTACTCCAGCAGCCGGGCAAGGAAGGCAAGCTCTGCTACATGTTCGCGGGCTGGTTCGCCGGCGCGATGGACTGGGTCAACGACACGACGCCGGAAGGCAAGGGCGCGCCGCGCTCGCAGTCGAAGGAAGTGCAGTGTGCGGCCGAGCACCACGACCACTGCGTCTTCGAAGTGTCGCCGATCGCGCACTGACGTCCTGACCGACCGACACAGAACAACACCCGCAACACGAAACACACGAACGCCAGAGGTCGCCTGCGATGCGTTATCCCCACCTGTTCAAACCCATGCAGCTGAACCAGTTGACGCTGCGCAACCGGATCGTCAGCACCGCGCACGCGGAGGTGTATGCCGAGCCGGGCGGCCTGCCGGGCGACCGCTATATCCGCTACTACGAAGAGAAGGCGAAGGGTGGCGTCGGCCTGGCGATCTGCGGCGGCTCGAGCCCCGTGTCGATCGACAGCCCGCAGGGCTGGTGGAAATCGGTGAACCTGTCGAACGACAAGATCATCGATCCGCTGACGCGCCTGGCCGATGCGATGCACAAGCATGGCGCGAAGATCATGATCCAGGCCACGCACATGGGCCGCCGCTCGTCGTTCCACGGCGAGCACTGGCCGCACCTGATGTCGCCGTCGGGCGTGCGCGAGCCGGTGCATCGCGGTAACGCGAAGATCATCGAGATCGAGGAAATCCGCCGCATCATCGGCGACTTCGCGGCAGCCGCGAAGCGCGTGAAGGCGGCCGGCATGGACGGCATCGAAATCTCGGCCGCGCATCAGCACCTGATCGACCAGTTCTGGAGCAAGCGTTCGAACCATCGAACCGACGAATGGGGCGGCAGCCTCGAGAACCGTCTGCGCTTCGGCATCGAGGTGCTGACGGCCGTGCGCGAGGCAGTCGGCAAGGATTTCTGCGTCGGCCTGCGGATGTGCGGCGACGAATTCCACGAAGACGGCCTCGACCACGAAGCGCTGAAGGAAATCGCGCAGGCGATGTCGGAAACGGGCCTGATCGACTACCTGAGCGTGGTCGGTTCGGGCGGCGACACCCACAACACGATCGCCAATTGCATGCCGCCGATGGCGCTGCCGCCGGAGCCGTTCGTGCACCTCGCGGCCGGCATCAAGTCGGTGGTGAAGATTCCGGTGATGCACGCGCAGAGCATCCGCGATGCGGGTCAGGCCGAGCGCCTGCTCGCGAACGGCATGATCGACCTGGTCGGCATGACCCGCGCGCAGATCGCCGATCCGCACATGGTGATCAAGATCCGTGACGGCCGCGAAGACGAAATCAAGCAGTGCGTCGGCGCGAACTACTGCATCGACCGCCAGTACAACGGCCTCGACGTGCTGTGCATCCAGAACGCGGCCACCTCGCGCGAAGCGACGATGCCGCACATCATCGAGAAGTCGCGCGGTCCGAAGCGCAAGGTGGTGGTGGTCGGCGCGGGCCCCGCGGGGCTCGAGGCGGCACGTGTCGCGAAGCTGCGCGGCCACGACGTGGTGCTGTTCGAAAAGAACACCGAAGTGGGCGGCCAGGTGATGATCGCCGCGAAGGCGCCGCAGCGCGAACAGATGTCGGGGATCATCCGCTGGTTCGACATGGAAACCAGGCGCCTGGGCGTCGATCGCCGCCTCGGCGTCGCCGCCGACGAGAAGATGATCATGGCCGAGAAGCCGGACATCGTCGTGCTCGCCACCGGCGGTTCGAGCTTCACGTGGCAGGTGCCTGCCTGGGGCGTGGCCGAAGGGCTCGCCGTCAGCTCGTGGGACATCCTGACCGGCAAGGTCGAGCCGAAGCAGAACGTGCTGCTGTTCGACGGCGTGAGCACGCATGCGGGCGCGGGCGTCGCCGACTTCATGGCGAGCCGCGGCTCGAAGGTCGAGGTCGTGACGCCCGACGTGAAGGTAGCCGACGATTGCGGCGGCACGACGTTCCCGATCTTCTACCGCCGCCTGTATGCGCTCGGCGTGATCCCGACGCCGAATTACATGCTCGATCGCGTGTACGAAGAGGACGGCAAGAAGATCGCCGTGCTGCGCAACGAATACACCGAAGAACTGGAAGAGCGTGCGGTCGACCAGGTGGTGATCGAAAACGGTTCGTCGCCGAACGACGACCTGTACTGGAAGCTCAAGCCTGAATCGGTGAACCGCGGCCAGATCGATCCGCACACGCTGTTCGCGGCCGAGCCGCAGCCGTGCCTGTCGGAAGAGCTGGGCAACGGCCGCTTCCTGCTGTTCCGTGTCGGCGACTGCATCTCGATGCACAACGTCCACGGTGCGATCTATGACTCGCTGCGTCTCGTCAAGGATTTCTAAAGATGAATCCGGCTTTCCTCATTACCGCACTGCTGTGGCTGTCGGTGGCGGGGCTCGCGTTCGCGGTCGCGAAGCGCTCGTCCTACTGGCGTCTCGGGCGCGCCACCGCACCCGGCTCGTTCGGCGTCGCGAACCTGTTCGCGATTCCGAAACGCTACTTCGTCGACCTGCACCACGTGGTTGCCCGCGATCCGTACATCGCGAAGACCCACGTCGCGACCGCGGGCGGAGCGATCGCCGCGCTCGCACTGGTGTTCGTCAACTACGGCCTCGCGATCTACTCGCCGTGGCTCGACAAGCTGATCTTCCTCGCGGCGCTCGCGATGCTCGTCGGCGCGGTGTTCGTATGGCGCCGTCGTGCGGCGAAGGACGTGCCCGCACGCCTGTCGCGCGGCCCGTGGAATACGCTGCCGTGGATGCTCGGTTCGTTCGCGCTGGGCCTCGTGCTGTTCATGGTGGTGCCGACCGGCGCGATGTCCGGCGCCTTTGCGGTGCTCTGCGCGCTGCTGATCGGTGCCGGTGCATTCACGATGACCGTCGGCGCCGCAAAGGGCGGCCCGATGAAGCATGCGATCGCCGGCCTGCTGCACCTCGCGTTCCACCCGCGCCAGGAGCGTTTTGCGGCTACCCGTGATTCGTTCACGGGTAGCGGCACGGCCACGCCGCCGACCGCGCTGAAGCTGCCGGACATTGCGCACGAGGAGTACGGTGTCGCGAAGCCCGTCGAATTTCGCTGGAACCAGCTGTTGAGCTTCGACGCGTGCGTGCAGTGCGGCAAGTGCGAAGCCGCATGCCCCGCGTTCGCGTCGGGCCAGCCGCTGAACCCGAAGAAACTGATCCAGGATCTCGTTGTCGGGATGGCGGGCGGCACCGATGCCGCGTACGCCGGCAGCCCGACGCCGGGCCTCGCGGTCGGCCAGCATCGCGGCGAGCCGAACGGCCCGATCGTGTCCGGCCTGATCGAGGAGCAGACGCTGTGGTCGTGCACGACCTGCCGTGCCTGCGTGCAGGAATGCCCGATGCTGATCGAGCACGTCGACGCGATCGTCGACATGCGCCGCAACCGCACGCTGGTGCACGGTACGGTGCCGGGCAAGGGCCAGGAAGTGCTGGCGAACCTGCGCGAGACCGGCACGATGGGCGGCTACGACACGGCCGCACGCTACGACTGGTCGGTCGACCTGAACGCGCCCGTCGCGCAAGCCGGCAAGCCGGTCGACGTGCTGTTCGTCGCAGGCGAAGGCGCGTTCGACATGCGCTACCAGCGCACGCTGCGCGCGTTCGTCAAGGTGCTGAACAAGGCCGGCGTCGACTACGCGGTGCTCGGCGGGACCGAGACCGATACCGGTGACGTCGCCCGCCGCCTCGGCGACGAAGCGACGTTCCAGCAGATGGCAAAGCGCCTGATCGCGACGCTCGGCTCGCTGTCGTACAAGCAGATCGTAACGGCCGACCCGCACGTGATGCACAGCCTGCGCAACGAATACCGCGCGCTCGGGCTGCGCGTGACGGTCAAGCATCACACGACGTACCTCGCGGAGCTGGCCGATACCGGCAAGATCGCGCCGAAGGCCGTCGAAGCGCTGCGCGAAAAGCGCACCACGTATCACGACCCGTGCTACCTCGGCCGCTACAACGGCGAAACGGAATCGCCGCGCAAGCTGCTGAAGAAGATCGGCATCCAGGTCGTCGAGATGGAGCGCAATGGCATGCGCGGCCGCTGCTGCGGCGGTGGCGGCGGTGCACCGCTGACCGACATCCCGGGCAAGCAGCGTATTCCCGATATCCGTATCGCCGACGCACGCGCGATCGGTGCGGACGTGGTCGCGGTCGGTTGCCCGAACTGCACGGCGATGCTCGAAGGCGTCGTGGGCCCGCGCCCCGACGTGCTTGACGTGGCCGAACTCGTTGCCGCCTCGCTGGAGTGAATCGATGAACACGATCAAACGAATCGATCCGCGCCGGCCGTTCATCATCACGGCCGAGGGCCTGAAGCGCATCACGCTCGGCGAGGAAGGCAGCGCCGATGCGAACGCGCAATGGTCTGCGCACGGTCACGGCGTGGCGGCTGCGAAGCCGCGCCGCGCGGTGCAGGATCCGAAGCACGTGATGCTGGTGGTGGCGCACACCGAACGCGGCGCGCTCGACGATCACACGCGGCAGGCGATCGCCGCCGCCGCGGTGCTCGCCGACGCGCAGACGGAAGTCGCGCTGCTGGCATTCGGCGAACTGAAGGACGACGCCGCGGAACTCGGCGTCGACAAGCTGATCGAGCTGGCCGATTTCGACCGTCGCGCGTTTGCGCCTGAAAGCGAATTGCAGGCATTGCTGGCCTGCGCGGCGGCACTCGCGCCGAAGCACGTGTTCGTGCCCGACAACGCGACCGGCGACGGCGACCTCGGCCGGCGTTACGCGGCAGCCGCCGGAGCGAGCGTCGCGACCCACGTGGTCGAGATCGACGCGAAGCATGTCGGCGCGTATGCGCAGGCCGGACGGGCGTTCGCGACGCGCGGGCTGCCCGACGTGATCCTGCTCGCGCAGAACGCGGTCGAAGCGAAACTGCCGTTCGTCGGCGCGGGCGAGCGCCTGGCGGCCGGCTTCATCCGCCCGGCCGGCGACGCGGCGCAGACGTACCGCGATCTCGGCCTCGAGGAAATCGATGCGGCTCAGGTCGCGCTCGAGGAAGCCGACTTCATCGTGTCCGCCGGCAACGGCGTGTCCGACATCGGCGCGTTCGAGCGCCTCGCCGGCGCATTCGGCGCGGCGATCGGCGCGAGCCGCGTCGCGGTCGACAACGGTCACTTCACGCGCGACAAGCAGGTGGGGGCGACCGGCAAGACGGTCGAGGCGAGCGTGTACATCGCGTTCGGCATCTCCGGCGCGGTGCAGCATCTGCAGGGGATCAAGGACTGCCGCCACGTGATCGCCGTGAACCTCGACGGTAGCGCGCCGATCGCGAAGCGCGCGAACCTGACGGTGGTGGGCGACGCGCAGGCGACCATCGCCGCGCTGATCGAACAGGTGCAGGCCGCGCGCGCGTCGCGCGGACAATCGCCGGCTGCGGTCGGCAGCCGTGAAACGGAAGGAGTCGCAGCATGAACGCCCCCCGCCAGTTGCAACGCATCGCGGTGCTCGTGTCCGTGGGCCGACACCCCGTCAGCGGTGCCGCGCGCTACAGCCGCAACGACGCGGCCGCGCTCGAAGCAGGCCGCCAGCTCGCGGAGAAGCATCGCGCGCAGCTCGACGTGATCCACGCGGGCGACCCTGCGAATGAAGCGCTTGCTGAATACCTCGCGCTCGGCGCGCGGCAGGTCGAAGTGCTGGCCTGCCGCGACGGCGACGATGCCGCGCATGCGCTCGCCGCGCGCGTCGAAGACTACGACCTCGTGCTGACCGGCACCCGTGCCGAGGGCGCGTACGACACCGGGATGCTGCCGTATCGCGTCGCCGCGACGCTCGGCTATCCGCTCGTCGGCTCGGCCGTCGACGTGACGGTCGAAGGCGGCCGCGCGGCCGTGCGGCAATTCTTGCCGAAAGGGCTGCGGCGGCGCGTCGACGCGGCGCTGCCGGCCGTCATCGCGGTTCATCCGCTCGCCAACGCACAGCCGCGCTATGCGTATGCGCGGCTGCGGGCCGGCGCGATCCGTCCAGCGCTCGCGGCGACCGGTGCGGATGCCGACGCCGCCGCGTGGCGGGTCGGTCCGATCGAGCGTAAACCCGTAAAGCTCGTGGCTGCCGAGAAGCGCTCCGGGCATGCGCGGATGCTGTCCGCGACGACGACCGAAAGCCGTGGCGGCAACGTCGTAAATGAAGGGAGTTCAGTCGAAAAAGCACAAGTGATCCTCGCGTATTTGCGCGAGCATCAACTCATCGACTACTGAATTTTGATGCCTGTCGGCAACCACACTGGGATGCAAGGAATCCGGAGCAAACGATGAAAGTATCGGCAGACATTCGCGCACTGATCGAGCGACGCAAGGAAGGTTACAGCCTCGAGGCGCCGTTCTATACGAGCGAGGAAATTTTCGCCCTCGACATGGAGGCGATTTTCCGCCAGCACTGGATCCAGGTGGCGGTCGAACCGGATATTCCCGAGCCGGGCGACTACGTGACCGTGGAACTGGGCAGCGACTCGATCCTGATCGTGCGCGACGACGACATGGAAATCCGCGCGTTCCACAACGTGTGCCGCCACCGCGGCGCGCGTCTGTGCAACGAGGACAAAGGCTCGGTCGGCAACATCGTGTGCCCGTACCACAGCTGGACCTACAACCTGACAGGCCAGTTGATGTTCGCCGAGCACATGGGCGAGAAGTTCGACCGCTGCAAGCACAGCCTGAAGTCCGTGCATGTGCAGAATCTGGCGGGCCTGATCTTCGTGTGCCTTGCCGACGAGCCGCCCGCCGACTTCGCGCAGTTGCGCGCCGAGATGGAGCCGTACCTGCTGCCGCACGATCTGCCGAATACGAAGATCGCCGCGCAGATCGACATCATCGAGGAAGGCAACTGGAAGCTCACGATGGAGAACAACCGCGAGTGCTATCACTGCGTCGCGAACCATCCGGAGCTGACGATCTCGCTGTACGAATACGGCTTCGGCTACCAGCGCTCCGACGCGAACGCCGAAGGCATGGACGCCTTCGCGGAAACCTGCGTGCGCCGCGGCAAGGAGTGGGCCGAGATGGGGCTGCCGTCCGCCGAAATCGAAAAGCTGCTCGACGTGACGGGTTTCCGCACGCAGCGCCTGCCGCTCGACCGCCACGGCGAATCGCAGACGCTCGATGCGAAGGTCGCGTCGAAGAAGCTGCTCGGCCAGTTCGACCAGGCCGACCTCGGCGGCCTGTCGTTCTGGACGCAGCCGAACTCGTGGCACCACTTCATGAGCGATCACATCGTGACCTTCTCGGTGATTCCGCTGTCGGCCGGCAAGACGCTCGTGCGCACCAAGTGGCTCGTGAACAAGGATGCAAAGGAAGGCATCGACTACGACGTGAAGAACCTCACGGCCGTGTGGAATGCGACCAACGACCAGGATCGCGCGCTCGTCGAATTCTCGCAGCGCGGCGCGACCAGCAGCGCGTACGAGCCGGGCCCGTACTCGCCGTTCACGGAAGGTCTCGTCGAAAAATTCTCGGCCTGGTACATCGGCCGGCTCGCCGAAAAAACCGGCGCGTAGTACTTGGTAGCGAACAAGCGGAGCAAGACATGATGCGAGATGCGGCCAATTTCGAGCCGGCGGACAGCCGGGTAACGCACCCGGCGTTCTGGAGCGCGCTGCCCGAGCGCTGGACGAGCGACGTCGAGGAAACGCTGGTGTGCTGCCACGTGCGGCAGGAAACCCACGACGTGAAGAGCTTCTTCTTCCGTTCGCCGCAAGGCCGTGCGTTCTCGTTCGAGCCCGGGCAGTTCATCACGCTCGAACTCGACATCGAAGGCGAGACGATCAACCGGTGCTACACGATCTCGTCGTCGCCGGCGCGGCCGCACACGATCTCGATCACGGTCAAGCGCGTGCCGGGCGGCAAGGTGTCGAACTGGCTGCACGACAACCTGCAGCCGGGCGCGTCGGTTCGCGTGCTCGGCCCGGCCGGCGAATTCACGTGCGCACGGCATCCGGCGCGCAAGTACCTGTTCCTGTCGGCAGGCTCGGGCGTCACGCCGCTGATGTCGATGAGCCGTGCGCACCATGATCTCGCGGAGGATCGCGACATCCTGTTCGTGCATAGCGCACGCACGCCGGACGACATCATCTTCGCGCGCGAACTCGACCTGATCGCCTCGAACCATACGAACTTCCGCACGTCGTTCGTCGTCGAGCGCGTCGGTGCGCGCACCAACTGGCCGGGCGTCACGGGCTTCCTGACGCTGCCGCTGCTCAAGCTGATCGCACCGGACTTCATGGAGCGCGAGATCTTCACGTGCGGCCCCGCGCCGTACATGAAGGCCGTGCGCGACCTGCTCGACGAGGCCGGTTTCGATCGCAAGCAGTATCACGAGGAAAGCTTCTCGTTCGAGACGCTCGCGCAGACCGCGAGCGACGAAGTGCTCGCCGAACTCGTGCCGGCGGCCGACGGCGTCGACGCCGCGACGAGGCAGTACACGGTCAGCTTCGCGAAGAGCAACCGCGAGATCGCATGCGGCTCCGGGCAGCATGTGCTCGACGCGGCGCGCCAGTCCGGCGTGCGGCTTCCCGCTTCGTGCACGCAGGGCATGTGCGGCACCTGCAAGGTGAAGCTCGTGTCGGGGCAAGTCGAGATGAAGCACAACGGCGGCATCCGCCAGCGCGAGATCGACCAGGGAATGGTGCTGCTGTGCTGCAGCAAGCCGTTGTCGGATCTCGTGATCGACAAATAAAGCAGACGCGCCATCGGTCGGCCCGGAGGCGTCGCCTCCGGACAAGCATCCGTCGCAAAACAACCGGACCGCCGAATTGTGGTTGAAGAACCTAGAGAGACAACGCGCGGTGTGCGCATATCAAGGAGATCGACCATGAAACTGTTTGGAAAAATTCTGTGGACCGCTGCGCTGTCGGCGATGGTGGCGTTGAGCGCGTCGGCGCTCGCCGACACGAAACCGACGTTGAAGATCGGCTACGTCGAAGGCTGGGACGACAGCGTCGCGACGTCCAACGTCGCCGCGCGCGTGATCGAGAAGAAGCTCGGCTACCAGGTCCAGCTCGTGCCGGTCGCTGCCGGGATCATGTGGCAGGGTGTGGCACGCGGCGACCTCGATGCGACGCTGTCCGCATGGTTGCCCGTCACGCACGGCTCGTACTGGGACGAGTACAAGGCGAAGGTCGTCGATCTGGGCGCGAATTTCCCCGATGCGAAGATCGGCCTGATCGTGCCGGCCTACGTGAAGGCGAAGAGCATCGACGACCTGAACGCCGAGAAAAGCAGCTTCGGCGGCCGCATCGTCGGCATCGATGCGGGCGCGGGCGTGATGCGCAAGACGGACGATGCGATCAAGAGCTACGGATTGAACTACACGCTGATGCCGAGTTCGGGCAGTGCGATGACGGCCGAACTGTCGCGCTCCATCAATGCGAACAAGCCGGTGATCGTGACCGGCTGGGCGCCGCACTGGATGTTCGCGAAGTGGAAACTGCGCTTCCTCGAGGATCCGAAGAAGGTGTTCGGCGGCGCGGAACACGTCGACAGCGTCGTGAATCCGCAGCTCGAAACGAAGGCCAAGCCGGTTGTCGCGTTCCTGAAGAAATTCCAGTGGAAGCCGGGCGAAATCGACAGCGTGATGCTCGCGATCCAGAGCGGTTCGAAGCCGGAAGCAGCCGCCGATGCCTGGATTGCAGCGCATGCGGACCGCGTGAATTCGTGGACTGACGGCGTGCAGTAAGCCCGCGGCGATTCGCCACGCACAACACCATAACAACATGCCGGGAATGGCATGCAGGAATCCGAAACAATCGTGATTCGATGCAGCCATATCCCGGTTTTCTTTTACCGATTCTGCAAAAAAGCGCATAAGTTGTTACACTACGGCCCTTGTGCGGAGTCATCACAGGAGGAATTGGATGAGTCAGGCAGGACTGCGTGCGAACCGCACCAGTGATGTTGGAACAACCATCTCACATGATTCGACGGGCCACACGCTGCATCGTGGCCTGACTTGGAAGGATGCATTTTGGGTAACGAGCGGCGTGCCGGCTGGCGTGCTGTTCACGATCGGCGGAGTCTGTACGACGATCGGCCAGCCCGCGTGGGCGATCTGGATCGCCGCGATCACGATGGGGCTGATTCAAAGCGCGACTTATGCGGAAATATCGGGGCTATTTCCCCATAAATCGGGCGGCGCGTCGGTGTACGGCGCGATCGGCTGGGTCCGTTACAGCAAGCTGATTGCCCCGGTTTCCGTGTGGTGCAACTGGCTCGCGTGGTCGCCGATGCTCGCGCTCGGCTGCGGCCTCGCGGCGAGCTATGCGCTCACGAGTCTCTTTCCCGCCGATGCGGCGGTGCTGCACTGGCAGCTCAGGATCGCGGATCTCGGTTTCATCAAGCCGGGCCTGTCCCTGAGAATCAACGCGACGTTCATCATCGCGACGATCCTGCTTCTCATCACGTTCAAGCTTCAGCACAGCGGTGCGTCGAAGGCTGCACGTACGCAACGCATTCTCGGCATTGCATCGCTCACGCCGCTGCTGATCGTCGGCATCGTGCCGTTCGTCACCGGCGACGTGCCGATGTCGAACCTGCTCCCGCTGCTGCCGCTCGGTCACGACGCGCACGGCAACCTCACGGCCGCGACGTTCGGCTCGTGGAACGGGCAGGGCGTCACGATGGCGCTCGGCGCGATGTTCATGGCGGGATGGGCGTCGTACGGTTTCGAGACGGCCGTGTGCTACACGCGCGAATTCCGCGATCCTAGTCGCGACACCGCGAAGGCGATCTTCTGGTCGGGCGCGCTGTGTCTCGTCGTGATGACGCTCGTGCCGATGGCGTTCCAGGGCGCGCTCGGCACGCAGGCGATGCTCGATCCGGCGATTGGCGACGGCACGGGTGTCGCGGCCGCGATGGCGAAGATTGTCGGTGGCGGCGCGTGGGTCGCGAATGCGGTCGTCGTGATGCTGATGCTGTCGATCCTGCTGATCGTGATGACGTCGATGATGGGATCGTCGCGCACGCTGTACCAGGCATCGGTCGACGGCTGGCTGCCGAAGTACCTGTCGCACGTGAACGAGCATGGCTCGCCCACGCGCGCGATGTGGACCGATCTCGGCTTCAACCTCGTGTTGCTGATGATGTCGGACTACATGACGGTGCTGTCGATCTCGAACGTCTGCTACATGTTGTTCGTATTCCTGAACCTTCAGTCGGGCTGGATCCACCGGATGGACCGCGGCAACTGGGATCGGCCGTTCCGCTGCCCGACGTGGCTGCTCGTCGCGGGCTCGATCTGCGGCTATGCGAACCTCGTCTACGTCGGCGCGGGTGCGAACCTGCAGGGCGAAGGCACGCTGCGCAACGGGCTGATCGCGATGCTGCTGATCGTGCCGGTGTTCCTGTTCCGCCACTACTGGCAGGATCGCGGCCGTTTCCCCGCGCAGATGCAGCGCGACATGGAGCTCGAAGTGCCGAAGCGCGCGATGTGGCTGAATCTGATGCCGTATGCGGCGCTGATCGGGGCGGCGCTCACGATCTGGCTGTCGCATTACCTTGCGTGGGTGAAGTGACGCGCGAGGCTGCGTGACGGTGCGCGACGCCCGCAAGCCGCACGCGGGCGTTGCGATCGATCATGCGGCACCGACGAAGCCCGACCGGCATGCAAGCGGTCGGGCTTTCGTCGTTCATGGGGAGGCGGCGTCGCCGCCTGCATCGCCCGCTTCGCGCGATCGAAGCCGCTTGATTTCGGGAATGACCGGTTTCGGACGGCGCGCGTCCCGGGCGCGGCGAATCGGCACGGCGCCTGCGCGCGTGCCGGCGGCTTGCGCGTGACGAGCGGTCGGTCCCGCCCGCTCGTCACGCGTTACGGAAACACCACCGTCCGGTCGCCGTTCAGGAACACCCGCCGTTCGATGAACGCCTTCACCGCCCGCGCGAGCGTGATGGATTCGACGTCACGCCCCACCGCGAGCAGTTGCTCCGGCCGCAACGCGTGATCGACACGCTCGACCACCTGCTCGATGATCGGGCCTTCGTCGAGATCGTCGGTCACGAAGTGGGCGGTTGCGCCGATCAGCTTCACGCCGCGCGCATGCGCCTGGTGATACGGCTTCGCGCCCTTGAAGCCGGGCAGGAACGAGTGATGGATGTTGATCGCGCGGTTCGCGAGTTTCGCGCTCGTTTCCTGCGACAGCACCTGCATGTAGCGCGCGAGGATCACGAGTTCGGCGCCGCTCGACTCGAAGAAGTCGAGCCACTGTGCTTCCTGCTGCGCCTTGGTGTCGGCCGTGATCGGGAAGTGCCGGAACGGCAGCCCGTGCTGCGTGGCGAGCGATTCGAAGTCCGGATGGTTCGACACGATGCCGACGATGTCCATCTTCAGCTCGCCCATCCGCCAGCGGAACAGCAGGTCCGCGAGGCAGTGCTCGAGCTTCGACACCATGATCAGCACCTTGGGGCGCGCGCTCACGTCGTGGATCGCCCACTGCGCATCGCCTTCGGCGTTGCCGCCGAGCTTGGCTGCGATCGGGCCGAACTCCTGGCGCAGTGCGTCGATCTGCAGCGTCTCATCCGTCGGATGAAACACGCAGCGCACGAAGAAGTGGTTGCTGAGATCGTCGTCGAACACGTTCAGCGCATCGACATAGCAGCGATGGCGCTCGAGAAAGCCGACGACGGCGGCGACCTGGCCGGCCGCGCTCGGGCACGACAGCGTCAGGACGAATTGATCGGGGCGTGAGTCGGCAGTCATGAGAATCCTCGGGTGTCATGGGGCGCGAACCCTCGCGGCGGCGCACCGGGGTGCCGCGCGACGCGGGTAGCGGGAGACTCAAGTAAATCAGGACGATTTTTGCGCGGATAGAACCAACGCGCCGTGTGGCTGGTATCGGTACGCCAGCACGGACGGACGGCGCGCAGCCGGTCATGCGGCGGTTTTCAGGCCGCCGGGCGGCCGGTCATGCCGGCGCGCAGGCGTCGAGCAGCCAGCGCCGGAACACATGGGTCGCGTCCGGCTCGGGCCGCTGCGGCGGCCGCACGAGGAAGTAGCCGCGCGACGTGACGACCGGCGCGTCGACGAGCTTCACCAGTTGCCCGGACGCGACGAGCTCGTCGACGAGCGGCGACCAGCCGAGCGCGACGCCCTCGCCGAGCAGTGCAGCATGGATCACGAGCGCATAGCTGTTGAATGTCACGCCGCGCGCGGCGGCCGGCGCATCGAGGCCATGCGCGTCGAACCAGCCGGCCCACGACAGCCAGCGCTCGGGGCGTGTCGGCTGCACGTGCAGCAGCGGCAGCGCATGCAGGTGGTCGGGCCGCGCGACGTGCGGGTGCGCGGCGCGAAACGCCGGCGAGCAGACGGGCGTGACCGATTCCGGAAAGAGGCGCGCGGCCGTGCACGACGGCCAGTGGCCGTCGCCGAACAGGATCGCGATGTCGGCATGGTCGCGCTGCGCGTCGTAATCCTGCGACGTGACGACCCGCACGTCGACGTCCGGCATCACGTGCTTCAGGCCGGCCAGGCGCGGCATCAGCCAGTAGGTGGCGAACCCGAAATCCGTGACGATCGTGAGCGCACCGTGCTCGCGGCGCGCGCGCAGCGTCGCCGTGGCGCCGCGCAGCGTATCGAGGCTCTGCCGCACCGCTTCGTACAGGCACTGGCCGTCGGTCGTCAGTGTGACGCCGCGCGGGCTGCGCTCGAACAGCGGCACGCCGAGCTCCGCCTCCAGCTGGAACACCTGCTGGCTCACGGCCGGCTGCGTCGAGCCCAGCTCGCGTGCGGCGGCCGTGAAGCTCGCGAGACGGGCGGCCGATTCGAACGCGCGCAGCGCCTGCATCGACGGTAACGCTTCGGGTTTCGACATAAGTCTCTCTAATGGCCCCATAAGGGGAGGATGCCTTCCCGCCCGAATTCGGGCGGGAGATAGTGCTTCGGACGGCACGGCGCCGCGCCAGGCCCTCCGCGATTCTAGCCAGTCGCGGCCGGTGCGCGCGGCACTTTCTTCAAGCTGCGTCCGTCATGCCGGCTGCGTCGCTGTCCGAGCGTCGCGCCGTTCCGTTCGAACACCGATTTCACCGTGACCGCTGATGACGAACCCGACTCCCAACATCCTGATCCTGATGGCCGACCAGCTCACGCCGTTCGCATTGCCGGCTTACGGCAACCGCGTCGCGCGCACGCCGACGCTCGACCGGCTGGCCGCGCAAGGCGTGGTGTTCGACGCCGCCTACTGCGCGAGCCCGCTGTGCGCGCCGTCGCGCTTCTCGCTGCTGACCGGCAAGCTGCCGTCGGGTATCGGCGCCTACGATAACGCCGCCGAATTGCCGGCGCAAACGCTGACGTTCGCGCACTACCTGCGCGCGGGCGGCTACCGGACGATGCTGTCCGGCAAGATGCACTTCTGCGGCCCCGACCAGCTGCACGGCTTCGAGGAGCGGCTCACGACCGACATCTATCCGGCCGACTTCGGCTGGGTGCCGGACTGGGATCAGCCGACCGAGCGGCCGAGCTGGTATCACAACATGAGCTCGGTGCTCGAGGCCGGCCCCTGCGTGCGCACGAACCAGCTCGACTTCGACGACGAAGTCACGTTCGCGGCGAAGCAGAAGCTGTACGACGTCGCGCGCGAGCGCGCGGCCGGGCGCGACGAGCGGCCGTTCTGCATGGTCGTGTCGCTGACGCATCCGCACGATCCGTATGCGATCACGCGCGAATACTGGGATCTGTACAGCGACGAAGAAATCGACATGCCGACCGTGCGACTCGATGCGGCGGAAAGCGATCCGCATTCTCGGCGGCTGCGCTTCGTCTGCGAAAACGACCGCACGCCGCCGACCGACGCGCAGATCCGTGCCGCGCGCCACGCGTACTACGGCGCGACGTCCTACGTCGACGCGCAGTTCGGCAGCGTGCTGGCCGCGCTCGAGCAATGCGGGTTTGCCGACGACACGATCGTGATCGTCACGTCCGACCACGGCGACATGCTCGGCGAGCGCGGGCTCTGGTACAAGATGACGTTCTTCGAAGGCGGCTGCCGCGTGCCGCTGATCGTCCACGCGCCGAACCGCTTCGACGCGGCGCGCGTGCGCGGGCCCGTGTCGCACGTCGACCTGCTGCCGACGCTCGTCGACCTGGCCGGCGCCGCACCGGCCGGCGGCCGGCCCGATGCCGGATGGCCGGACCCGGTCGACGGCGCGAGCCTCGTGCCGCATCTGCATGGCAAGCCCGCGCACGACGTTGCCCTTGGCGAATACCTCGCGGAAGGGGCGGTCGCGCCGGTCGTGATGATCCGCCGCGGCGACTGGAAGTACGTGCATTGCCCGGCCGATCCCGACCAGCTCTACAACCTCGCCGACGATCCGCGCGAGCGCACCAACCTGGCCGGGACGCCCGAGGCGGCCGGGCTGCTCGCCGCATTCCGCGCCGAGGCCGCGCAGCGCTGGAACCTGCCCGAGCTCGATGCCCAGGTGCGCGCCAGCCAGCGGCGGCGCCGTTTCCATTACGCGGCGACGACGCAGGGCCGTATCCAGGCGTGGGACTGGCAGCCGTTTACCGATGCGACCCAGCGCTACATGCGCAATCACATCGAACTCGACACGCTCGAAGCGATGGCGCGCTTTCCGCGCGTCGGGCGCTGAACGGTCCGCATCGAGGACATTGACGAACGACGGAGGAAGCAAATCATGAAACGAGAGTGCAATGCAGCAATCCGGAGGGCCGGCGCGGTATTCGCTGCGACCGCATGCGCGATGGCGGCACTGCCCGCGCACGCCGCCGACCCGCAGACGTGTCGCGACGTGCGGATGGCGGCGCCCGGCTGGACCGACATCGACGCGACGAACGCGATGGCCGGCGTCGTGCTGAAGGCGCTCGGATATCGGCAGGACGTCGCGAACCTGTCGGTGCCGATCACGTACCAAGGGCTCAAGAAAGGGCAGGTCGACGTCTTCCTCGGCAACTGGATGCCCGCGCAGGCGCCGCTCGTGAAGCCGTTCGTCGACGAGAAATCGATCGACGTGCTGCACGCGAACCTGAGCGGCGCGAAGTTTACGCTTGCGGTGCCCGACTACGTCGCGGCTGCCGGCGTGCACACGTTCGCCGATCTCGCGCGCTACGCGGACCGCTTCGGCGACAAGATCTACGGGATCGAGCCTGGCGCGCCGGCGAACCAGAACATCAAGCGGATGCTGTCCGACCATGCCCTCGGCACGGCGAACTGGTCGCTGGTCGAATCGAGCGAGACGGGGATGCTCACGCAGGTCGAGCGCGCGGTACGCGACAAGCGCTGGATCGTGTTCCTCGCGTGGGAGCCGCACCTGATGAACACCAAGTTCCACCTGACCTACCTGTCGGGCGGCGACGCGTACTTCGGGCCGAACTACGGCGGTGCGACGGTCAACACCGTGACCCGCTCGGGCTTTGCCGGCCAGTGCGCGAACCTCGCGCGGCTGTTCCGGCAGATGACGTTCTCCGTCGACGTCGAAAACAAGATGATCGCCGACATGCTCGACAACAAGTCGTCGCCCGCGGTCGCGGCGCAGCGTGCGCTGAAGGCCGACCCCACGCTCGTCGAGGGCTGGCTGGACGGCGTAACCACGGCGTCCGGCACACCGGCGCTGCCGGCCGTGCGCGCGGCGCTCGACGGCCGCTGACCTGCCTCCGGGCGGCCGGCTTTTTGCCCGGCCGCCCGTCTCCGTGTTTTCCCGACCAGTCGCATCGAGACTATTTGGTGTCGCCTTCAGACGGGTGACCTGAAATATGGGTTTGTATTTTTCGCCAATGGCTGCGTTATTGCGAAAAAAGAAATGCCGAAGCCATCGGACGTACTGAATTCGAATCAGCCGGCGTATTGCAGCGCGCGTCAGGTCACGGTTCTTTCCATTGAACGGTTCAGGGAGGGTGGGCGAGAATGAAGCAAAAGAAAGTTGCCGTAGCCGCCGCGCTGGTATGCGCGGCCTGTATTCCCGCCATCGGCCACGCGCAGAGCAGCGTGACGCTGTACGGGATTCTCGACGCGGGCATCACGTACGTGAACAACACGGGCGGTTCGCACGTGGTCAAGTTCGACGACGGCGTCGCATACGGGAACCGCTTCGGCCTGAAGGGCACGGAAGATCTCGGCGGTGGACTGAAGGCGGTCTTCGCGCTCGAGAGCGGTTTCCACCTCGGCAACGGGCAGCTCGGCTTCGGCGGTTCGGAGTTCGGGCGTCAGGCTTACGTCGGTCTGCAGAACAACTGGGGCACGCTGTCGTTCGGCAACCAGCTCGACATCACCAACGAGCTCGTGTCGATCTACAACATCTCGGCATGGGGCAGCGGCTATGCGATCCACCAGGGCGACTTCGACCGCTTCAACGGCGACCGCCTGCCTAACTCGGTGAAATTCCTGTCGAACGACATGAGCGGCCTCAAGTTCGGCGCGATGTACTCGTTCGGCAACGTCGCCGGCAACTTCCAC
Source organism: Burkholderia sp. Bp9016 (assembly GCF_003857765.1). Lineage (NCBI taxonomy): Bacteria > Pseudomonadati > Pseudomonadota > Betaproteobacteria > Burkholderiales > Burkholderiaceae > Burkholderia > Burkholderia sp. Bp9016. Next base: position 146,653 of record NZ_QTPY01000006.1, read on the forward strand.
CGCAACAGCGCATGGAGCGCGGGCGCGAGCTTCACGCGCGGCGACTTCTCGGTCGGCGCCGCATACACGCGCCTGAACAACCCGAACGGCATCTATGCGTTCGACCCGTACGCGATGATCGGCACGCATACGTTCCTCGGCCAGCAGACCGTCACCGTCGATCCGGTGACCGGCGCGCGCACCGACCTGTACGCGGATACGGCGATGAACGTCGACAGCCAGGGCACGTTCGGCATCGGCACGAGCTACACGATCGGCAAGCTGTCGCTCGACGCGAACTTCTCGTACACGACGATCAAGGGCTTCGGCCAGTCGTCGCACATGCAGGTGTATGAAGGCGGCGGCCTGTACCAGTTCACGCCGGCGCTGAGCTTCATCGCGGGCTATCAGCACACGCGCTTCGAAGGCCACCACTGGAACCAGGGCACGGCCGGCCTGCACTACCTGCTGTCGAAGCGCACCGACGTGTATATCTCCGGCGATTACCTGCGCGCGTCGCAGGGCGTCGATGCGGTCATCGGCTACAGCTTCACGCCGTCGACGACGCAGACGCAGGCCGATGTGCGGATCGGCATGCGGCATTCTTTCTGAGCGGGGTGCGGCAGATCTTTCGACGTCTTCAGCGAGGTCTCTCTTTGGCGCGAACTGCGGTTCGCGCTTTTTTTTGTGCAACCCGGTGCGATGACGTGCGGCGTCGCGCGATGCGGGCTGTCGTCGTCCGCATCGGGCGCGTGCCCGACAGGAGTCCGGCGGTTGGCGATATCATCGCGGTTTGGCCGCGTCGCGTATCGTCGATCGCCGGCCGCCCTTCGATGACGCCTTCCCGATGACCGCCCCGTTACCCGAGTCCAGTCCGCCGTCTCCGTTACCCGCCAACCTGTTCCGCCACGCACCGTTCCAGCGTTTCTGGGGCACGCGCGTGATGTCGTCGCTGGCGTTCCAGATCCTGTCGGTCGCGATCGGCTGGTACGTATATGCACTCACGCACAGTGCGTTCGCGCTCGGCCTCGTCGGCCTCGCGCAGTTCGTGCCGATGTTCGCGCTGACGCTCGTCGTCGGACAGGTGGCCGACCGTTACGACCGGCGGCGCATCGCGACAATCTGCCAGAGCGTCGAGGCGCTGGCCGCCGGCGTGTTCCTGCTCGGCGCGGCACAAGGGTGGCTCGCTGCGCCGGGTGTCTATGCGCTCGCGGCGATCGTCGGCACCGCGCGCGCGTTCGAATCGCCGTCGGTGTCGTCGCTGCTGCCGGCCGTGGTGCCGCGTAGCGACTTGCCGCGCGCAACCGCGTTGTCGACGTCCGCGAACCAGGCCGCGCAGATTCTCGGGCCTGCGTTCGGCGGGCTGCTCTACGGCCTCGGTGCGCCCGTTGCCTTCGGCACGAGTGTCGCCGCGTTTGCGATCGCGGCGGTGTTGAGCGGCACGATTCCGCTGCGTAGCGCACCGCCCGCGCGCGAGCCCGTCACGCTGCGCTCGGTGTTCTCGGGCATCGCGTTCATCCGGCGCGAACCGGCGATTCTCGGTGCGCTGTCGCTCGACCTGTTCGCGGTGCTGTTTGGCGGCGCGACCGCGCTGCTGCCGATCTACGCGCGCGACATCCTGCAGGTGGGGCCGTGGGGGCTCGGCGCGTTGCGCGCCGCGCCCGCGGTCGGCGCGCTCGCGGGCACGCTGTGGCTCACGCGTTTTCCGTTGAAGCGGCGGCCCGGCCGCGCGATGTTCGGCGGCGTGATCGCGTTCGGCATCGCGACGATCGTGTTCGGGCTGTCGCGGCATTTCGCGCTGTCGCTCGTCGCGCTGGCGGCGTTGGGTGCGTCGGACGTGGTGAGCGTCGTCGTGCGCCTGTCGCTCGTGCAGTTGAGAACGCCGGACGACATGCTCGGGCGCGTGAGCGCGGTCAACTCGCTGTTCATCGGCACGTCGAACCAGCTCGGCGAATTTGAATCGGGCGTGACGGCCGCATGGTGGGGCGCGCCGGCGGCGATCGTGGTCGGCGGCGCGGCGACGATCGCCGTTGCGCTCACGTGGATGCGGCTGTTTCCGACATTGCGGAACATGACGTCGCTGGAGCGCGATCATTGAGCCGACCCGGGTGTCCGTGGCATTCGGTCGAAACCGGCGCGGCTGACGGCGAGATATTTCAAATTGCTTTCTTGTTTCAATCAAATGCCAAACGATTTTCGGGTCCGGATAATCGTCTGAATAATCAATCCGGCTGCGATCAATTCGGTCGGGCCGGAATGCCGATTTAGAAAACCGTGGGCATGGCCCCGGTCTGCCGAGTACGAAACCGAACCGGCGCCATTCCCTTCAACCCCTTGGAGCACAAGGGCTCGGCCGATCGTTCGTCGGAAGAAATCATCTTTTCATTGCAAATCAATTACAACAAATTTCATTGCGCTTTCCATAATCTTTAGAAACATAGCGCTTTCGTATGACGAAGCAGTTATCGATTGAAACAAAAAGAAATACATGGAATGATATCGATTCTCATTACTGTGATCGCTGCGGCAACTGCCGTGGCCACTCGTCAACCGTAGCCATCTAGTGTCGTTGTCGGCCTGATAGTCGGCGGCCAGCAAGCCATCGCATCCGTGCTTCGTGCGCGCGCATCGCCGCGTGTCCACGCAGGACGGTTTCATTCCGACTGGATTTCCATGCCGAACAAGACCCCGTTCGCGAGCGCGCTCGCGCTGGCCTTTGCTTTGCCTATCGCTTCGCCCGCACTCGCCCAGAGCATGGGCGCCGAATCGTCGCCGCCCGCCGCGGCAAAACCGGGCGAGGCGTCGCCGCCGGCCGCCCACGACGTGCTGCCGACGATCAGCGTCTCGGGGCAGGCCGTACAACAGGACTTTCAGGCCGAACGCTCGACCGTCGGCGCGAAAGCCCCGACCGCGCTGCGTGACATTCCGCAGTCGGTCACGGTGATCAACAAGGCGCTGATGGAATCGCAGGGACTCACGTCGTTCCAGGACGCGTTGCGCAATGCGCCGGGCATCACGATCGGCGGCGCGGAAGGCGGACAGATCGGCAACAACATCAACCTGCGCGGCTTCACCGCGCAGAACGACATCTACCTGGACGGCTTCCGCGACCGCAACCAGTACTACCGCGACACGTTCGACCTCGATTCGGTCGAGGTGCTGTACGGCCCGTCGTCGATGCTGTTCGGGCGCGGTTCGACGGGCGGCGTGATCAACCAGGTGTCGAAGAAGGCGAACCTGACGCCGTCGGCCGAGGTATCGACGACGATCGGCACCGATGATCACTACCGGACGAGCGTCGACCTGAACCGGCCGCTCGGCGCGACGTCGGCGTTCCGCATCAACGCGTTCGGCCAGTCGCTCGGCTCGACGCGCGACGTGATGAAGAACAAGGACTACGGGATCGCGCCGGAGCTGCGCTTCGGCATCGGCACGCCGACCGAGGTGACGCTCTCCGCGCTGATCCAGCACAACTACGACATGCCCGATTACGGCGTGCTCGCGGTCAACGGCCATCCGGCGCCGGTGTCGAAGAACACCTTTTACGGCCTCGCCGACGACCGCACGATCCAGGACGTCCAGACCGTGTCCGCGCGCGTCGATCATCGTGTCAACGATGCGCTGACGATCAGCAACCGCACGTCGTTCTCGCACTCGATGACCGATGCGCGCGAGACGGCCCCGAACGCGGTGCTGACGGGGCCGCTGTCGTCGAGCACGGCACTGACGAACGGCAACTACACGTCGTTGCCGATGTCCGCGCTGTACGTGAGGCTCGCGAGCCACGACCGCGTGATCGAAAACCATTCGGTCGACAACGACACGATGGCGCATTTCAGGTTCGACACGGGCTTCGTGAAGCACGACCTGATCGCCGGTGTCGAAGTCGGGCACGACAGCTACACGAACCAGGCGTACACGCGCAGCGGCCTGCCGATCCTGTCGCTGATCGATCCGGCCTACCTGTCGTCGACGGCGTCCAATGCGACGCAGACGCCGACCAACCATGCCGAATCGGGCGCGACCACGCTCGCCGCGTACCTGAACGACACGGTGTCGATCGGCCGCGACTGGAAATTCGTCGGCGGTCTGCGCTGGGATCGCTTCCAGGCGCATCTCGCGAACACGGTGAGCGCACCCGGCTATGCGTCGCAGACGAACTATTTCACGAGCGTGCGGGCCGGCTTGATCTACCAGCCGACCGAATCGCAGTCGTATTACTTCTCGTACGGCACGTCGTTCAACCCGTCGCTCGAGACGTTGACGGTCACGAACAATACGCAGAACCTCTCGCCCGAACACACGAAGTCGTACGAGGTGGGCGGCAAGTGGGACCTGCTGAACGACAACCTGTCGGTCACGTCGGCGCTGTTCCAGCAGGAGAAGAGCAACGCGCGCACGCAGACGTCGACGGGCGAATACCTGCTGGAAGGCGACATTCGCGTGCGCGGCTTCCAGGCGAGCGTGACGGGCCACATCACGCCGAAGTGGCAGGTGTTCGGCAGCTACACGTACATGAACGGCGCGATCCTGAGCGCGCTCGACGGCACGCAGGGCAAGACGCTCGCGAATACGCCGCGCAACACGTTCACGCTGTGGACCACGTACGCGTTCACGCCGCACTGGGAGATCGGCGGCGGCCCGACCTACATGTCGGGACGCTACGCCGCGAACACGGACTACGTGCAGGTGGGGGGCTACACGCGCTGGGATGCGACGGCCGCGTATCACGCGAAGCAGTGGGACCTGCGCCTGAACCTGCTGAACCTGACCAACAAGTTCTATTACGACGCGCTGATCCAGTCGGACGGCGGCCGCGCGGTGCCGGGCGTCGGGCGCACGTTCCTCGCGACGCTCGACTACCGGTTCTGAGCGATACGCGTGCCGCTGCGCCATTCGATGAAAGAGGTGAAACGATGCTTGTACACATCCCGAACGTGCTGACGCCCGAGCAGGTGCGCACGGTGCGCGACCGGCTTGACCGCGCGGGCGACGCGTGGGTCGACGGCCGTGTGACGGCCGGCTATACGGGCGCGCCGGTCAAGCGCAACCAGCAGATCGCGGAGCATTCGTCGGTCGCGCGCGAACTGGGCGACGTGATCCTTGCCGCGGTCGAGCGCAATCCGCTGTTCATCAGCGCGGCGTTGCCGAACCAGGTCTATCCGCCGCTGTTCAACCGCTACGAAGGCGGGATGACGTTCGGCAGTCATGTCGACGGCGCGGTGCGCGTGCTGCCGAACGGCGTGAAGCTGCGCACGGACGTGTCCGTCACGCTGTTCCTGTCCGCGCCCGACGAATACGACGGTGGCGAACTCGTGATCGAGGATGCGTATGGCGTCCAGCAGGTCAAGCTGCCGGCCGGGGACATGATCGTTTACCCGGCGACGAGCCTGCACCAGGTCACGCCCGTCACGCGCGGCGTGCGCGTGGCGAGCTTCTTCTGGGTGCAGAGCCTCGTGCGCGGCGATGCGCAGCGTGCGCTGCTGTTCGACATGGACACGGCGATCCAGCGGCTCAACGCCAGCGGCGCCGATGCGCAGGCGTGCCGCAGTCTGGTCGGCTGTTATCACAATCTTCTGAGAATCTGGAGCGAAACGTGAGCGTTGCCGATCCCATCGAAATCGACGCGGCGCCCGCGTCGCGCGTCGCGCCCGGCCCGCGCGCCGCTGGTGCCGGCGGCACGCGATCGCGCCGCGGCACGTTCATCAGGTGGCTGCGCAAGGTGCATGGCTGGGTCGGCCTGTGGGGCGCCGCACTCGGCCTGCTGTTCGGCACGACGGGGTTCCTGCTGAATCATCGCGCGCCGCCGCTGCGGATCCAGACCGGCGCGCCGCATGTCGAGACGTTGCGGCTCGACGTGCCCGACCCGGAACCCGATTCGCCGCGCGAGCTTGCGCAATGGTTGCGCGGACAACCGGATCTGCATTTGCCGGAACGGATGGGCCGCGTGCAGAAGGAACCCGAGCATCCGGTCGCATGGGGCGACCGCGAGACCGTGCAGCCCGAGCACTGGCAGCTCGTGTTCGCGTCGCCGCGTGAAAGCGTCGCGGTCGACTACTGGGTCGGCAGCGACACGATGACGCTCAAGCGCAGCGAAAACGGCACGTTCGCCTGGCTGACGAACCTGCACAAGGGCGTGGGAATGAGCATCGGCTGGGTGCTGCTCGTCGATACGCTCGCGGGCGCGCTGATTCTGCTGTCGCTGACCGGCGTGCTGTTGTGGACCGAGCTGAACAAGCGCAAGACGATCGGCGCGGTGCTCGTGGTCGGTTCGATCGTCGCGATCGTGTGTGCGGCCAGCGCGTAGCGCCTGACGCTCAGGTGCCGGCGTCGCGCGAGACCTGTACGGCCGTGCCGTAGCAGATGACCTCCGTGACGCCCGTGCCGATCTCGGTCGAGTCGTAGCGCATCGCGACGACTGCGTTCGCGCCGAGCTTGCGCGCATCGGCGAGCATCTTGTCGAAGGCCTGCTGGCGCGCCTTCTCGCACAGCGACGTATACAGCGTGATGTTCCCGCCGAACAGCGTTTGCAGTGCCGCGCCGAACGAGCCGACGATCGAGCGCGAACGCACGATGATGCCCTGCGCGACGCCGAGCGAGCGGATGGTCGTATGGCCGGGAAGATCGAACGCGGTCGTGACGCGATCGGGCGAAAGGTTGTCGACGGAGCGGGAGAAATCGGTCATGGCGGTCCATCGTGTTGTGGAAGTGATCGAACGACGATTCTAGCCGGAACGGCAAGCGCGCCCGGACGGGTAGGCGGCCTGGGTCGATTTCCGGGCGGGAGATTCGATCGCGGCGCGATGGCGCGCCGGCTTGCGCGCCAAACCGGCGACGCTCAATGCGTCGCACGCCGGTCGCTGCGCGGGCTCACGCCAAAACGCGAGCGGTACGTGCGCGAGAAATGCGACGGCGACTCGAAGCCGCACGCGACGCACACCGACGTGATGCTCATGTCGGTCTGCTGCAGCAGCTCGCGCGCGCGGTCCAGACGCAGGTTCAGGTAGAAGCGCGTCGGCGTGTCGTTCAGCGTCGCGCTGAACAGCCGTTCGAGCTGGCGCCGCGTGATCGATACCTCCTGCGCGAGCGCATCGGAGCCGAGCGGATTCTCCATGTGCCGCTGCATCGTGCCGATCACCTGGATCAGCTTGCGGTTGTGCACGCCGTAGCGCGCGGCGATCTCGAGCCGCTGGCTGTCCGAACGCTGCCGGATGCGGCTCACGACGAACTGCTCGGAGATTGCCGCCGCGAGGTCGGCGCCGTGCCGCCGGCCGATCAGGTCGAGCATCATGTCGATCGACGCAGTGCCGCCCGCGCACGTGATGCGCCGGTCGTCGATCTCGAACAGCTCCTGCGTCGCGTTCAGCCCCGGGTAGCGTTCGCGGAACGCGGCGAGCGCTTCCCAGTGCAGCGTGAGCGTTTGCGACGCGTCGAACAGCCCGGCTTCCGCGAGCACGAAGCTGCCGGTGTCGATCCCGCCGAGCGTCGCGCCGTGCCGGTTCTGGCGGCGCAGCCAGTCGCCGAGCGCGCGGTCGTAGCACACCAGCGGATCGAAGCCGGCGACGACGAATACCGTCTCGACTTGCGCGACGTCCGCACACGCGGCTTCGGCCGCGACCGGAATCCCGTTGCTCGCGGCCACGGGCGCACCGTCCGAGCTGATCACATGCCAGCGGTACAGCTCGGTGCGAAAGCGGTTCGCGACGCGCAACGGCTCGACCGCGGACATGAAGCCGAGCGCGGAGAAGCCGGGCAGCAACAGGAAGTGGAAATCCTCTGGCATCGGGGCGTGGGGTGAAATCGGGTGGTCGTCGCGCCTTGCGCGCCGCGGCGCCGCGCCCGGCTCGCACGAGCCGAACGTTCAACACGGCATTATCGCGGGTTTTGCCGGCGCTCAGCGCGTTTTCGAGCCGCGCACCGACCGGCGCGCGGTCGTCGACGGCAGTTCGCCGAACTGCGCCTTGTATGCGTTCGCGAAATGCCCGAGGTGGATGAAGCCCCAGCGCGCGGCCGCTTCGCTGATCGGCAGATCGGCTTGCCGCGTGTCGAGCAGCAGGCGGCGCACCTGTGCGAGGCGCAGCGAGCGCGTGTAGTTCAGCGGGCTCGTCTGTGCGACCGACTGAAAGCTGTTCTGCATCGTGCGCCGGCTCACGCGCAGTTGCGTGCACAGGCTGAGGATGTCGACAGGGGCTTCCGGGTGCTCGATCACGTAGTCGTGCACGCGGCGCACGATGTCGGCGTGACATGCATGCGTGAGCCGGTTCGACGGTTCGGGCATCCGGTATGTGAGGAGATCGACGAGCACGTTGGCGACTTCGCCGCGCAGCTCGCACTGCGCCCGCGCCGGATCGAACGTAGCGGGGTTCGCCAGCACGCGTTCGAGCAGCGTCGCGAGCTGCACGCTCGCGCGTTCGCGCGCGGCGACCGGCACGTCGACGACGCCGCGCCGCAGCGTGCGTCCGTCCACCCGGACGTCGGCCATATCCTCGATCTGCTGCATCAGCTCGGGATCGACGACCACGCCGATCAGCGACATGTCGTCGGGAGAATGGAGTTCGAACGGCGAGCCGCCGCGTGCCATCACGATCGTGCCGCGCTCGATGCGCGCATTGCCGAACGCGAAGGTGCCCGAGCCGGTGAGCGGCATCCCGAACACCGTATGGCCGCTCGGCAATTGTCCGCGCTGGATGATGCGCACGTTCGCCGCTTCCTGGAACAGCTGCACGCCGTCGAGTTCCACGTGCTTGACCGCGCTGCGATACGAGCCGGGGCCAATCTGGTCGTAACGCTGATCCCAGCCGCGCAGCGCCTCGGCATGCCGGTCTGCATCGTCGAACATCTGGTGAAACACGAGCACGGCGCCTCCGGCGGTCGTTCGGACGGCGCAAGAATAAACCGACCGAACGGTCGGCGCAATACGGGCGAGCGCTATTCGGCATGGGGTTTTTCAGGGGTCGGAAGCGGGGCTTCCCGCGTGCCTTTCAGGCGGTTTTCCAATATCCCGAATCGGCACGCACGCGTTGCCGGTCCTGGTGTCGAGCGGATTTATTGTCGAACTACAGTCGCCCCACATAACGTGATTCCCAACTGGAGGCGACATGAGAACAAGGCGACGAACCGCGGCATTCGCGGCGACGCTGGCGTTCGCGGCGGCGTGGGCCGGCAGCGCATACGCGACGGAAAAGCCCGAGGAGCTGGTCGTACAGAAGATGCCGCCGTGGCATCCGCACGAGGTCTACGTCGTCGATATCGCGATGCCGACGATGACCGACGGGCGCATCTACGTGTACGACGCCGACGCGAAGAAGCTGCTCGGCCAGATCGACGGCGGCTTCGCGCCCGGCCTCGCGATCTCGCCGGACCACAAGACCAGCTTCATCGCGACGACCTATTTCTCGCGCGGCTCGCACGGCACGCGCACCGACGTCGTCGAGATGACGGACAACACGACGCTCGATCACACGGGCGAGATCGTGATTCCGGCGAAGCACGGGCAGCACGTGCCGTCGCCGTACAACACCGCGTTCAGCGCGGACGGCAAGCGGCTGTACGTCGCGAACATCACGCCGGCCGCGTCGGTGACGGTGATCGATGCGGTGTCGAAGAAGGTGTTGTCGGAAATCGACACCGCGGCGTGCGTGCTCGCGTATCCGTCGGGCAACGACCGCTTCACCGCGCTGTGTGAAAGCGGCAAGGCGCTGACCATCACGCTCGACGCGAGCGGCAAGGAAGTGAAGCGCACGATGTCGGATGCGTTCATCGACGTCGACCGGGATCCGGCCTTCGTGAACGCGTCGCGCTACGACGGCGGCTATCTGTTCACGACGTACCACGGCAACGTGCGCCGCGCCGATTTCAGCGGCGACAAGCCGGTATTCGGCAAGTCGTGGTCGCTCGTGACCGATGCCGAGCGCGCGGAAGGCTGGCGGCCGGGCGGCATGCAGCAGACTGCCGTGCAGGCGAAGCAGCACCGCTACTACGTGCTGATGCACAAGGGCGGCGACGGTTCGCACAAGGACCCCGGCACGCAGGTGTGGGTGTACGACCTGAAGACGAAACAGCGCGTCGCGCGCTGGGATCTCGCGCAGCAGAAGGTCGATCCGCTCGTGTCGATCCAGGTCAGCGACGACGACAAGCCGCTGTTCTACGGGCTGACCGGCACGTCCGATCTCGTCGTGATGGACGCGCGCACCGGCAAGCTGCAGCACGTCGAGAAGCAGATCGGCAGTACGCCGTCGCTGCTCGTGAACCCGTGAGGCCGCGATGACGCTCGATCCCGTACTCGCCACCAGCGCGCAGGCCGGCGCGGCCGTCGTCGTGCTGCTCGGCGCCTTCGCGAAGATGCGCCGGCCCGCCGCGTTCCGGCAGGCGCTCGCCGGCTATCGCCTGCTGCCCGATGCGCTCACCGCGCCGGCTGCGTTCGCGATCCCGCTCGCGGAAGCCCTCTGCGCGGCCGCGCTGCTGTTTCCCGATACGCGCACGGCCGGTGCGCTCGGCCTGATCGCGTTGCTGCTCGTGTTCGCGGCCGGCATGACGATCAACATCCTGCGCGGCCATACCGACATCGACTGCGGCTGTTCCGGTTTCGCCGCGACGCGCGCTGATGCGCCGCGCGGCATCGGCTGGCCGCATGTCGCGCGCGTGATGCTGCTCGTCGCGCTGGCCGCGACCGCGCTCGTCGAACCGGGCGGCCGCGCGGTCGTGTGGTTCGACTACCTGACGCTGTTTTCTTCCGTATTGCTGATCGTCTGCGCGCTGCTCACCGTCGACGTGCTGCTCGCCAACGTACCGCGCCTTGCCCACCTGAGGAATTCATGATGCAAACCGCTCTCACCGTTTCCACCGCCTTGCTGTGGGTTGCCGTTCTCGCGCTCGGCGCGATCTGTCTCGCGCTCGTCCGGCAGATCGGCATCCTGTACGAACGCATCATGCCGGCCGGCGCGCTGATGATCGACAAGGGGCCGGCAGTCGGCGCGATCGCGCCGATGTTCGAGCTGACCGACATCCGCGGCGCGCAGGTGAAGGTCGGCGGCATCGATGCAGCGGGCAAGGCCACGCTGCTGTTTTTCCTGTCGCCGACGTGTCCGGTCTGCAAGAAGCTGCTGCCACTGTTGCCGTCGCTGCAGGCGAGCGAATCGACGCCGCTGAACATCGTGCTCGCGAGCGACGGCGATCTCGACGAACACACGCGTTTCGCGCAGAAGCACAACCTCGCGCGCTTTCCGTACGTGCTGTCGCAGGAGCTTGGTCTTGCGTACCAGATCGGCAAGCTGCCGTACGCGGTGCTGCTCGATGATGCCGGCACCGTGCGCGCGAAGGGCCTCGTCAATACCCGCGAGCATCTCGAGAGCCTGTTCGAAGCGAAGGAGCGTGGCGTCGCGTCGCTGCAGCAGTTCGTGCATGGCGATCACGACCACGGTGGTCACGAAAAGCACGCGCAGCACGCGTGATCGGCCGACTCTCTTTCAACGTCAACGGAGAACAACGACATGGGCCTGTTTGATTCATGGTTCGAACGGTCGGCGCGCGGCGTCGCGCAGCACAGTTCGCGGCGCAGCGCGATGGCGAAGCTCGGCAAGGTGCTGGTGGGGTCGGCGATGCTGCCGCTCCTGCCCGTCGATCGCACCGCGTATGCGGCCGATGCGGCGTCCGGCGCATCGGCGGCTTCCGGCGCCGCCGCATCGGGCGCGAGCGACGATCCGATGAGCTGCGATTACTGGAAGTACTGCGCGATCGACGGCTGGCTGTGCAGTTGCTGCGGCGGCACGTCGAGCAGCTGCCCGCCGGGCACGACACCGTCGCCGATCACGTGGATCGGCACCTGCCGCAATCCGCATGACGGGTCGGACTACATCGTGTCGTACAACGACTGCTGCGGCAAGACATCGTGCGGCAAGTGCTTCTGCAATCGCAACGAGCGCGAGAAGCCGCTGTACAAGCTGTCGCTGAACAACGACATCAACTGGTGCATGGCGAACGGTAATTCGAATTACCACTGTTCGGTTTCGGTCCTGCTGGGGGCGGCAAAGCAATGAAAGTGAAGCAAGCTGGAAAGATCGTTGTTGCATGCATGGCCGCTGCGGCCGGTTTTGCGTTGCCGGGTTTCGCCGGCGCGCAGCAGGTTGTCCATTACCCTGCGGGCAAGAGCCTGTTCGACGCGCAGTGCGCGGTGTGTCACCAGGCGGGCGGCAAGGGGCAGGACGGCCTTGCGCCGCCGCTGACCGAGTATCCGGGCAAGTACGCGAGCGCCGACGCAGGGCGTGCGCAGCTCACGGCGACGCTGTTGCACGGGATGTTCGGCGAGATCGAGGTGCGCGACAAGCACTACAACTTCAAGATGCCGTCGTTTGCGAGCGCGAGCGACGACGATATCGCGAACGTGCTCAACTACGTCGTGTTCGATCTCAACGAGCAGCACGGCAGCGCGAAGCCGTTCACCGCGGCGGACATTCGCGCGGCGCGGGCGAAGGAGATGGACGGGACGGCCGTGCACGCGCAGCGTGCGATCGTGACGAAGGGGCTGGGGCTGTGAAGGCGTCGCGCATGGGGCGCCGTCTGCCGTCGTGGCTGGTGGCGGTTGCGGGTGCCGCATGTGCGATGGCGATACCCGCATATGCCGACGGCGTGACCGACGCCACGCTTGCGCGGCAGCACTGGGTGCTCAACTGCATGGGGTGCCATACGGCGACGGGCGGCGGCATTCCGGGCAAGGTGCCGCCGCTCGCGAATTCGCTCGGCTATTTCACGCATCTGCCGGCGGGGCGCGAGTACGTGATGCGCGTGCCCGGCGCGTCGAACTCGGCGCTGTCCGACCAGGATCTCGCCGACGTGCTCAACTGGGTGCTCACGACGATGAACCGCGATGCGCTGCCGCGCGATTTCAGGCCTTATACGGCGGCCGAAGTTGCCGCGCATCGACGGCCGGCGTTTTCGGACGTCGCGACCGTGCGTGCCGGGCTGGTCCGCGCGCTGCACGAGCGCGGGATAGAAGGGGTATCCGACCGGTACTGATTCGGGCCGTCAACGGCGGCGCGGTCTCCCCGCGCCGTCACGCGCGGCTGCGGCGACAGGAACACGACCGCCGGCATCGCGACCAGCCCGGCTCGAGGCCCAAATGGCAGGCCATGATCAGAGATCTCCGCGCACTTCGCCGGTTCCCAGCGCGCTCCGCTGCCGGTTGACTTCCGCCCAAAGTGCATCGCTGTCGTCATTGCGCAGCACGATCATCCAGTCCAGTTGATCGTCGGTCACGCCGAAGTATTCCAGGATTTCCCGGCGAACCGCATCGACGAACTGCGCGTATTCCGGGGTAGCCTGGGCCTGTGCGTGCAAGGCGTCGTATGCTGCGTCGTCAGCGCCGCCGCCGTGCTCGTCGATATAGCGCGAGATCCACTGGTCTCGTTCGTGGTCGTAATCGGCCTCGGCGCGCATCGCTTGCACCGCCGTGTAGAAATCCAGTTGGGCAAACGCGGCGATCGCCGCCGTCGTCGCCTCGTCGAATGTAGTCGTCATTCCATCTCTCATGTCAGTCATGGCGCATCATCGCACGGGCCGCACCCGGGCAACAGGACACGCATTTTGCTGCACTGCAAGCACGGCGATGAAAACAACCGGGCACGGCAGATCGCGGAACACGTTTCGGCCGTATCGCCGCGAGCGTCACGTCGGCACTTGAGCGCCCATGCGGGCGCCGGTCGTGAATGGCACGGCTCACCGAAACCGTTTGCCTGCGAGCCGATCAGTCATATCGACGGAGAAGCGCACCGCCAGGTCGCCGCACGGTTGCTTCACGGTCGGTGCGCCCCGCCGTTCCACGCACGCGCATCCCCCAAAGCGCCCCTTCACGCACCGCACAAACCCCCCAGCCCCCCGCCTTCCGTCGCTTTCGTTAGAATCGGTCGTCGTCCAAGCAAAAACGCAGCTTTGCATGGGCGCAGCGGTATCCGCCCATGAATACCGCGCGCTCTCATCACATGGTTCATCCTTTACCGGAGGCGAACGTGCCAGGATTACTTCCCGATGTCGACCGCGACGGGCTCCTCGAATATTCGGTGGTGTATACCGACCGGTCGATCAATCACATGTCGCAGCGCTTTCAAGGCGTCATGCGCGACATTTCCGCCGCCCTGAAAAAGGTTTACAACGCGAAGGCGGTCGCCATCGTCCCGGGCAGCGGGACGTTCGGCATGGAAGCCGTCGCGCGCCAGTTCGCGACGAACAAGAAGTGTCTGGTCATCCGCAACGGCTGGTTCAGCTTCCGCTGGTCGCAGATTTTCGACATGGGCAGTATTCCGTCCGAATCGATCGTGCTGAAGGCGCGTCCGGTCGAATCGGGAAGGCAGGCCGCGTTTGCGCCGGCCCCGATCGACGAAGTCGTCGCGGCGATCCGCGAGCACAAGCCGGATCTCGTCTTTGCGCCGCACGTCGAAACCGCATCCGGGATGATGCTGCCCGATGGCTATATGCGCGCGGTGGCCGACGCCGTGCATGCGGTCGGCGGCATGTTCGTGCTGGATTGCATCGCGTCCGGCACGATCTGGGTCGACATGGAGGCGAGCGGCGTCGACGTGCTGATCAGCGCGCCGCAAAAGGGCTGGAGCGCATCGCCCGGCTGCGCGCTGGTGATGCTCGGCCCGCTCGCCCGCGAGCGGATCGATGCGACGACCAGCACCAGCTTCGCCTGCGATCTGCGCAAGTGGCTGCAGATCATGGAAGCGTACGAGAACGGCGGATTCGCGTATCACGCGACGATGCCCACGGACAGCCTCGCGACGCTGCGCGACGTCATCAAGGAAACGGAAGCGTACGGCTTCGACAAGGTGAGTGCGGAGCAGCTCGAACTCGGCACGCGCATCCGCGCGCTGCTGGCCGAAAAGGGTTTCAGGAGCGTGGCGGCAAAGGGCTTCGAGGCGCCGGGCGTCGTGGTCAGCTACACGGACGACGACGACATTCGCTCCGGCAAGAAATTCGCCGACGTCGGCATGCAGATCGCGGCCGGCGTGCCGCTGCAATGCGACGAGCCGGCGGATTTCAAGACCTTCCGGATCGGTTTGTTCGGTCTCGACAAACTGCATGATGTCGATGCCGCGGTTGCCAGATTCGCTGGCGCGCTGGAGCGCGTTCTGTAGAACGTTTCTCTCTGAAAGAGCGCATGGCGGCGCATGAAGTGGCGAGACCGGGTTGTTCGGCGCCACTGGATGCGCCGCCTGCACCGTGCGACTCGGCGGCTTCCCGAAAAGCGGCCCACGCCTCGAAGGTCGTGGCAGCGCCCCCGGACGCGCCGAACGATCTTCGATGATGTAAGCGGGTTGCGCAAACCGTCCGGAGCGAGACCGGATGAGCGCCCACGGGTCGCGCCGCGAGAACACGGCCCCCTGTCTGCCGTACCGGCACGACATCATTGCCGAGTCGATCGCCCACCTGGGCTATCCGCGCCGGATCGACTCCACCAGTCTCGGCCCGTTCGGGCTTCTCACGCGGCGACCCAGGCACGCGCCTGTTCCAGCTCGTTCACGTGGAACGCCTTGATTTCGGCCTTCGTAAAGAACCGGGCCAGATGCATCGACGCGTGAATCCAGCTCGCGTCGGCCACCACGGCAGCCCGCGTGATCTTGCGGGCGAGCGGCACGCCGAGCGTCACGTCGGTCCACAACGCCTTCGGCTCGATACCGCTGAAATGTTCGATGCGTTCGAGCACACGGGTTTTGCCGTTCAGCTCGAGATCGCTGCGCATGCGCTCGATGGTTTCGCGCAGTTCGTGGTCGGTGATTTTTCCTTCGACGGATATTTCGACGACCGGCGAATCGGGGGTGGA
Source organism: Burkholderia sp. Bp9016 (assembly GCF_003857765.1). NCBI lineage: Bacteria > Pseudomonadati > Pseudomonadota > Betaproteobacteria > Burkholderiales > Burkholderiaceae > Burkholderia > Burkholderia sp. Bp9016. The sequence continues at coordinate 162,446 of NZ_QTPY01000006.1, forward strand.
GTGGTACAGGATCATGGCGGGACTCCGAGTCGGGAAGACGTGGCGCGCCCGGGCACGAACGCAAGCCCGGCGCTCGATGGCTTCTTCATGGTACGCCTTCCTGCGCGAGCGGTTTGCCTGCGAGCACCGGGCTTTGCTTGCTTCAATGCCCGACGCGACAGATACGGCCGCCATGCACGCCAGCCAGAGCGGCACCGGTACGAAAAAGCGGCGGATCGCCGAACCCTTCCGGATCCGGCTATCCGCCGCTCGATGAACAACTGTGCCGCGAAGAATCGATCAGCCGGCCACGTTGCGATTCGCCTGGATCACCGTCAACGCGGTCATGTTCACGATCCGTCGCACGGTGGAGCTCGACGTCAGGATATTCACCGGCGCATTCACGCCGAGCAGGAACGGCCCGACCGCAACGTTGCTGCCGGCTTCGGTCTTCAGCAGGTTGTAGGCGATGTTTCCCGCATCGACGTTCGGGCACACGAGCAGGTTCGCCGCGCCCTTGAGCGGCGACATCGGCAGCAGTCGCGACCGCAGGGCTTCGTCGAGCGCGCAGTCGCCGTGCATTTCGCCGTCCGCCTCGATATCCGGCGCCTGCGCGCGAATGATGTCCAGCGCCTTGCGCATCTTCACGCCCGACGCCGCGCTGCCCGACCCGAAGTTCGACCGCGACAGCAACGCAACCTTCGGCGTCAGATTCAGCCACTCCATCTGGCGCGCCGCGGCGATCGTGTATTCCGCGATCTGTTCCGCATCGGGGTTGTCGTTGATGTGCGTATCGACCAGCGCCACCGTCCGCTGATTGAGCAACAGGATGTTCATCGCCGCGTAGGTCGACGCATCGGGCTTCTTGCCGATCACTTCGTCGACGAAGCGCAGGTGATTGTGATACTCGCCGACGGCCCCGCAGATCATCCCGTCCGCGTCGCCGAGCCGCACCATCATCGCGCCGATCAGCGTCAGGCGACGGCGCATTTCGACTCGCGCCATTTCCTTCGAAATACCGTCGCGGCAGCGCAGTTCCCAGTACGTCGTCCAGTATTGCGGGAAGCGTTCGTCGTATTCCGGGTTGGTGACTTCGACGTCCTCGCCGAGTCGCAGGCGCAGGCCGAACCGCTCGATCCGCGCCAGCAGCACTTCCGGACGGCCGACCAGGATCGGACGCGCGAGCTTTTCGTCGACGATGACCTGCACCGCGCGCAGCACGCGTTCGTCTTCGCCTTCGGTGAACACGATGCGCGCCTTGCCGCCGTCACGCACGAGCTGACGCGCGGCCGCGAACAGCGGCTTCATGAATGCGCCCGAGTGGTAGACGAACTGCTGCAGTTGCTCGACGTACGCGTCGAGATCCGCGAGCGGGCGCGTCGCCACGCCGCCTTCGATCGCAGCCTTGGCCACGGCCGGTGCGATACGGACGATCAGGCGCGGGTCGAACGGCTTCGGAATCAGGTATTGCGGGCCGAAGGACACTTCGTCGCCGCCATAGGCCGCCGCGACGATGTCGTTCTGCTCTTCCTGGGCGAGGCCGGCGATCGCGTGAACCGCGGCGATTTCCATTTCGCGGGTGATCGTGGTGGCGCCCACATCCAGTGCGCCGCGGAAAATGTACGGGAAGCACAGGACGTTGTTGACCTGGTTCGGGAAGTCCGAGCGGCCGGTCGCGATCACGACGTCGTCGCGCGTCGCATGGGCGAGCTCCGGGAAGATTTCCGGCGTCGGATTGGCGAGCGCGAGAATCAGCGGGCGCGCGGCCATTGCCTTCAGCATTTCCGGTTTCAGAATGCCGCCGACAGACAGCCCGAGGAACACGTCGGCACCGCCGATCACCTCGGACAGCGTGCGTGCATCGGTCTCCTGCGCGAAGCGTTCCTTGGCCGGATCCATCAGCGTGGTCCGGCCGCGATAGACGACGCCTTCGATATCGGTCGCCCACACGTTTTCGATCGGCAGCCCGAGGTCGACCAGCAGGTCCAGACAGGCCAGCGCGGCCGCGCCGGCGCCCGACGTCACGACCTTCACGTCCTTGATCGACTTCCCGACGACCTTCAGCCCGTTGATGAACGCGGCGGCGACGGTGATGGCGGTGCCGTGCTGGTCGTCATGGAAGACGGGGATCTTCATGCGCTCGCGCAGCTTGCGCTCGACGGTGAAGCACTCCGGCGCCTTGATGTCCTCGAGGTTGATCCCGCCGAAGGTGGGTTCGAGGCCGGCGATGATGTCGACGAGCTTGTCCGGGTCGGTTTCGTTGATCTCGATGTCGAACACGTCGATGCCCGCGAACTTCTTGAAGAGCACCGCCTTGCCTTCCATCACCGGCTTCGACGCGAGCGCGCCGATGTTGCCCAGACCCAGCACCGCGGTGCCGTTGGTGATGACCCCCACCAGATTCCCGCGGCTCGTGAAGCGGTGCGCGTTCAGCGGCTCGGCCGCGATCGACTCGCAGACGCTCGCGACGCCGGGCGTGTAGGCGAGCGCGAGATCGCGCTGCGTCACGAGCGGCTTGCTGGCGACGACGGAGATCTTCCCCGGGGTCGGAAACTCGTGATAGTCGAACGCTGCCTGCTGCTGAGTCTCTGTCTGTTTCATGTTCTTGGGTCCGGGCATGTGCGCCAGGCCAGTCCCGGCGCGATCCATGGGGAGTGATTCTAGGCACCGGCCATAACGAGATGATTCTGTTTTAATATTGGTCCATCACTTTTTCATGATGAATGATTGACCAGTCAATGACATTCGACGCGAACGACGTGGTCAGGCGGCTCGGCGCCCGCCTGAAGATGCGGCACCTGATGCTGCTGCTGCAGATCCAGCAGCACGGGTCGCTGACGCGCGTCGCGGAGCACATGGCCAGCAGCCAGCCGGCGGTGACGAACGCGCTGTCGGAGCTGGAAAGCATGTTCGGCACGCCGCTGTTCGAGCGCTCGTCGCGCGGGATGCGGCCGACCGCGCTGGGCGCGGTGGTGCTCGAGCGGGCCAGGGCGATGCTGCAGGACCTCGACCACCTCGCCCGCGAGATGGAGGCGGTTGCCGCCGGGCATGCGGCCCACCTGCATATCGGCGTGATCCCGTTCATTTCGGGCCAGATGCTGTCGGCGGCGCTCAAGCGGCTGCAATCGCGGATGGAGCGGCGCGTGACGGTGACGATTCACGAAGGCACCAGCGACCAACTGCTGCTGCAACTCCGGGATCACAGCGTCGACCTCGTGATCGGGCGGGCATCGTCGGCGGTCGATCTGGGGCAGGTGTCGTTCGAGGTGCTGTACCAGCAGCAGCCGCGGATGATCGCGAGCCGGCGGCTGGCCGCGAAACTGGCCCGCGCGAGGCTCGACTGGGAGAAGTTGCGTGCGCTGGACTGGATTCTCGGCGCCCCGCACACGCCGATGCGCGAGCAGGTGACCGACCTGTTTCTGTCGGCGGGCATTGCGCCGCCGGTGCCGATCGTCGAAAGCTACTCGTCGAAGCTGATTGGCGAAATGATCGCGTCGAGCGACGAGGCCGTGTCGATCGTGCCGGCCGATATCGCGGAGGAAATGGTGCGCATCGCCGGGGTGGCGATCGTGCCTTACTCGCTGGTCTGGACGCTGCCGCCCATCGCGCTGTTTACCCGCGCCGACGAATCGCATGTGCCGACGCGGGATCTGCTGGTTCAGGCACTGCGTGAGATCTGCAGGGAAACCTACGTCGAAGTCCCCCGATAACGCTTCGGTTCCCGGCCCGGACGCGCGGGGCCGGGAACCGCGTCACACCTGCTCGCGCGCCGCCGCCGAAGCATGTCCGGTCTGCCTTCCCTGCGCCGCATCCGGACAACCCCCCGCCCATCTGGATTTGCTCCAAACCCTCGCCGCACAAGCCACAGCCCGTGCATAGTGGTTTCCACCCATAGTCGCAAATAGTCAAGAACAGGTCGCCGCCGGTCGTCTTGCGACCAATATGGCTCGTTACTTTTACTCCCACGATGCAGGCCGGGACGCACTCCGCGCACCGTCGCACATCGGCCCACAGGGGAGAAACCATGAAGTCGACAAAGATCGCCGCGTTCGTCGCGGCCGTGCTGGCGACCGGCGCATTCGCGACTGCGGCGCAGGCCGAAACGGATGCCGCGACCTGCCGCAACGTACGCTTTGCGGATATCGGCTGGACCGACATCACGTCCACCACGGCGCTCGCCTCGACGGTGTTCGAAGGGCTCGGCTACAAGCCGACGACGACGATCGCATCGGTGCCGATCTCGTTCGCCGGCCTGAAGAGCAAGCAACTCGACGTGTCGCTCGGCTACTGGTGGCCGGTGCAGCAAAAGCAGCTTCAGCCGTTCCTCGACAGCAAGTCGATCAACGTCGTCGAACCGCCGAACCTGTCGGGCGCGAAGGCGACGCTTGCGGTGCCGAGCTACGAATACCAGGCCGGCCTGAAGACCTTCGAAGACATCGCGAAACACCGCGCGGAGCTCGACGGCAAGATCTACGGGATCGAGCCGGGCAGCAGCGCGAACGCGACGATCCAGAAGATGATCGACACGAACCAGTACGGCCTCGGCGGCTTCAAGCTGGTCGAATCGAGCGAGGCGGGGATGCTCGTCACGGTCGAGCGCGCGATCCGCGAGAAGAAGTGGGTCGTGTTCCTCGGCTGGGAACCGCATCCGATGAACATCCAGATCAGCATGAACTACCTGTCCGGCGGCGACGCGTCCTTCGGTCCGAACTATGGCGAAGCGCGCGTGTACACGCTGACGGCGCCCGACTTCATTTCCCGCTGCCCGAATGCCGGCAAGCTGATCGAGAACCTGCGTTTCTCGACACAGCTCGAGAACCAGCTGATGCAGTCGGTGATGAACAAGACGAAGCCGGCCGACGCCGCGAAGGCGTATCTGAAGAAGAATCCGCAGGTGCTCGACGCGTGGCTGGCCGGCGTCAAGACGTTCGACGGCAAGGACGGGCTGCCCGCCGTGAAGGCCTATCTCGGCCTGTGACGGCCCGTGCGCGCCGGGCGTTCCCGGCGCGCAGCGACAAATCATCTGCAGTACGACGGAAATCGGGCGACACCATCCGAATCAAGCGAGGGCTCACAGCATGAACAACGAAGTCATCATCACCTGCGCGGTCACCGGCGCGGGCGACACGGTCGGCAAGCACCCGGCGATTCCGGTCACGCCGAGGGAAATCGCGGCCGCCGCGATCGAAGCGGCCAGGGCCGGCGCGACGGTGGCGCACTGCCACGTGCGCGATCCGCAGACGGGCCGCGGCAGCCGCGATCCGAATCTGTACCGCGAGGTGGTCGACCGGATCCGCTCGGCCGACGTCGACGTGATCATCAACCTGACGGCCGGCATGGGCGGCGATCTGGAAATCGGCCCGGGCGAAGATCCGATGCGCTTCGGCAAGGGCACCGATCTCGTCGGCGGCCTCACGCGCCTCGTGCACGTCGAGGAACTGCTGCCGGAAATCTGCACGCTGGATTGCGGCACGCTGAATTTCGGCGACGGCGACTACATCTACGTGTCGACGCCCGCGCAACTGCGCGCCGGTGCGAAGCGCATCCAGGAACTCGGCGTGAAGCCGGAGCTGGAAATCTTCGACACGGGCCATTTGTGGTTCGCGAAGCAATTGCTGAAGGAAGGTTTGCTCGACGATCCGCCGCTGTTCCAGCTGTGCCTCGGCATTCCGTGGGGCGCGCCGGCCGACACCGGCACGATGAAGGCGATGGTCGACAACCTGCCGCCGGGCGCGCACTGGGCCGGCTTCGGGATCGGCCGCATGCAGATGCCGATGGTCGCGCAGGCGATGCTGCTCGGTGGCCACGTGCGCGTCGGCCTCGAAGACAACATCTGGCTCGATCGCGGCGTGCATGCGACCAACGGCACACTCGTCGAGCGCGCGCGGGAAATCGTCGAACGGCTCGGCGGCCGCGTGCTGACGCCGGCCGAAGGGCGTCGCAAGCTCGGCCTGCCGGCGCGCGGCGAACGTCCGCTCGAACGGCGTGCGGTGACCGAATTCGCGTGAGTGTCTGCAACTGATCCAGCTTTATTGCGGCGGCGCGCGCACGAGTGCGGCCGCCGTCCGATCCCCCTCGATTTGAAGGATGCGTTGACATGGCTGTGAAGACCGACATCAGGACGTTCGCCGCGATTGGCACCGGCGTGATCGGCAGCGGGTGGATTTGCCGTGCGCTCGCGTACGGTCTCGACGTGGTCGTATGGGATCCGGCACCGGGCGCGGAAGAGCGGCTGCGCGCGAACGTTGCGAATGCATGGCCCGCGCTCGAACGCGTCGGCCTCGCGCCGGGCGCCGATCCCGCGCGGCTGCGCTTCGCGTCGACGATCGAGGCCTGCGTCGCCGATGCCGACTTCATCCAGGAAAGCGCGCCCGAGCGCGAGGCGCTGAAGCTCGAACTGCACGAACAGATCAGCCGCGCGGCGAAGCCCGACGCGATCATCGCGTCGTCGACGTCGGGGCTGCTGCCGACCGACTTCTATGCGCGGGCGGTGCATCCGGAGCGCTGCGTGGTCGGCCATCCGTTCAATCCGGTCTACCTGCTGCCGCTCGTCGAGGTGCTCGGCGGCGCGCGCACGTCGCCGGAAGCCGTGGAAGCGGCGATGGCGATCTATCGCAAGCTCGGCATGCGGCCGCTGCACGTGCGCAAGGAAGTGCCGGGCTTCATCGCGGACCGGCTGCTCGAAGCGCTGTGGCGCGAGGCGCTGCATCTGGTCAACGAAGGCGTCGCGACGACCGGCGAGATCGACGACGCGATCCGCTTCGGCGCCGGCATCCGCTGGTCGTTCATGGGCACGTTCCTGACCTACACGCTGGCCGGCGGCGACGCGGGCATGCGACACTTCATGCAGCAGTTCGGCCCCGCGCTCGAACTGCCGTGGACCAAGCTGGTCGCGCCGAAGCTGACCGACGCACTGATCGACAGTGTCGTCGAAGGCACGAGCGAGCAGCAAGGCAAGCGCAGCATCAAGGAACTCGAGCGCTATCGCGACGAGTGCATTACCGAGGTGCTGAAGGCGATCGCCGCAGTGAAGGCGCGGCACGGGATGCGATTCGAGGACTGACAACATGACCGGCGATACCCCGCTGACGATCTACCGCGACGTCGTACGGCCCGAGTGGGTCGACTACAACGGCCATCTGCGCGACGCGTTCTATCTGCTGATCTTCAGCTTCGCGACCGATGCGCTGCTGGACCGCATCGGCCTCGACGACGCCACGCGTCGCGAGCGGGGCCGCTCGGTCTATACGCTCGAAGCGCATGTGAACTATCTGCAGGAGATCAAGGAAGGCACGCACGTGCGCGTCGATGCACGAGTGTTCGCGCATGACGCGAAGCGGCTGCACATGTATCTCGAACTGTTCGCGGACGGGCACGACGGCGCGGTGTCGGCGAGCGAGCAGATGATGCTGCACGTCGACACGCGCGACGGCGCGAAATCGGCGCCGTTCGACGACGACGTCGCCGTGCGCGTGGCCGGGCTTCACGCATTGCAGCGCGATTGCGCGGTGCCCGCGTATGCGGGCCGCGTGATCGGCCTGCCGCCGCGTCGCTGATTTCGACGGCAGCGCACGCCCGATGCTCGAACCGGAAATCGCCGCGTTCGTCGCGGCTGTCGACGCGGCGTATCCGGCCGATACCGCCGCGCGCTCGCCCGACGAACAGCGCCGCCTCTACGATCGCTTCGCGGCCGCATGGACGCCCGCCGCGCTGCCGGCCGGCGTCGTGCGGCACGATGCGGTGTGGCACGCACCGGACGGGCGCGCGATCGCGCTGCGGCGGCATGCGCCCGCGCACGGTGCGCCGCGTGGCACCGTGCTGTTCTTTCACGGCGGCGGCTTCGTCGTCGGCTCGCTCGACAGTCACGCGCTGATCACCGCGCAACTGGCGGCCGACACGGGGCTGGCAGTGATCGCGGTCGACTACCGGCTCGCGCCCGAGCATCGCGTACCTGCTGCACTCGAGGACTGCATGGCCGTCACGCGGGCCGCGCGCGATGCATGCTGGCCGTTCGGCCCATGCGTGCGGCCGCTGACCCTCGCGGGCGACAGCGCGGGCGGCAATCTCGCGGCGGCGGTCGCGACCGCGCTGCGCGATGCGAACGAACGGGGCGTCGACGGCATCGCACTCGTCTATCCGATGCTCGGCATCGAACCGCAATCGCCCGCGCGCGAGACCGAAGCGCACGCGCCGATGCTGACGCTCGACGATGTCCACAGTTATCGCGCGCTGTACTGGGGCGATGCGGATGAAACCGCGTTGAACGACGCCCCGCTGTTGCGCGCATCGGTGCCGCTTGCCGCGTCGCGTTTCGACGGGTTGCCACCGGTGCTTGCGATCGGCGCGGAACACGATCCGCTGCGTGACGACGCGCGCGTCTATGTCGAAAGGATTCTCGGGGCCGGCGGCGCCGCGCGTTACTGGATGGGAGAGGGGCTCGTGCACGGCTGCTGGCGTGCGCTTGGCACCAGCACGCAGGCGGCGCGGATGCACCGGATGGTCGGTGAGTTCTTGCTTGCGCCCTGCGGGTGACCGGTGCTCACGCCCGGCCGCCGTTTTTCCCTGAATACGAAAAAGCGCCCGGCCGCAACGCGCCCGGGCGAAGCCACCCGCTGCCGGGCGGCGGAGGTATACGTTTCATAAAAAAGACGAGCCCGCACTGCGGGCTCGTCCGGTTACAGCTTCATCGCGCGATGCGCGGTGTGCCCGCCGGGGGCGTGTCGGCTTACTGGCCGAAGAAGATCGAGTCGCGAGCGTTCGACGACGCTGCGGCGGCCGGGGCGCCCGAGTGGACGACCGGAGCCGGTTGTGCGCCATAGCCGCTGGCGTCGGCACCATGAACACGCGCTTCCGCCGACTGGATGTCGTTCGGGTAGTACGGGCTCGACAGGCCCGGCTTGTAGCCGGCTTGTTCGAGCTGAACCAGTTCGTTGCGGACTTGTGCGCGGGTCACGGTGCTTTGTGCGAAAGCACCGAACGAAGCGGACAGGGCGACAGCGGCAACAACTGCGGAAACGAGCGATTTCATGATGACCTCCGGTGTTTTATTGGGTTCGCTCTCGACACCATGTCTTAAGCGATTGACTAAATCTTAGTCACCGGGGGCTTCAGGGTAAACGCTGATTTTGACGATAGATTGTTTCCTGAGTGGTAACAGTAGTGCGGCGAATCAGTCTTTCAACATCCTTTCGTTTCCGTTTGCGCAATAAGTGTGAAGAATGAGCGAGCCGGCGGCATGCCGTTCAGCGCGCCTCGGCCGCAGCGTCGAACGGCTTGGCGAGCGGCCGCCCGGCGGGGGCGCCCGCGCTCAGGAAACGCACGCCCGTTGCGGTTTCCGACGCTTCCCACAGCAGCGCGGCCACGGCCGCGTCGCGGGCCGAACGCGGCACGCTCGCAGGTGCTGGCAGGCCGCGCGACTCGAACCAGCCGGATGGGCCGATATACGAGCCGCCGATGAGGTCGGGCGCCGTCGCCGCATGAATCGCCGGCAGCGCGCCCCGGTCGGCGGGCTGCGCGAGATAACGGTTCGCCGCACGCATCAGGGCGGTGCGGGCGGGCGAGCTGTCCATCGCGGGGCCCGCGAACTGCAGGTTGGTCGCCGCGTAGCCGGGGTGCGCCGCGACGCTGATCCCCGCGAATGCCGCACGCTGGAAGCGGCGCTGCAACTCGATCGCGAACACGAGGTTCGCGAGCTTGCTGTCGCAATAGGCGAGATAACGGTTGTAGCGATGCTCGGCGCGCAGGTCGTCGACGCGGATCCGGCCGCCGCGGTTGAGGCCGCTCGACATCGTGACGACGCGCGCCCGGCGGGCGGCGCGCAGCGCGGGCAGCAGATGGCCGGTGAGCGCGAAATGGCCGAGGTGGTTGGTGCCGAACTGCATCTCGAAGCCGTCGCGCGTATGCCGCAGCGGCAGGAACATCACGCCGGCGTTGTTGCAGAGGATGTCGACGCGGCCGTGGCGTTCGGACACGCCGTCGGCGAAGCGCTGGATCGATGCGAGATCGGCGAGGTCGAGCGGATCGACTTCGACGCGGGCAGCGGGATGAAGACGGCGGATCGCATCGGCCGCCTGCGCGGCGCGGACGGCATCGCGGCAACCCATCACGACGGTTGCGCCCTTGGCGGCGAGCGTTTCCGCGATCTGCCAGCCGAGACCGCTGTTGGCGCCGGTCACGACCGCGACCTTGCCGCCTTGCGCCGGGACGTGGCGCGCGCTCCATGCATGCATGTCTGCCTCCCTCGGCGTGGCGATGCACCACGGCGCGTAATCGTTACATTGAATGCTGTAACGATAGTCCGCGCAGGCGGAGCAGACAAGCGGGGGATTTAGACCGGCGGTTCTAGGCGCGTGACGCAGCCGGCCCGCGCATGCGGGCGGTGCGCGTTATCGGCCGCCGGCCATGCCGAGTACTTCGGCGGCGGAGATCATCGCGGCCGCATTCGCGGGTGCCGGGCGCTCGGCCGGCCGGAATACTTCGTCGCCGCGCTGGATGACCTGGCGCGACAGCGCGCAGGTGCCGGTGCGCTGCGCGAAGCGGCGGCGCCAGCGCTGTTCGCCGTAATGACAACGGCCGGGTTCGACCCAGCGGACGACGAGCAGCGTATCGGAACGTTCGAGAATTTCGACGTGGACGTCGGCGGGATCGAGCGCAGGCAGGGATTTAGAGGCCTTCATTTTGCCGTTTCCTAAAGCTCGTGCGGTTTCGGCCTTGGCAGTGGATGTCACTACCCGATGGCGAATCCGTAGCGGTTTCCATGAGTGGTGCGCTAAATGTAAGCGTCTGTGACCGGAAAAAACATCCTGTCTGGCTCAAATTACCTTTTGCCGATTTAGAAACAATCAACCTGCATTTTCTTTAAAAAGGGCGGACAAAAACGCCCCGGACGCGTACGCCCGGGGCGGAAAATCGGCCCGCGCCGCCGTGTCTGCTCGCTCAGTCACGTGGCCCACCGCGGGGGACGGAGATGCCCGCCAGGGACCGTCGGCGGGCGGGGGATGCGGTGTGCCGGGCGGCGCGGTCCGGCCACACGATGATCGCGCGCGTATCCCGTTGAAACCCTGACGGCAGCATGACTTTTCTGTCAGATTCGCCGGCCGCGGCGTGATGCGGGCCGCAGAAACCGGCGGAAACGCCCGCCGGCATTGGCTTCGCGCGATGTGCAGCCGACCGTCCGGGTACGGATTGCACGCCGATCCGCCACCTGCGGCACTGCTTCCCGGCCGATTCTCCCGCTCGGGAAAATACTGAATCGCGCGGCCGTGACAAATCCGGAATCTGTTCCTATGATTGGTTGGACCTTTGGTCCTTTGTGCCAATCGGCCGGTTCGCCGGCATCTATTCGGAGAGGTGCGCATGAGATTGCAGGGCAAGCACGCGCTGGTCACGGCGGCCGGGCAGGGCATCGGTCGGGCGACCGCGCTGCGGTTCGCGAGCGAGGGCGCCGACGTGCTGGCGACCGACATCAACGAAGCCGCGCTCGCGCAGCTCGCGGCCGACGCCGAACGCGCGGGCGGCCGGCTGGCGACGCGGCGGCTCGACGTGACCGATGCGCACGACGTCGCGGCACTCGCCGCGCAGGAACGGGCGTTCGACGTGCTGTTCAACTGCGCCGGTTTCGTCCATCACGGCTCGATCCTCGATTGCGACGACGACGCGTGGGCGTTCTCGCTGAACCTGAACGTCACGTCGATGTACCGGCTGATCCGCGCGCTGCTGCCGGCAATGCTCGAAGCGGGCGGCGCGTCGATCGTCAACATGGCATCGGCGGCGTCGAGCGTGAAGGGCGTGCCGAACCGCTTCGTCTACGGCACGACCAAGGCCGCCGTGATCGGGCTGACCAAGGCGGTCGCGGCCGATTTCGTCGAGCAGCGCATCCGCTGCAACGCAATCTGCCCCGGCACGATCGAGTCGCCGTCGCTCGAGCAGCGGATCGCCGAGCAGGCGCGCACGCGCCAGGTGTCGACCGATACCGTGCGGCAGGCATTCGTCGCGCGCCAGCCGATGGGCCGCATCGGCACCGCGGAAGAAGTGGCCGCGCTCGCGCTGTACCTTGCCTCCGACGAAGCGTCGTTTACGACCGGCGCGATTCATCTGATCGACGGCGGCTGGTCAAACTGACCGAGCCCTCACATTCACTTTCCGTTTCCGTTCGGACGACCCCATGAAACTGCTGAGATTTGGCGACAAACACCATGAGAAACCGGGCCTGCTCGATGCGCAGGGCAAGATCCGCGACCTGTCGGGCGTGATCGACGACGTCGCCGGCGATGCGCTCACCCCGGCGTCGCTCGCGCGGCTGCGCGACATCCCGCCGTCGTCGCTGCCGCTCGTCGAGGGCACGCCGCGCCTCGGCGCGTGCGTCGGCCGCGTCGGCAAGTTCATCTGCATCGGCCTCAATTACTCCGACCACGCGGCCGAATCGGGCATGGACGTTCCGAAGGAACCGGTGGTGTTCGGCAAATGGACGAGCGCGATCTCGGGGCCGAACGACGACGTCGAGATTCCGCGCGGCTCGGAGAAGACCGACTGGGAAGTCGAGCTCGGCGTCGTGATCGGCCAGGGCGGCCGCAATATCGACGAAGCCGATGCGCTGTCGCACGTCGCCGGTTATTGCGTGGTGAACGACGTGTCGGAGCGCGAATACCAGCTCGAACGCGGCGGCACGTGGGACAAGGGCAAGGGCAACGACACGTTCGGCCCGCTCGGCCCGTGGCTCGTGACGGCCGACGAAGTGCCCGATCCGCACGCGCTGCGGTTGTGGCTCGAGGTGGACGGCCACCGCTACCAGAACGGCACGACCGCGACGATGGTGTTCCGCGTGCCGCACCTGATCAGCTACCTGAGCCGCTTCATGAGCCTGCAGCCGGGCGACGTGATCTCGACCGGCACGCCGCCGGGCGTCGGGCTCGGGCAGAAGCCCCCCATCTATCTGCGCGCCGGGCAGTCGATCACGCTCGGGATCGACGGGCTCGGCGAGCAGCGTCAGCGCACCGTGCAGGCCTGATTCCATTCAACGGACCGTTCGTCATGCCTATCATTCGATCGATGCGCGTCCTCGACGTGCGCTTCCCGACCTCGCGCCAGCTCGACGGCTCCGATGCGATGAACCCGGACCCGGACTACTCGGCCGCGTACGTCGTGCTCGACACCGACCACGACGGGCTCGAAGGCCACGGGCTCACGTTCACCATCGGGCGCGGCAACGAAATCTGCTGCGCGGCGATCGACGCGATGCGTCATCTCGTCGTCGGCCTCGACCTTGACTGGATCCGCGACGACATGGGCCGCTTCTGGCGCCACGTGACATCGGACAGCCAGTTGCGCTGGATCGGTCCCGACAAGGGCGCGATCCATCTGGCGACGGGGGCCGTCGTCAATGCCGTATGGGATCTGTGGGCGAAGTCGGTCGGCAAGCCGCTTTGGCGGCTCGTCGTCGACCTGAGCCCGGAAGACATCGTGCGCGCGGTCGATTTCCGCTACCTGACCGACTGCCTGACGCAGGACGAAGCGCTCGACCTGCTGCGCCGGCAGGCGCCCGGCAAGGTCGCGCGGATCGCGGCACTCGAGCGCGACGGCTATCCGTGCTACACGACGTCGGCGGGCTGGCTCGGCTACAGCGACGACAAGCTGCGCCGGCTGTGCCGCGAAGCGGTGGACGCGGGCTTCGACTACGTGAAGCTGAAGGTCGGCGCGAACCTGGAAGACGACATCCGCCGCGTGACGATCGCGCGCGAGGTGATCGGCCCGCAGCGCAAGCTGATGATCGACGCGAACCAGGTGTGGGAAGTCGACGAGGCGATCGACTGGGTGCGCGAACTCGCGTTCGCGAAGCCGTGGTTCATCGAGGAGCCGACGAGCCCCGACGACGTCGAAGGGCATCGCAAGATCCGCGAGGCGATCGCGCCGGTGCAGGTCGCGACCGGCGAGATGTGCCAGAACCGTGTGCTGTTCAAGCAGTTCATCGAGCGCGGCGCGATCGACGTCGTGCAGATCGACGCATGCCGGCTCGGCGGCGTGAACGAGATTCTCGCGGTGATGCTGCTGGCCGCGAAGTACGGGCTGCCGGTGTGTCCGCATGCCGGCGGTGTCGGATTGTGCGAATACGTGCAGCATCTGTCCATGATCGACTACGTGTGCATTTCCGGTACGAAGGAAGGGCGCGTGACCGAATACGTCGATCACCTGCACGAGCATTTCGTCGAACCGTGCGTCGTGCGCGGCGCGGCGTACATGCCGCCGACGGCGCCCGGTTTCTCGATCGAGATGAAGCCCGAGTCGCTCGAGCAGTATCGGTTCCGCGGCTGAAGGACGGCGCACGACGAAGCACGACGTACGATGCGCCGCGCGCGGCCTGCGCGGCGACGACACGAACGACGGAGACGCGAAGTGGATTTGAATCTGCAAGACAAGGTCGCGATCGTGACCGGCGGTGCATCGGGCATCGGCGCGGCGATCTCGATGCGGCTGGCCGACGAACGCGCGATTCCCGTGGTGTTCGCGCGGCACGCGCCGGACGACACGTTCTGGCATGCGCTCACGCGGAAGCAGCCGCGCGCCGCATGGGTGTCCGCCGAGTTGCAGGACGACGCGCAATGCCGCGAGGCCGTCGCACAGACCGTCGCGCGTTTCGGCCGCATCGACGGCCTCGTCAACAACGCCGGCATCAACGACAGCGTCGGCCTCGACGCCGGGCGCGACGCGTTCGTCGCGTCGCTCGAGCGCAACCTGATTCACTACTACGCGATGGCGCATTACTGCGTGCCGCACCTGAAGGCGACGCGCGGCGCGATCGTCAACATCTCGTCGAAGACGGCCGTGACCGGGCAGGGCAACACGAGCGGCTATTGCGCGTCGAAGGGCGCGCAACTCGCGTTGACGCGAGAATGGGCCGTCGCATTGCGGAACGACGGCGTGCGCGTGAACGCGGTGATTCCCGCCGAGGTGATGACGCCGCTCTACCAGAACTGGATCGCCGGCTTCGACGACCCGGAAGCGAAGCTCGCGGAAATCGCCGGCAAGGTGCCGCTCGGCAAGCGCTTCACGACGGCCGACGAGATCGCCGACACGGCCGTGTTCCTGCTGTCGGAACGCGCATCGCACACGACGGGCCAGTGGCTGTTCGTCGATGGCGGCTATACGCATCTCGATCGTGCGATCGGCTGAGGACGGCGCGCCATGCAACCCGATCCGAACCCGACGACCGCCGCACCCGTGGCGCTGATCGCATTGACCGGCGTCAGCAAGCGCTTTCCGGGCGTGCAGGCGCTCGACGATTGCCGGTTCGACCTGCGCGCCGGCGAAGTGCATGCGCTGATGGGCGAGAACGGCGCCGGCAAGTCGACGCTGATGAAGATCCTCGCCGGCGTGTACCAGCGGGACGGCGGCGAGATCCGCATGGACGGCCGCGCGGTGGAGATCGCCGATCCGCGTGCCGCGCAGGCGCTCGGCATCGGCATCATCCATCAGGAGTTGAACCTGATGAACCACCTGAGCGTCGCGCAGAACATCTTCATCGGCCGCGAGCCGCGCGGCCGCTTCGGCGTGTTCGTCGACGAAGACAGGCTGAACCGCGACGCAGCCGCGATCTTCGCGCGGATGCGGCTCGATCTCGATCCGCGCACCCCGGTCGGCCGGCTGACGGTCGCGAAGCAGCAGATGGTCGAGATCGCGAAGGCGCTGTCGTTCGATTCGCGCGTGCTGATCATGGACGAGCCGACCGCCGCGCTGAACAACGCGGAGATCGCCGAGCTGTTTCGCATCATCGGCGACCTGCGCGCGCACGGCGTCGGCATCGTCTACATCTCGCACAAGATGGACGAGCTGCGCCAGATCGCCGACCGCGTGACCGTGATGCGCGACGGCAAGTACGTCGCGACCGTGCCGATGGCCGAAACGTCGATGGACGCGATCATCGCGATGATGGTCGGCCGCCAGCTCGACACGACGTTCCGTACACCGCCCGATACGTCGTCCAGCGACGTCGCGCTCGAAGTGCGCGGATTGTCGCGCGGCCGCGCGATCCGCGACGTCGGTTTCACGCTGCGGCGCGGCGAGATCCTCGGCTTCGCGGGGTTGATGGGCGCTGGCCGCACCGAGGTCGCGCGCGCCGTGTTCGGCGCGGACCCGATCGATGCGGGCGAGATCCGCGTGCACGGCAAGACCGTGACGATCCGCACGCCGGCCGACGCGGTCAGGCACGGCATCGGTTATCTGTCGGAGGACCGCAAGCACTTCGGGCTTGCGGTCGGGATGGACGTGCAGAACAACATCGCGCTGTCGAGCATGCGCCGCTTCGTGCGCCGCGGCGTGTTTCTGGATGCACGCGAGATGCGCGACACCGCGCAGTCGTATGTGCGGCAGCTTTCGATTCGCACGCCGTCGGTCGCGCAGCCGGCGCGGCTGCTGTCGGGCGGCAACCAGCAGAAGATCGTGATCGCGAAGTGGCTGCTGCGCGACTGCGACATCCTGTTCTTCGACGAGCCGACGCGCGGCATCGACGTCGGCGCGAAAAGCGAGATCTACAAGCTGCTCGACGCGCTCGCCGCCGACGGCAAGGCGATCGTGATGATCTCGTCGGAGCTGCCCGAGGTGCTGCGCATGAGCCACCGGATTCTCGTGATGTGCGAAGGGCGCGTGACCGGCGAGCTGCGCGCGGCCGACGCCACGCAGGAAAAGATCATGCAGCTCGCGACGCAGCGCGAGTCGACCGTATTGTCCTGATTCAGACGCCTACCCGATCATGTCCAACGATACGCATCCCGTCCCGCCTCTTGCCACCGGCGACACGCCGGCGGCCGCACCGGGCCTGCGCGCCCGCCTCTTCAACCCGGCCGCGCGGCAGAAGCTGCTTGCGTTCGCGAGCCTCGTGCTGCTGATCGTGTTCTTCAGCATCGCATCGCCGAACTTCCTCGAAGTCGACAACCTCGTTTCGATCCTGCAGGCCACCGCCGTGAACGGCGTGCTGGCCGTCGCCTGCACCTACGTGATCATCACGTCGGGCATCGACCTGTCGGTCGGCACGCTGATGACGTTCTGCGCGGTGATGGCCGGCGTCGTGCTGACGAACTGGGGCATGCCGCTGCCGCTCGGGATCCTGGCCGCGCTGTTGTTCGGCGCGCTGTCGGGCAGCGTGTCGGGCTTCGTGATCGCGAAGATGAAGGTGCCGCCGTTCATCGCGACGCTCGGCATGATGATGCTGCTCAAGGGGCTGTCGCTCGTGATCTCGGGCACGCGGCCGATCTACTTCAACGACACGCCCGGCTTCACGTCGATCGCGCAGGATTCGCTGATCGGCAACCTGATTCCGTCGCTGCCGATTCCGAACGCCGTGCTGATCCTGTTCCTCGTCGCGATCGGTGCGTCGATCGTGCTGAACCGGACCATCTTCGGCCGCTACACGTTCGCGCTCGGCAGCAACGAGGAAGCGCTGCGGCTGTCCGGCGTGAACGTCGATGCGTGGAAGATCGCCGTCTACACGTTCAGCGGCGCGGTGTGCGGGATCGCGGGGCTGCTGATCGCGTCGCGGCTGAATTCCGCGCAGCCCGCGCTCGGGCAGGGCTACGAGCTCGATGCGATCGCGGCCGTGGTGATCGGCGGCACGTCGCTGTCGGGCGGCGCGGGCAGCATCGTCGGCACCATCATCGGCGCATTCATCATGAGCGTGCTGACCAACGGCCTGCGCATCATGTCGGTCGCGCAGGAATGGCAGACGGTCGTCACCGGCGTGATCATCATCCTCGCCGTGTACGTGGACATCCTGCGCCGGCGTCGCCGCTGACGTCGACGCATTGACGTGCGTGCATCCGCTTCACCGCCGGCCTGGCCGGCATTTCAGTCGATACCAACCAAGGAGACGCGAAGTGATCAGGAGCAAGGTGTTGAACGCGATCGTCGGGCTGACGTTCGCCGTCGGCGTCACGGCCGGCGCGCATGCGCAGGAAACCTACATCCCGCTGATCTCGAAGGGCTTCCAGCATCAGTTCTGGCAGGCCGTGAAAGCCGGCGCGATGCAGGCCGCGAAGGACTACAAGGTGAAGGTGACGTTCGAGGGCCCCGAAACCGAGGCGATGGTCGACAAGCAGATCGACATGCTGTCCGCCGCGATCGCGAAGAAGCCGGCCGCGCTCGGCTTCGCGGCGCTCGACAGCAAGGCCGCGCTGCCGCTGCTGAAGAAGGCGCAGGCCGAGAAGATCCCGGTGATCGCGTTCGACTCGGGCGTCGACAGCGACATCCCGGTGACGACCGCCGCGACCAACAACAAGGCCGCCGCGGCGCTCGCCGCCGACAAGCTCGCCGCGCTGATCGGCGACGAAGGCGAGGTGGCCGTGGTCGCGCACGACCAGACGAGCCGCACCGGCATCGACCGCCGCGACGGCTTTCTCGAACGAATGAAGTCGGCGCACCCGAAGGTGCAGGTCGTGACTGTCCAGTACGGCGAGGGCGACCAGCTGAAGTCGACCGAAGTGACGAAGTCGATCCTGCAGGCGTATCCGAAGCTCAAGGGCCTGTTCGGCACCAACGAAGGCTCGGCGATCGGCGTGGTCAACGGCGTGCGCGAGATGAAGCGCAAGGTCGTGATCGTCGGCTACGATTCGGGCAAGCAGCAGAAGGATGCGATCCGCAGCGGGCTGATGGCCGGCGCGATCACGCAGAACCCGATCGGGATCGGTTACAAGACCGTCGAGGCGGCCGTGAAGGCGATCAAGGGCGAGAAGCTGCCGAAGGTCATCGATACCGGTTTCTATTGGTACGACAAGTCCAACATCGACGACCCGAAGATCGCCGCGGTGTTGTACGACTGAGCGAGACGTAATGTCATGCGTGGGTAAGGGCGGAAGACGAGGACACCATGGGCGCAGTGCGTATCGATTCTCATCAGCACTTCTGGCGTTACCGCCCGGCCGACTATCCGTGGATCGGCCACGGGATGGGCGTGCTCGCGCGAGACTACCTGCCCGACATGCTGTGGCCGCAGATGCATGCGCAGGCGCTCGGCGCGTCGATCGCAGTGCAGGCGCGCGCCGGACGCGACGAGACGGCATTCCTGCTCGATCTCGCTCGCGACGACGGGCATATCGCGGCCGTGGTCGGCTGGGAAGACCTCGGTGCGCCGGAACTGGCCGACCGCATCGCCGCATGGGCGAGCCCGAAGCTGCGCGGCTTTCGTCATCAGGTGCAGGACGAAGCCGACGTCGCCGCGTTCGTCGAGGCCCCCGCGTTCAATCGCGGCGTCGCCTGGCTGCAGGCGAACGGCTATGTGTACGACGTGCTCGTGTTCGAGCGCCAGTTGCCCGACGTGCGTGCGTTCTGCGCGCGGCACGACGCGCACTGGCTCGTGCTCGATCATGCCGGCAAGCCCGCGCTCGCCGAGTTCGAGCGCGACGACACCGCGCTGGCGCGCTGGCGTGCCGGGTTGCGCGAGCTCGGTGCACTGCCGCATGTCGTGTGCAAGCTGTCGGGTCTCGTGACCGAGACGGACTGGCGGCGCGGCCTGCGCGCGAAGGACATCCGGCACATCGAGCAGTGCCTCGATGCGGCGCTCGACGCATTCGGGCCGCAACGCTTGATGTTCGGCTCGGACTGGCCGGTGTGTCTGCTCGCGGCGTCGTATGACGAAGTGGCGTCGCTGGTCGAGCGCTGGGCCGAAGCGCGGCTGTCGGCGGCCGAGCGCGGCGCATTGTGGGGAGGCACGGCCGCGCGTTGCTATGCGGTGCCGGTCGAGTCGAAGCCCGGCATATAAAATAGGCGCGAACGGCCTGACGCTTCATTCGGCAGGCCGGCCGCAACGAAACCGCTCACCTGTATCAACGTATGTCCATCCAGCCGATCCAGAACCGCCGCCTGTACCAGCAGATCGCCGACAAGCTCAGCACGATGATCGAGTCCGGCGATTTTCCGCCGGGCAGTTATCTGCCGCCCGAGCGCGAACTGGCCGAACGGTTCGGCGTGTCGCGCACGTCGGTGCGCGAGGCGCTGATCGCGCTCGAAGTCAACGGGCTCGTCAGCGTGCGCGTCGGCGACGGCGTAAAGGTGCGCCAGCCCGAGGCGGCTGTCGTGCCGGAGCCGCAACCCGTCACGAAGGTCGCGCCGTTTTCGATCGTCGAGATCGATCCGGAACTCGGCATCGCGCTCGACCTCGACACCGAAATCCCGCCGTTCGCGCTGTTGCAGGCGCGCCGGCTGATCGAGCCGGAAGCCGCGTCGCTCGCCGCGAAACACGGCTCGGACGCGCAGATCGACGGGATCCATGAAGCGTTCCTGCGCAACCAGGAAGACAACCGCAGCGGCTCGCTCACGCATCCGGGCGACCGGCTGTTCCATATCCGTATCGCGGAAGCGAGCGACAACCCCGCGTATGCGCTGATGATCAAGCAACTGCTCGCGCACAAATACGACCCGATGTTCCAGCGGCTGCAGTCGCTGTACATGCCGAACGACATGCCGCACCGGTCGGAGCTGGAGCACCGCGCGATCCTCGACGCAATCCGCGCGCGCGATCCGCAAGCCGCGCGCCGCGCGATGGCCGAGCATCTCGACGAGGTGATCCGGATCTTCGGCCGCGCGCTCGACTGAGCGCGGGCGTTCAGTCGTTCGACATCAGAAGCGGTCGGCGCGGTAGGGCGTCGGATCGGTGAACGGGGTTTCGCCCGTCATCATCTCGGCCAGCAGGCGGCCGGACACGGGGCCGAGCGTCAGCCCGTGATGGTTGTGCCCGAACGCGAACCACAGCCCGCGATGCGCGGGCGCGGGGCCGATCACCGGCCGCATGTCGGGCGTGCATGGGCGAAAGCCGAGCCACGGCTGCGGGTCGAGCCGTTCGCCGAAACCGAACACCGGGCGCGCAACGCGTTCCGCGCGTTCGAGCTGCACGCCCGTCGGCGGCAGGCCGCGGCGCGCGATTTCCACGCCGGTGGTCAGCCGCAGGCCGCGCCGCATCGGCGCGATCACGTAGCCGTATTCGCGATCGACGATCGGCGCCGACGGCGTGCCGCGTTCGGACGGCGCGTAGTGCATGTGATAGCCGCGTTTCTCGCGCAGCGGGATCTTGTAGCCGAACTTGCCGAACACCGTGTCGGACCACGGGCCGAGCGCGACGACGACGGCCGGCGCGGCGATCCTGCCTTCGTCCGTCGTGACCTGCCAGCCCGGCGATAACGCCTCGAGGCTCGCGGCGTCGCCGTTGAGCAGGGTGCCGCCGCCTTGCACGAAGAGCTGCGCGTAGGTTTTGACGAGCGCCGACGGATCGACGACGCTCTTCGGATCGAGCCAGTGCAGCGCGCCGCAGAAACCCGGCGCGAGGCTCGGCTCCCGCGCACGCAGTGCCGCGGCGTCGAGCGGCGTGATGCCGAGCCCGTGGCGGCGCGCGGTGAGCCCCGCATCGGCGACCGCGCGTTCGAACGCGGCCGGCGTGCGGAACGCTTCCATCCAGCCGCTCGCACGAATCAGCTCGGCTGCACCGGCGCGCGCGATCAGCGCGTCGTGCTCGACGATGCAGCGCTCGATCAGCGGCAGCATGTCGCGCGAGGCCGCCGCATGACGCATCGGCGCCGATTCCCACCAGAAGCGCGCGAGCCACGGCGCGAATGCCGGCAGCGACGTGCTGTGCCAGTAGAGATCGGTCGAGCGGTTCAGCGCGTAGCGCATCAGCGTGAACGGGCTGCGCGGGAACGGATACGGCTCGACCGACGAGCGCTCGATCAGTCCCGCGTTGCCGAAGCTCGTGCCTTCGCCGGGCGCACCGCGGTCGACCAGCGCGACCTTGCGGCCGCGATCCTGCAGGTGCAGCGCGGCGGACACGCCGACGATGCCCGCGCCCAGAACGATTACGTCGAAATCCATCGTGTGAGTGGCCGTTTGCGGGGCGCCTGGCCGCAGTGCGGTGTATGCGCCCGGGTTGGAGATCGTATGAGCTCAAAGCATACTCGCGCAGACGTGCGGCACCAAGAGGGACACGTGGGGGCGTGCGCGCCGCGGGCGGCCCGCGCGACGACGGCGGGCGGCAAGCGGCGGGCTGCGTCGACAAACGATCGGCCACCCGGATCGATCAATGCATCCCGAACAATCTCCCCCACCGTGCCAGCCCGTGCGTATCGATCCCCGCCATCCTCAGCGCCTTCCACACGACCGTCGACACCGTGTCGTAAGCCGCGATACCGGTCGCCTCTTCGAACGATCCGGCCAGATGCGCCGCATGCAGGTTCGTGCAGAACGTTGTCACCGCGTCCGGCCGCGCCTGCGCGGCCTTGCGCATCAGCGCGGCGAGCTGCGTGTCGGGCACTTCCGCGAAGCTGTAGTTGTCGCGCAGCCCGAGATGCTGCTCGGCCACGCAGTCGATGCCGAGCTGCGCATACTGGCGCATGATCCGCTGCTGCACGTCGTCCAGATACGGCGTGACCAGCCCGAGCCGCCGCACGCCGGTACGTTCGAGCAACTCGTTCAGCGCCAGCACGGACGTCGTCGCCGGAATGCCGGTCGCCTGCGCGATGCCGCGGCACAGCGCGGCATCGCGCTCGAAGCCGAGCCAGCCGGCCGAGGTGCCGCTCCAGCCGATCACGTCGACGCGCGCGTCGGCCAGTTGCCGGGCCGCGACCAGAATGCGCTCCGCGTTGAACTGGTCGAGCGCGGCCGCGCTCAGGGCGATCTCGGTCACGGTGAAGCGCGCGAAATGCACGCTGACGTTCGGCAGCTCGGCGACGATCGCGGACGTCAGTGGTTCGAGCGCGGTGTTCGACGACGGCGTCACGATGCCGATGCGGGTGCGAGGATTCATCGCGCCGCCTCCCTTCAGTCGAGCAATTGCCGCACCGCATCGAGCGCCGCGCGGCGCAGCGCCGGGAGGTCGAGGCCCGGAATCTCGCCGTTGTCCACCACGACGCGGCCATTCACGATGCTGTATTTCACCGGCGACGGCTCGCCGGCCGCGACCGGCGCGATCGCATAGTCGTGGAAGCCGTTGAAGCGCGGCCCGCTCACGTCGTACAGCACCAGATCGGCGGCCTGGCCGACGTCGAGCGTGCCGACCGCATCGAGTCCGAGCACGCTCGCGCCGCCCTGTGTTCCCCAGTTCAGCACGTCCTCGGCGGTCGTCGCCGACGCACCATGCGCCGCGCGATGCACGAGCCACGCGAAGTTGGCCTCGTGCGTCATGCTGCCCGACTCGTTCGACGCGACGCCGTCCACGCCGAGCGACACCGGCACGCCGGCCGCCGCCATGCGCGGCGCGGGGGCGATGCCGCTGCCGAGCCGCGCGTTGCTGACGGGGCAGTGCGAGCAGCCGGTGCCGGTTTCCGCGAGCATCGCGATCTCGCTCGCGTCGAGATGGACGAGGTGCGCGAACCACACGTCGGGGCCCAGCCATTCGTGATCGGCGGCGAACTCGACCGGCAGCTTGCCGTAGCGCTCGCGGCAGAAGTCGACGTAGCGCGTCGTCTCCGACAGGTGCGAATGCAGCCGCAAGCCCATCCCGCGCGCCGCGCGTGCGACTTCGGGCAGCAAATCGGGCGGCAGCGAGAATGTCGGCGTCGTCGGCGCGACGACCACGCGGCGCATCGATGCGGCGCTCGCGTCGTGATGGCGCGCTTTCAGCCGCTCGATGTCCGCGAGCATCTGGTCGAGCGTTTCGGGTTGCAGCGCGGTACCGGCGAAGCCGGGATGATCGCCGGCCGCCTGCAATGCGCCGCCGCGGCACAGCACGAAGCGCATTCCGAAGCCGGCTGCTTCGTCGAACAGCAGGTCGCCGGTCTCGGTCGTGCCGCCCGCGTGATACAGGTAGTGGTGATCGGCGCAGGTCGTCACGCCCGACAGCAGCAGCTCCGCGAAACCGAGCCGCGCGGCGATGCGCGCGAGCGCCGGCGTGAAGCGCGCCACGCGCGGATACGGAACGGCAGCGAGCCATGCCTGCAGATCCGCGTCGATACCGGCCGGCACCGCCTTCAGCAGGTTCTGGAACAAATGATGGTGCGTGTTGACCCAGCCGGGGTAGACAACGCAGTGGCTGGCGTCGATCACGCGCTCGCCGGGCAGCGGCGCGAGATCGGGCGCGATCGATTCGATCCGGCCGTCACGGATGCGCAGGTCGGTCCGGCCGAGTCGCGCGGCACTGCCGGTGCGTCCGCTCATGACCGCGACCGGGTGGCGGATCAGCAATGAAGAAGAGGGAAGGTTCACGATCGGGTTTCCTCGGATTAGGATGTTCGTCGTCATGCGTTGGTCGTCATGCGCGCGCCGCACGCGGCGCGCGGTCGATCAGTCGCACTCGCGCGCCATCGGGCTGCGGTGTGCGGTGTCGGGCAGCACGTGCGATTCGACGGGATCGGCTGCCTGCACGCCGTTGAGCAGCGCGTTCAGCACGACCGACACGAGACACGCGATCACGACGCCGCTATGCAGGAACGGCTGCGTCCAGTCCGGCATGTGCGCGAAGACTTTCGGCGCCATCACCGGAATCAGCGCGGTCGCGATCGTGAAGCCGACGATCAGCACGTTGTAGCGATTGCCCTCGAAGTCGACCTTCGCGAGCGTCTGCACGCCGGCCGCGACGACCACGCCGAACATCGCGATGCCCGCGCCGCCGAGCGCGGCGGACGGCGTCGACGCGACGATCGCGCCGATCTTCGGCACCAGCGCGACGACACACATCAGCACGCCGCTGATCGCGACGATCCAGCGGCTGCGCACGCCGGTCAGGATCACGAGCCCGACGTTCTCCATGAACGCGATGAACGGGAACGCGGCGAACGTGCCGGCGATCGCGCTCGCGACGCCGTTCGCGCGCAGGCCGCGCACGACGTCGTCCTCGCTCACGTGCTTCTCGACGATGTCGCCGATCGCGACGAACAGGCCCATCGACTCGACCATCTGCACGATCATCACGACCACCATCGTCAGCACCGGCACGACCGCGAACACCGGCGCGCCGAAATGGAACGGGTAGGGCACGGTGAACCAGGGCGCTGCCGCCACGTTCGCGAAGTTGCCCATCCCGAGCGCGATGGCGAGCAGGCTGCCGGCGACGAGCCCGATCAGCACCGACAGGTTGCGCAGGAACGCATTCGCGAAGCGGTTGATCGCGAGGATCACGATCGCGACGACCAGCGTGACGGCAAGGAACGACGGCTCGCCGAACTGCAGCTTCGCCGCGTCGCCGCCGCCCGCCCAGTGATACGCGACCGGGAACAGCTGCAAGCCGATCACGGTGACGATGCAGCCCGTCACGACCGGCGGGAACAGGCGCCGCAGCCGGCCGACGAGCGGCGCGGCGAAGGTCGTGATGATTCCCGCGCCGATCACCGCGCCGCATACGCCGGCGAAGCCGACGCCGGGCGTGAGGCCAATCGCGATCACGGGGCCGACGCTGCTGAATGCGACGCCTTGCAGGATCGGCAGACGCACGCCGAGCTTCCAGACGCCGACCGTCTGCAGGATCGTCGAGATGCCGGAACAGAACAGCGCGGTACTGATCAGCACGGTTGTATCGGCGGGCGACATCTTCAATGCGGATGCAACGATCAGCGGCACCGCGATCGCGCCGATATACGCGACGAGCATGTGCTGCAGGCCGAGCGTCAGCATCTGGCGGCGCGGCAGGACCCGATCGACGGGATGTGAGGCAGAGTTCATGGGCGTGTCTCCTGATGTTCGTTATCGGGCGGGCGCGTCGCGTGCCCGCCTGGACTCCCGTCAGGCCGCGACCGGGGCGGCGAGACAGGCGTGGAAGCGGTCGGTCAGCGCGGCGCGATCGAGATCGCGGCCGATGAAAACGATGCGTGAAGCGCGCGGCTCGCACCCCCACGCCTGCGCGGCACGCAATTCGATCACGCCGTGCACGCCCTGCAGCACGTAGCGCTGCACGCGGCCGTGCACGGCCAGGATGCCTTTCATCCGGAACAGGTTCGCGGTGTCGGCGCGGCGCAGTTCGCCGAGCCAGGCTTCGAGCGCGTCGAGATCGACGTCCGCGTCGACTTCGATGCCCACCGACGACACGCTGTCGTCGTGTTCGTGGTGGTCGTGGTCGTCGTCGTGTGCAAGGGCATGCTCGTCGTGAGCATGGGGCTCATGCTCGTGGTGTTCCGCGTGCGGCGCTGCGGCCTGCAATCCGTCGCTCTCGACGAGAATCTGCGCAAACTCGTTCGCGCCGATCCCGAGGATGCGATCGAGGTCGACCTGCGCATAGCTGGACGTGACGATCTCTGCGGTCGTGTTCAGCTCGCGCAGCCGCGCGGTCAGCGCATCGACGTCCGGCGCCTCGACGAGATCGACCTTGTTGATCACGATCCGGTCTGCGCAGACGATCTGGTCGACTGCCTGGTTGTCGCGGCCGTCGAGCACGAGATCGTCGAGGTGCGCGCGAATGTGCTTCGCATCCACCATCGTGACTACCGCGTCGAGCGCGACTTCCTTCGCGATCGGATCGTCGAGGAAGAAGGTCTGCGCGACCGGATACGGATCGGCGAGACCGCTCGTCTCGACGATGATGTGATCCAGCCGGTCGGGCCGCGCGACGAGCATCCGCACGATCCGCACGAGGTCCTCGCGCACCGCGCCGACGCAGCACACGCAGCCGTTCGTCATCTCGTAGATTTCCTCGGTCGATTCGAGCACGAGGCCGCCGTCGATGCCGATTTCGCCGAACTCGTTCTCGATCACCGCGATCTTGCGGCCGTGCTTCTCGCGCAGGATGTAATTCAGCAGCGTCGTCTTGCCCGCGCCGAGAAAACCCGTGAGCACGGTGACCGGGATCTTCTCGACGTGGCTGTGGGTGGTATGGATGTGGGTCATGATGCGTCTCCGTTGAGTCGGTTGGGCTGCGGATTGGGCTGCAGGTCGGGCCGGGACCCGCTTTCCTTCCAGCGATGGACGGTGCGGGAATCGAGGTCGAACAGGTCGAGCACGCGGCCGAGCGTGTGGTCGATCATCTGGTCGAGCGAAGCGGGGCGCGCATAGAACGCCGGCACGGGCGGCGCGACGATCGCGCCCATTTCCGTGACGGTCGCCATGTTGCGCAGATGCGTGAGCGTGTAGGGTGTTTCGCGGGCGAGCAGCACGAGCCGGCGGCGCTCTTTCAAGACGACATCGGCCGCGCGTGAAATCAGGCCGGACGACAGCCCGCTCGCGATTTCGGCGAGCGTCTTCATCGAGCACGGCGCGACGATCATCCCGAGCGTGCGGAACGACCCGCTCGAGATGGGCGCCGCGATGTCGTCGCTGCGATACAGCACGCTCGCGAGCGATACGACGTCCGACAGCTTGAAGTCGGTCTCGTGCGCCATCGTCAGTGCGGCGGCGCGCGACACGACCACGTGCGTCTCGATGTCGAGCGCGCGCAGCAGTGCGAGCAGCCGCATCCCGTAGACGAAGCCGGACGCGCCGCTGATGCCGACCACGAGCCTGCGCGCGCTCATCGCGCGGCTCCGCCGAGTTGCGCGATCACATGTGCGGCGCGCTGCATCGCCGCGTCGCCGACGCGGGCGCGCACGCCGTCGAAGCGCGCGCCGCGTGTCGCGTCGATGCCCATCCGCGATGTCGTGCCGTCGGACGACGACGACGGATCGAGCGGGCTGCCGGGCAGGCCGTCGACGACGAACAGGTCGCGATGCGGCTGGAAGTGCGTGGCGATCGCCCACAGCACCTGCGCGTCGTCGGTGATGTCGACGTCGCTGTCGACCGCGACGACGTTCTTCAGATACGGATCCCAGCCGAGCAGCGCGAGCATGATCTGCCGCGCTTCGCCGTCGCGCGTCTGCTTCAGCGCGACGTAGCAATGGAAGTGCGTGCCGGAGTTCGGGTAGTGGATCGCGGTGACGGCCGGAAAGCGCGCTTTCAGCTTCTCGCTCATCTCGGCTTCGCGCGGCAGCCGCGCAAGCGTCAGGTGCTCGGCGTACGGGCCGCCGACCACGTCGACGAGCCACGCATCGTTGCGCCGCATCATCGTGTCGATGCGCAGCACGTTGTTGGTCGAGCGGTCCGACGAGTATCCGGTGAACTCGCCGAACGGGCCTTCGTCGGCGTGTGCGTCCGGATCGATCGTGCCTTCGAGCACGAACTCGGCGGCGGCCGGCACGCCGATTCCGTGGCGCGGCGTGCGGACGAGCTGCAACGGCGCGCCGAACAGCCCGCCGGCAATGGCACGCTCGTCGGCGCCGAACGGCAGGCGCGCGGCGGCCGCGAGCATGAACAGCGGATGCGCACCGATCACCATCGCGACCTTCAGCGTGTCGCCCCGTGCCTTGGCGGTCTGCAGCATCCGCCATAGATGGCCGCGCGAATGGAGGCTCGTCGCCAGTGCGTTGCGCGCATGCGGCATCGAGCGGTGATAGCTGAGGTTCGCGACGCCCGTCACCGGATCCTCGGCGACGATCACCGCGTTGGTGACGTAAGGCCCGCGATCGGTTTCGAAGTGGCGGATCATCGGCAGTTGCGCGAGATCGACCGCGTCGCCTTCGATCACCTGGTCGAGCACGGGGCCGTGCGGTACGGCGACCGGCGCGACGGGCGCGTTCGCGCGCTGCTGCCATGCGTCGAACAGGCCGTTCGCATCGACGCCGAACAGCCGGCCGATCCGTGTGCGGGACGCGAACACGTTGGTGACGAGCGGCGTCGCGAGACCGTCGACACGCTCGCAGACGAGCATGTCGTGCCGCCCGCGTGCGGCGAGCGACGCGACGACGGCCGTGATGTCCTGGTCGGCGGACAGCGGCTGCGCGACCGTCAGCACGTCGTCCGGAAAGCGATCGCGGTACGCGGTCGCGAAATGGTGGAAATCCTGCTGCTCGGCGAAAGGACTGGAAGGACTGGACGCCATGATGCACTCCGTCGGATGCGGAAGAGGAAAGGCCGGACCGCGCGATGCGTGCGGCGATGCGCGATCCGGCCGCCGGCGCGTTACACGTAGGTCGCCGTCAGGCGCTTGTGCGCTTCGTCGAGATCCTTCGGCGGCCGGGTCGGCTCGATGCCGACGAGGCGGGCGATGTTGTTGCCCATGTAGTCCTCGAGGCCGTCTTCATCGAGATCCATCCCCTGCGGCGCGGGACCGCATAGCATCTCCAGCTCGCGCAGCCACATGCCGGGCTCGTTCGGCGGCGAATCGGTGCCGAACACGATCTTGTTGCGCGGCAGCTCGCGCGCAAATTCGACGATCCGCGACTGGTAGCACCAGCCCGATTCGCAGTACACGTTCGGCGTGTCCATCGCCATCCAGAACGCTTCGAACGAGTAGTTGCCGCCCGTCTGGATTCCGAAGTGACCGATGATGAAGTTCACCATCGGAAACTCGCGGATGATCGGGTAGAACTGCGTCGGGATCGTGTACGGGCCGTCGCCGGTGTGGATCAGCACGACGATGTTGTACTTCGCGCAAACCTTCATCGCGGGGCGCAGCCAGTCGAGCGCGCGATCGGGCCGGTAGCCGTGCATGTTCGCGTGCAGCTTCACCATCTTGAAGCCGTACTCCCTGATGTGGAATTCCAGCTCCGCCGCGCCGTTCTCCGGGCCCCAGCGCGGGTTGTACGTGAAGTTGCCGATGAAGCGGTCCGGGTACTTCTGCGTCAGTTCGGCGATGTACGCCATGTAGTCGCGGATGCCTTCGCGGCCGCGGCGGTTGCCGTCGCGATAGCCGGTGTTGCCCGGCGGCGGCTGGATGAAGCCCATGTCGATGCGGCGTGGCTTGCCGTTGATGATGTACGGGCCGTCCATCATCTTCAGCAGGCGTTCGCCGGTGAACGGTTCGCCGGTGTGGCGCCAGGCCTCGTCGACGAGGTTGGTCGGGTGCAGGTGCGTATCGATGATCATGCAATGCTCCGGATTCGGGAGAGAAGGGCGCGGGCGTCAGGCGGCGAGCAGCGCTCGCGCTTCTTCGACGGTGCGCGGCGCGGGCGTCGGTTCGAGACCGATCATCCGGGCCGTGTTGTTGCCGAGGTAATCCTCGAGCGTGTCCTCGTCGAGATTCATCCCCTGCGGCGGCTCGAAGCACAGCACTTCGAGCAGGCGCAGCCACATGCCGGGCTCGTTCGGCGGCGTGTCGGAGCCGAACAGGATCTTGTGCTTCGGCAGCACCTTCGCGAATTCGACGATGCGCGACTGCAGGCACCAGCCCGATTCGCAATACACGTTCGGCAGGTCCATCGCGAGCTGGAACGGCTCGAAGCAATAGACGCCGCCCGTCTGCACGCCGAAGTGCGCCATGATGAAATTGACCGTCGGGAATTCCTTGATCATCGGCACCCACTCGGTCGGGATGCTGTACGGGCCGTCGCCCGTGTGCAGTTTCACGAGCACGCCGAGCTCCGCGCATTTCTTCAGCGCGGGGCGCAGCCAGTCGAGCGCGCGGTCGGGCCGGTACGCATGCATGTTGGCCTGGAACTGCACCATCCGGAAGCCGAGCTTGCGGACGTAGTGATCGATCGCGTTCACGCCGTTTTCCACGCCGCAGCGCGGGTTGTAGACGAAGCAGCCGATGAAGCGGTCGGGGTGCTTGCGCACCATTTCGACCGTGTACGCCATGTACGCGTCGATCGATTCGGCGCCCGATTTTTCACCGTCGGCGTAGGTATAGATGGTGTTGCCTTGCGGTGGCTGGATGAACGCCTTGTCGACGCGGCGCGGCTTGCCGTTGATGAGGAACGGGCCGTTCATCGTCTCGATCAGGCGCTCGCCGGTAAACGGCGGGCCGTCGTGACGCCACGCGAGGTCGACGAGATTCGTCGGGTAACAGCTGGTGTCGATGATCATCTACTCGATCTCCTTGAGAGGAACCGGAAAGGCCGGTTGCCGGGTCGCGGGCAGGCACGTCGATGAAGCGACCGTGTCGGTCGGATTCATGCGGCCTTTTGCAAGGCGCCTTTTTTGGCGCCTTCCCCTCGCCGGCATCGAGTGACACACTGCGACGTGCACTGCTGCTTGGGACCGAGTGTCACAAGCCGAATGTGCTCTGTACAATATTTTTTACTGACGCTCTTGATACGTTTGCGATATGGACATGCGTGTGTTGCGTTACTTCGCGGTGCTTGCCGACGAACTGCATTTCGGGCGTGCGGCCGCGCGGCTCCATATCTCGCAGCCGCCGTTGAGCCAGCAGATCCGCCTGCTCGAGGAGCAGCTCGGCACCGCGCTGTTCGTGCGCTCGCAGCATCGCGTGGAACTCACCGAGGCAGGGAAAACACTGAAGGAGCAGGTACCGCTGATCGTCGCGCAGTTCGATCGCGCGATCGATCTCACGCGTTGCGCGGGGCGCGGCGAGGTGGGGCGTCTCGCGGTCGGCATCATCAGTTCGGCGATGGTCGCGCCGATTCCGCGCGCGTTGCGCGTGTTCGCCGAACGCCATCCGCACGTGCACTGGTCGCTGCACGAGATGACGCCCGCCGCGCAGATCGATGCGTTGAAGGAGAAGCGGCTCGACGTGTGCTTCTTCCGGCTGTTCCAGGAGGATCCGTCGATCCGCAGCGAGATCGTCGTGCGCGAGACGGCCGTGGCCGTGTTGCCGGCAGGTCATCCGCTCGCGTCGCGCGACGCCATCGCGCTCGGCGAACTCGCGAACGAGCAGTTCGTGTCGTTCGGCCTGCGGCACTCGCAACTGGCGCGGTTCCTGCAGCAGAGTTGCGTCGATGCGCGCTTCACGCCGCGGATCGCGCATGAAGTCGTCGAGGTGCACACGCTGCTGTCGCTGGTGCGCGAGGGGCTGGGGGTGGCGTTGCTGCCGGCGTCGTCGCTGCAGATTTCGACTGGCGGCGTCGCGTTCGTGCCGCTGTCGTCGCCGGAACTCGAGGTGTCGCTGCAGGCGCGCTATCGCGCCGACGATACGTCCGCGGTGCTCGGCGCATTTCTCGATACCGTGCGCGAAGTCGCGACGGCATTCAGCACGTGAGTCCGCGCATGCTTCAGCGGGTGAGCGACTTCGCGACCAGCTCGCCGATCGCGTCGATCAGCGGCTTCACGCGCGCGTGCCGCTCGCGCGGCCAGATCGCATGGAGGTTGTAGTGCGTCGGAATCGCGATCGTGCAGAGTTCGACGAGCCGGCCGTCGCGCAACGCGTCGGCCGCAAGCAGGCCGCGGACGAGGCCTGCGCCCAGCCCTGACGCGAGCGTCGCGACGAGCCCGGCCGCGTTGTCGAACACCGCGATCGTCTGCGGTTCGGTCGGTTCGAGGCCGGCCGCTTCGAGCCACGGAATCCACGAACGCTTCGTATAGCCGAGCAGCGGCAGTTCCAGCACCTGCTCCGGCGTGAGCGGTGCGGTGAGCCCGTGGCGTTCGAGCAGCGCGGGCGCGGCCATCGCGGTCAGCCGGTCGGGGCACACCAGCGCGCAGTCGACGCCTTCCCATTCTCCGTAGCCATAGCGCAGCGCAACATCGACGCGATCGAATGCATCGCGGTCGTGACGCGGCGACGACAGTACCGTCAGCGTCGCGTCGTCGAGCGTGCGCATCAGCGCCGGCAGCCGTGCGGGCAGCCAGCCCTGCATCAGTTCCGGATCGACGTCGAGCCGGATCGACGGCCCCGTCGTGCGCCCCTTCACCGACGACAGCGCGCGATCGATCTGTTCGAGGCCGTCCGACAACTGGTTCGCGAACAGCGTGCCGGCATCGGTCAGCATCACGCGGCCGCCGGCCCGCGCGAACAGCGGCTGGCCGATGAATTCCTCGAGCGAGCGAATTTGCTGGCTGATCGCACTGTGCGTGAGCGCCAGCTGGCGTGCCGCGCTCGAAAAACTGCCGACCCGCGCGGCCTGCAGAAACGCCTGCATCGACTGGATCGAAGGGTATCGCTTGAGCATCTGTTAGTCCGACTGACAGGGATTCGATGAAATGATCGCTGGCGCGCCCGCGCATCGCGTTTCGATAATGCTCCGGCGCCGCGCCATCGACGCGGGCGAACACCATGAATGCGAATCAGGAGACAGCGCATGATCGACATCGTCGTGAACGATACACGCCATTCGCTCGAGAATGTACCCGAGGATATGCCGTTGCTGTGGGTGCTGCGCGACCGGCTCAAGCTCACTGGCACGAAGTTCGGCTGCGGCAAGGGCTTGTGCGGCGCGTGCACGGTGCATCTCGAAGGGCAGGCCGTGCGGTCGTGCCTGATCCCGGCCGTCGCCGCGAACGGGCAGCACGTGACGACGATCGAAGGACTGTCTCCGGACGGCCGCCATCCGCTGCAACTCGCGTGGGTGGCGGAGGACGTGCCGCAATGCGGCTACTGCCAGCCGGGGCAACTGATGCAGGCGGCCGCGCTGCTGAAGGGCGGCCAGCCGCTCGACGATGCAGCGATCGTGTCGGCGATGTCAGGCAACATCTGCCGGTGCGGCACGTATGCGCGGATTCATCGCGCGATCAGGCGCGCGGCGTCGGGCGATCCTGCGTTGAAGGCTGAAGCCGAACCGGCGAAGGAGGCGTGACATGCGCGACGATCTCACGACCGATGTGCCGCACGATAGCGGCAACACGCCGCGCCGCCGCTTCCTCAAGCAGAGTTCCGCGTTGCTCGCGGCCGGCATCGCGATCGGCTTCCGGATGCCCGATGCGATGGCCGCGGGCAGGAACGTGAGCGGCGATCCGCATCCTGCCGCCGGCGAGTTCGAGCCGAACGCTTGGGTGCGCGTGCTGCCCGACGACACGATCAAGCTCGTCGTGCACAAACACGATTCGGGCACCGGCACGCGCACTGCGCTGGCCGCCGTGGTGGCCGAGGAACTCGACGTCGATCCGTTCAAGGTCGATGTCGTGACCCCCGAAGATCCGTTCTTCGCCGACTACATCCATCCGCTGTGGAAAGTGTTCTCGACCGGCGGCAGCACGAGCGTCGCGATGGAATACGACCGGCTGCGCCGCGCGGGTGCGATGGCGCGCGCGATGCTCGTCGACGCAGCCGCGCAGCAATGGCATGTGCCGGTGTCGTCGTGCACGACGGCCGACGGCGCCGTGTTGCATGCGGCGAGCGGGCGCCGCGCGACGTACGGTTCGCTCGCGTCCGCGGCCGCACAACTGCCCGCGCCGAAACAAGTCGTGCTGAAGGATCCCGCCCGGTTTCGCTATATCGGCAAGCTGCGCAGGAAGCGCGATGCCGCGCAGAAGGCCGACGGATCGTTTCCGTACAGCATCGACGTGTCGCTGCCGGGGATGCTCGTCGCCGTCGTCACGCGCGCGCCGGTCATCGACGCGCGCTTGCGCAGCGTCGACGCGAAGGCCGCGCTCGCGATTCCCGGCGTGCGCGACGTGCTGCAGATCCCGCCGCGTCCCGACGTGCTCGGCGGCAATCAGGCTGGGGTCGCCGTGCTCGCGGACGACTACTGGTCCGCGCACAAGGGGCAGGCCGCATTGAGGATCGAATGGGAGGACAGCCTGTTCGAGACGTTCGACAGCAGCACGCTCGCCGCCCGCCAGGCCGCGTGGATCGACGATCCGGCCGCGCGTGTCGTGCCGACGATCGCCGACGGCGATCCGTCGAAGGCGAACGTCGCCGGCGCACGCACGATCGAGGCGTCGTATTCGATGCCGCACAAGGCGGCGAATCCGCTGGAGCCGATCAACATCACCGTGTGGGCGCGCAACGGCGGGATCGAGTACTGGGGCGGGTTGCAGGTGCCGTCCACCGCGATGGAGGCGGCCGACGTGATCGGCGGCATTCCCGCGCATCGCGTGACGCTGCACGAACTCGTGTCGGGCGGCAGCTTTGGCGCGCGCGAATCGAAGTACTGGCTGTTCGAGGCAACGTGGCTCGCGCTGAAGACAGGCAAGCCGGTGAAGCTGATGAACAGTCGCGAGGACGAGATGCGCGCGCTGTTCTATCACGCGGCGAGCCATCACCGCGCGCGCGCGGTGCTCGATGCGAGGGGCAATCTCGCGTCGCTGTGGTTGCGCGGCGTGATGCCCGCGTCGCCGCAGCAGTGGGAGCCCGGCTATCTGGAGCGCGCCGACCGGATGGATTTCAGCACGACCGAAGCGATCACGAAGTGGGAATTCGCGTACGCGGCGCCGCATCGCGACCTCGGCTGGATCCGCATGGAGACGGGCGTGCCGACCGGCTGGTTTCGTGCGGTCAGCTATATCCCGAACGTGTTCGCGGTCGAGTCGGTGATGGACGAGGCCGCGCATGCGGCGAAGCGCGACCCCGTCGAGTTCAGGCTCGCGCACATGCGCGACCGGCCGCGGCATGCGGCCGTGCTGCGCGAAGCTGCGCGGCGCGCGGGTTGGGGGCAGCCGTTGCCGGACGGTGTCGCGCTCGGCATCGCAACGAATCAGGCGTACGACAGCTATGTCGCGGTGGTGGCGCGCGTCGCTCGCAAGAGCGGCGCGGTGCGCGTGGAGAAGCTCACGTGCGTGGCCGATTGCGGGATCGCCGTGTCGCCGGCCGGCGTCGACGAGCAGTTGTACGGCGGATTGATGTGGGGGCTCGGCCATGCGACGTCCGATCGCGTCGATTTCAAAAACGGGCGCGTGCAGCAGTCGAATTTCGATACGTATCGCGTGATGCGGATGAGCGACATGCCGGAGACCGACATTCATATCGTGCAGGGCGATCCGGCGAAGCCGGGCGGCGTCGGCGAGTTGTCGAGCCCGGCCGTGACGCCGGCGATCGCGAATGCGGTGTTCAGGCTGACGGGGAAGCGGTTGAGGCAGACACCGTTCGATCTGTCGGCGATCGTATAGCGCGCCGCTGAAGAAAGTATGAAGTTTGCAGCTTTCGGTTGCGTAATCCGCTGATCAATTCGCCGCCGTCGACGCTGGATCGGTGCGGGCTGCCGCGGCACCGGTCCAGCCGGCTTTTCGACGTGATTCGCGGGTGTATCCCACTGGTTTGGGATACGCATTTTTACCTAAGATGGAAGCGTTCGTGCGTGTGAGACGGTGTCGGCACGCGCATGGCAAGCCGGGGCATCACCTGGAACGACTGCGGCAGATGTTTCCATCATGGATGCGAGAGTGTGCGCGGCGGTCGCGAACCATGCGGCCGCATCGACGCCAGCTGGCGCGGCGGCAATCGCCGCGTGGAGGGCGTCCGGCCGACCGGGTCGAGTCGCCTCGTTGCGGCATGCGTTCGTCGCAATCGTTTGCGTTCTGAGCGCCGCGCCGGGCGTAATGGCCGGGGTTTTCGCCGATGCGGATGTGCCGATCGACGCGGTGCAGATCGCCGCCGCAGTGCCTCCCGCCGATCCGGCGATTTCGTCATCCGACTCCGCCGTGCGCCAGGTCGTGCTCGGCATCGTCAGTTTCACGCGCTGGCCCGCGACGCCCGTTCGTCTGCATCTGTGCGTGACGGGCAAGCCCGACTACGCGGGCGGACTCACCGCCCCGTTGCAGGCTGGCTCGACCGTGCTCGACGTGGAGCGCGTACGCTTCGACGATCCCGCGCTGGGCATCGCGTGCGACGTCGTCTATCTCGGCACCCTCGGCAGCGACGAGCGAACGCGCGTGAGGGCCGCGTTGGCCGGCCACCCCGTGCTGACGATTGCCGAACACGATGCGTCCTGCACCGCGGGCGCGATGTTCTGCCTCACGGTCGACCGCGAACGCGTCACCTTCGACATCAATCTCGATGCCGTCGCGCGCAGCGGCGTGCGCGTCCATCCGAATGTCCTCAACCTCGCGCGGCGGCCGCTGACGCCATGACACGTTCCGCGTCCTCCATTTCGTCTTCACGTGTGCCGCGCCCGACGCTGCAGAGCGTGTTGCGCCGCGCGCATTTGCGCCTGGCTTTCGTCGCGGTTGCGATGGCTGCCGTGTCGCTGATCGTCGTCGCCGTGATCGCGTTGCGCGCATACGCCGGCAACAACCTGAACCTGCTGGCGCGCTCGCTGGGTTATACCGTCGAGGCGGCGCTCGTGTTCGGCGATCGCGTCGCCGCGAGCGAGGCCATCGCAACCATCGCCAACGACGAGGACGTCGCGCAGGTGGTGGTCACCGACAGCAAGGGCCAGTTGTTCGCGACCTGGAAGCTGCCTGCCGAAGGACGAATTGCCCGGCTCGAGCGCGGCGTCGCCGATCTTGCGCTGCCCGGGCCCGCGACCGTCCCGGTGATGCATGACGGCATCGTCGTTGGTCAGGTCATCGTGCGTGGCCGCGGACATCAGTTCTTCGGGTTCCTGCTCGGCGGCATCGGCGGCATTCTCGGCTGCCTGGCCGTCAGCGTGCTCGGCGCGTATGTCAGCTCGAAGCGTCTGCTTCGCAACATCGTCGCGCCGCTGCGCGCGCTTGCCGGCGTCGCGCACGCCGTGCGGCGCGAGCGGGCGTTCGCGCGGCGCGTCGAGCCCGTGGCGATCGCCGAACTGAACCAGCTCGGCGATGACTTCAATGCGTTGCTCGATGAATTCGAAGACTGGCAGAACACGCTGCGTGACGAGAACGCGTCGCTCGAACACCGGGCGACTCACGATGCGCTCACGGGGCTGCCCAACCGCGCGCAGTTCGAGACGCGTCTGTCGCTTGCGCTTTGCGATGCCGTCGTGACGGGGCAGCGGGTCGCGATCCTGTATCTCGACTGCGACCGCTTCAAGGAGATCAACGATTGTCTCGGACACGACGCGGGCGATGCGGTGCTGGTTGGCGTTGCCGCGCGGCTGCGCACGCAGGTGCGCGAGACCGATCTGGTCGCGCGCCTGGGCGGCGATGAGTTCGCGGTGATGCTGACGGCCGTGCGCGAAGCGGACAGCGTAGGCCGGATCGCCGACGCGATTTTGTCCGGCATGGTGCCGTCGATCGAGCTGTCCGACGGACGCATGGTGGCCACCATGATGAGTGCCGGCGTTGCGCTGTATCCCGACCATGCGTCCGACGCCAGCGGCTTGCTGCGCGCGGCCGATGCCGCGATGTACCGGGCCAAGCGTACGCGACCGGGGTCGTGGCAGCAGGCGGAAGGCGTTGCCGGACCGGTTTGAGGTCTATTGGTTTCGCGCTACGGGCGAGGCCGTAGCGGCGGGATAAAAAGCGCACGCGACGCGGGCGCGTACATAGGGGTCGATGATGGAAAACTCGTTGCCAGTGTGCATAGGGCGGATGTGCGTCGGGAGCGCGGTGCTGCTGTGCCTGCTGCTGGGCGGGTGCAAGACGGCGCCGCTGCATCGGGGGCTCACGCAGACGCAGGTCACGGCGCTGAAGTCGGCCGGTTTTCAGGAGACGGAGCAGGGGTTCGAGTTCGGGTCGACCGGGCCGATTTTGTTCGACTTCGATCGATATAACCTCCGGCCCGATGTGAGGCGGATTGTCGAGCGGATTGGCAGGACGTTGAAGTCGGCGGGGATCAATGGGGTCCGGGTTTATGGTTACTCGGATGAGGAAGGGGAAGCTGCTTACGATCTCGAGTTGTCGAGACGGCGGGCGGAGGTCGTTGCCATCGAGCTGGTGGATGTCGGGCTGGACGGGAAGCGCATCGTGATCGTCGGGAGGGGGAAGAGCGATCCGGTAGGAGATAACCGCACACCGGCCGGGCGGGCGCAGAACCGGCGGGCGGCGATCGTGATCTCGCCGAGGTGACGGGGCGCGCCGCGCACGGGCGTGCCTCGGGGCAATCCGTTGTAACTGTTTGCCACCATTGCGGGGCACATTCGCGCGCGTCCGTTCGCGCGCAGCGGACCTTGATGTACGTGGCATCCGGGACGTATCGGCGTCGTGAAACAGTCATGCGCGGCTGCAAGCCGTTCGACACGTTCGAAACGAGGATTTCAATTGCCTGAATAAAATCGTTCCGTCAGTTTTGAACGCTGCGTGGCCATGCTGCCAGCGCAGCGACGACCGGAACGTGTATGGCCCTGAACCTGTCCGCATTTTTGTGGGCGAGGCGGTTGAGCAGCACGTTATCCACGCGCCGGCATAAATCGGTCTCCGAACAGGATAGCAAACTGGTTCATCGCCGATTTCCAGTCGAAGGCGGTCCGTACGGTCTTGGCCAGCACATTGCGCAGCGCCAGCCAGAGCAGCTTGATGGCCGCCTCGTCATTCGGGAAGTGACCACGCGTCTTGATGATCTTGCGCAGCTGCATGTTCAGACTTTCTATGGCGTTTGTCGTGTATACAACCCGTCGAATTTCCGGCGGGAACACGAAGAACGGTACGACGTGCTCCCATGCCCGCTGCCACGATTGCACGATGGTCGGGTACTTCGCGCCCCAAGGACCGTCGGCGAAGTCTTGTAGCGCCTGCCTTGCCGCCTCTTCGCTGGCGACCGCGTAGATCGGGCGTAGCGCGGCGGCCAGTGCCTTGCGATCCTTGTAGCTGGCGTACTCGAGACTGTTGCGGATCAGATGCACAATGCAGG
Source organism: Burkholderia sp. Bp9016 (assembly GCF_003857765.1). Lineage (NCBI taxonomy): Bacteria > Pseudomonadati > Pseudomonadota > Betaproteobacteria > Burkholderiales > Burkholderiaceae > Burkholderia > Burkholderia sp. Bp9016. The sequence continues at coordinate 201,666 of NZ_QTPY01000006.1, forward strand.
TCTGCACGGTTGTCCGCGGGTAGGCTGCGCTGATGGCCTCGGTCAATCCTTTTAGACCATCAACCACGGCGATCAGGATGCCCTGGCAGCCGCGCGTCTTGAGTTCGTTGAACACCTTGAGCCAGAACTTGGCGCCCTCGGTCTGCTCGATCCAGAGGCCGAGTACGTCGTGCTGGCCGTCGGCCTGAATGCTCAAAGCCATATAGACGGCCTTATTGCTGACCACGCCGTCGTCGCGGATCTTGACCCGCAGCGCGTCGAAGAAGACGACCGGATACATCGCCTCAAGTTTCGAGGCGTTTCTCGAGCTTTCTTTTGACTGGAGCGGTGGCATCACGCAGACCAATCCTGGCGACAGCCGGCACGCTGTTTCTGCAGAAGAATGCGGTGCCCGACGAGGTCGGGCACGGATACTTCCTTGGCGCAAAGGGTACGCTCGACTATTTCCGCGCGCCGGGGTTGAGCGTGCTCTTCATGAGTACGCCGGACGCGTCAGTGCGCTGAAGTCGCCCGTCGGCAGGGTCAGCGGATCCGGTCGTCCGAAGGGAAGCAACAGGCGCTTTTGTCCCGAAACGCGTTCTTGCGCTGAGTGAAGCCGATTCATTCAAACTGTTTCGAATCGTTGCGTTCCGAGGCCGACCGACGTCTGTTTCAGCTCACTTTTTCCGTTCGCATCGTCGCATGCAATAGCCCGGTGGGTGCTGACGAAATTACGTGCCTATGCCTAATGGCTAACGCTCGCGCAAGCGGAAAATATATGGTGTTAGCGATGGTCTAATAGAAGTATTCAATGCTGATCGCGCGCGAACGAGCGCTAAGCAGCCTGTAGATCCGGTCCAAGCACTATTTCATCGATGAAGTGGAAAGGGAGGAATCCGAAATATAAAAAACACTGCAGTAAACGAGCGCGGGCCGCAAGTGCTACCAACACTCACGACCCGCTGGCCACAGCCAACTTACAAGGAGTTGCCCATGGCTAAGGCGAATGATAAAGCACGTCCCCCGATTGCGGAACGCTACGTGACGGTCCAGGAAATCTGGGGTGTTCCGAAAAGATTTGGTCCGAGGCCGAAGACGTTCTTTCCGTATATGAAGATTGGCGGAATGTGGCTCATCAATGACGTGGGTTTTGAGCCAGGCAAAAAGGTGCGGATAGCGGTCGATCCGGGATGGCTGGTCATCACGACGATGTGAGATGCGACAGCGGCGCTGTACATCGGCCCGATTCGTCTCGATGCGAATCGGCCGATCGGCTAGTGTGGCGCGAACCCCTACATTCAGACCGTGATCGCCGATGAGCCGGCGATACAAAAGGCCGCGCAGACAGCACCGCGCGGCCTGATCGAACTTCAACTCGCGCAAATGCGCGCCTCGGTGCAGCAAGCATGCAACCGCGGAGCGCAAGGCAGCACATCAAGCCGGGTAGGGCAGCAGCCTCCGGCCACGAAAAAACATCACCAGGCGATATTGCAAGACGACCGCGCCGTCCCAGCACCACCCGTCGCCGTGCAACGCGAACCCGCGCCGCCGTCATAAAACGTCCGCGTTTCTGGTTGCGGCACTGACGGATCGTACGGATTCGGCACAGCGTGCGGACCGCGCGCAGCATCGAAGGGCCACGCAGGCGCATACGCATTCCCGCCGCCACGCGCATGTGACCCATTGGCCCGCAGATATTCATTCCAGTTCAGCTCGCGCTGTTCGTGTCTCGGCAGCACGCGACCGAAGCTATCGTTCCCGCCCGCACCGAGCTCGACGCGATTCGAAGGCCAAACAGAATCGCGAGATCCATGTTCCGCCGAAGGCTGCGGTTTAAGCGAATCGCCCGAAACCCTCAACGGCCGCGTATCCGGCGTATCGAACGGACTGCGTTCAACCGGCGCCGCGTACTTCACGCGCTGCGTCGTTGGCACTGAACGCTCAACGTCCCGAGCCATAGCCCGACGTTCCGAACGAAACACATTGGCCCCGTCTGAACGATCGACCAGCGAATCGTGACCGGAAGCATCGACGGTAGAAACAGAAAGCGCGCAAGCAAGCGCGGCGGCAGAAGAAAAGCGAAGAGGAGGATTCATCGGGGCTCCGAACCACGTGATAAGCAATGAGAAAAAACGGCAGATCACTGGCTGGCGGCTCGGCGACGGAGGGGCGTCGACGCGGCCCTGAAGCGACTGCGAGGCGCGGAGGGTGCGACCCGCAGGAAGGCTGGCTGGATTGCAGAAGCGAGCCCGGATTATTTCATAAAAATCACAAAAAGCTTTCTGTGTGACGCCGCGCGTTAGCAATCAGAATGATTGACGCCCGTGGACTACCGCCCCGAGTCGGTGCACGCCCCAACAATCATCAGTCGAATAATTTTCAACGATCGGACCCCAAACAATCAAAAAGCAGCCTCCCACGAACCACCGAATCCCCAAAACCCAATCCCGGCAAGCCTGAACCTCACCAACCCACCCGAATCGCAACCCAATTGCACCCGTCCGCAAACGATGGTGCCACGATCAGGTTGCTACCGAGTAGCCACCCGGGAATCGGCAAGTTTCTCCGTGTTTTCCCCAAGAAGGGCGGCATTTTTGACAGACGATTAAAAAACGCCCATATAATTTCGGCTGCCTTGCCAACGGCTGTCGGACCATCCCTCCGATCAAGCGGTTGGCAAGCGGGGCAGGCGAAACGCTTGCGCAATGCAAGACGCATCACGATGTCTTTCCGAACCAGACGTCCCCTTCGGGGACTGCAAGAGCCGGGCCCCGCTACGCAACATTCCGCCGGAGTTCCGTCTTCTATGTGTCTCGGGCGTGTCCCATGTCCTCGCCCCGGGTGCTGTTCGATTGCGCAAGTCATGCCGCCTTTGCCCGTATGACTAACAACATCGAGGAGCTCCTGATGACGCTGTCCCGTCTTACGTCCATTTCCGTCGCCGCCGTGCTGTTCGCCGCGGGCGCCGCCGCCGCGCAAGCGGACACCGTGAAGATCGCCATCGCTGGCCCGATGAGCGGCTCGGTCGCCCAGTATGGCGACATGGTGAAGGCCGGCGCGCTGACCGCGATCGAGCAGATCAACGCCGCAGGCGGCGCGGGCGGCAACAAGTTCGAAGTGGTAATGATGGACGACGCATGCGAGCCGAAGCAGGCCGTCGCCGTCGCCAACAAGATCGTCAGCCAGAAGATCAAGTACGTGATTGGCCACGTGTGCTCGGGTTCGACGATTCCCGCGTCCGACATCTACGAAAACGAAGGCATCGTGATGGTCACGCCGTCGGCCACCGCGCCGCAGCTGACCGAAGGCAAGAAGCGCCACTTCATCTTCCGCACGATCGGCCGTGACGACCAGCAAGGCCCGGCTGCCGCGCAATACATCATCAACCACGTGAAGCCGAAGAAGGTTGCGGTCCTGCACGACAAGCAGTCGTACGGCCAGGGCATCGCGACGTCGGTGAAGAAGGACCTCGAAGCCGCGAAGATCCCGGTCGTGCTGTTCGAAGGCATCAACGCCGGCGATTCGGACTACTCGGCGATCATCACGAAGCTGAAGTCGCAAGGTGTCGATTTCGTCTACTTCGGCGGCTACCACCCGGAAATGGGCCTTCTGATGCGCCAGGCGCGCGAGCAGGGCGTGAAGGCCACGTTCATGGGGCCTGAAGGCGTGGGCAACAAGGACGTGACGGCCATCGCCGGCCCGGCTTCGGAAGGCATGCTGGTCACGCTGCCGGCCGACTTCTCGGCCGATCCGGCCAACGCGGCGCTGGTGAAGGCGTTCGCGGACAAGAAGCGCGATCCGAACGGCCCGTTCCAGATGCCGGCGTACGCAGCGGTGAAGATCATCGCCGACTCGATCGCGGGAGCGAAGACGACGGACCCGACGAAGGTCGCCGCGTACATGCACAAGACGACGTTCGACACGCCGATCGGCAAGGTCGCGTATGACGCACAGGGCGACCTGAAGGCGTTCAAGTTCGTCGTCTACACGTGGCACAAGGACGCGACGAAGACCGCCGCCAAGTAATACGGAGTACCCGCCCCCGCGCACCCGCTCTGCCCGTCACCCGGGCAGGGCGCGTGCGCATTTGGCCGTTGCGCGGCCAAGGGGCGGCCCGAGACGACACCGTGCGTTGCGCGCGGCCGACCGCCGTGATCCGGCGACGGCATGCGACACAGCGCCAACGGGAGCTTCCCGCACATGACTGACTTCTTTCCGCAATTCGCCCAGCAGCTGGTCAACGGCCTGACGCTGGGTGCGATCTATGCGTTGATCGCCATCGGCTATTCGATGGTCTATGGCATCATCGGCATGATCAACTTCGCCCATGGCGAGATCTACATGATCGGCGCGTACGTGGGCCTCGTAACCCTCACGGCCATCGGCATCTCCGCCGGTTATCCGCTGCCGCTCGTGCTCGGCGCCGCACTGATCGTGTCGGTGATCGTCACGGGGCTGTACGGCTTCGCGGTCGAGCGCGTCGCGTATCGCCCGCTGCGCGGCGGCCCGCGCCTCGTGCCGCTGATCTCCGCGATCGGCATGTCGATCTTCCTGCAGAACTACGTGCAGATCGGCCAGGGTGCGCGCGACGTGTCCGTGCCGATCCTGATCTCCGGCGCGTTCGACATCCATCTCGGCGGCGACTTCGACGTGACGATCCCGTATGCGCGTCTCCTGATCGTCTGCGTGACGCTCGTGCTGATGATCGCGCTCACGCTGTTCATCTCGCATTCGCGGATGGGCCGGGCGTGCCGCGCGTGCGCGGAGGACATGAAGATGGCGAACCTGCTCGGCATCGACACGAACCGCGTGATCTCGTTCACGTTCGTGCTCGGCGCGATGCTGGCGGCCGTCGGCGGCGTGCTGATCGGGCTGACGATCGGCAAGCTGAACCCGTATATCGGCTTCGTCGCAGGCATCAAGGCGTTCACCGCCGCGGTGCTAGGCGGGATCGGCAGCATCCCGGGCGCGATGCTCGGCGGCGTGCTGCTGGGCCTTGCCGAAACCTTCGCCGCAGGCTACATGCCGGCCGAGTACAAGGACGTCGTCGCGTTCGGCCTGCTCGTGCTGATCCTGCTCTTCCGCCCGACCGGCCTGCTCGGCAAGTCGGACATCGAAAAGGTTTGACGGAGACGCAGATGAGTACAGTCATTTCCGTTCGCCGCCCGGCCGCCGACGCTTCGTTCGGCCAGGCGCTGAAGAATGCCGTGGCCGCCGCGATCCTGACGGCGATCCTCACGATCCCCGTGCTCGGGCTGCAACTGAAGCTCGACGGCTACCAGGTCGTGCTGACGCCGCACTGGCGACCGGTGTGGATCGCGGTCGCGGGCGTGTTCCTGTTCCAGTTGTTCAAGCCGTGGCTCATGCGCGCCAAAGCGGCCGTGAAGCTGCCGGCAGCGCCCGCGATGGGCGCGCGGCAGCAGCGCGCGATCATCTGGGTGCTCCTCGCGGTCGGGCTCGTGTGGCCGTTCTTCGGCTCGCGCGGTGCAGTGGACGTCGCGACGCTCGCGCTGATCTACGTGATCCTCGGTCTGGGGCTGAACATCGTGGTCGGTTTCGCGGGGCTGCTGGATCTCGGCTATGTCGGGTTCTACGCGGTCGGCGGCTATACGTACGCGATGCTGAACCAGTATTTCGGGCTGTCGTTCTGGGAGTGCCTGCCGCTCGCGGCGATCGCGGCGGCGACGTTCGGCTTCCTGCTCGGCTTCCCGGTGCTGCGCTTGCGCGGCGACTATCTGGCGATCGTCACGCTCGGCTTCGGCGAAATCATCCGCCTGCTCGCAAACAACCTGACCGACCTGACGGGCGGTCCGGACGGCATCTCGAGCATTCCGAAGCCGACGGTGTTCGGCTTCGAGATGGCGCGCACGGCGAGCGTCGAAGGCGCGAAGACCTTCCATGAACTGATCGGGCTGGAGTACAGCGGCGAGCACATGGTGATCTTCCTGTACCTGATCGCGCTGCTGCTGGTCGGCTTCACGCTGTTCGTGACGAGCCGCCTGATCCGCATGCCGATGGGGCGCGCGTGGGAAGCGCTGCGCGACGACGAGATCGCGTGCCGTTCGCTCGGCCTGAACCCGACGCGCATCAAGCTGTCGGCGTTCACGCTCGGCGCGGCGTTCGCGGGCATCGGCGGCGCGTTCTTCGCGGCGCGTCAGGGCCTCGTGAATCCTGAATCGTTCACCTTCATCGAATCGGCGCTGATTCTCGCGATCGTCGTGCTCGGCGGGATGGGCTCGCAGCTCGGCGTGATTCTCGCGGCGATCCTGCTGACCGTGTTGCCGGAAGTCGCGCGCGGGTTCGCCGAGTACCGGATGCTGATCTTCGGTCTGGTGATGGTGCTGATGATGATGTGGCGTCCGCAGGGCCTGCTGCCCGCGAGCCGTCCCCACGTGGAGTTGCCGCAATGAGCGCGAATGCAGAACTGTTGAAGGTCGCCGGGCTGCAGATGCGCTTCGGCGGGTTGCTCGCGGTGGACGGCATCGATTTCGATGTGCGCCGCAACGAGGTGTTTGCGATCATCGGGCCGAACGGCGCGGGCAAGACCACGGTGTTCAACTGCGTCGGCGGCTTCTACAAGCCGACCGGCGGCGACGTCGTGCTCGACGGCCACGCGATTGGCGGGCTGCCGAGCCACAAGATCGCGTTGAAGGGCCTGGTGCGCACGTTCCAGAACATCCGCCTGTTCAAGTCGCTCACCGTCGTCGAGAACCTGCTCGTCGCGCAACATCGCAAGGTGAAGTCGGGGCTGCTGCATGGCCTGTTCGCGACGCCCGCATATCGTCACGCGGAGAAGGAGGCGCTCGAACGTGCGGCGGTATGGCTCGACCGGATGGGGCTGAAGGCGGTCGCCAACCGGCCGGCCGGCACGCTGTCGTACGGGCACCAGCGGCGCCTGGAGATCGCGCGCTGCATGATCACCGAGCCGCGCCTCTTGATGCTCGACGAGCCGGCGGCCGGCCTCAACCCGCAGGAAAAGATCGAACTGCAGCACCTGATCGACAAGCTGCGCCGTGAATTCGGCGTATCGGTGCTGCTGATCGAACACGACATGAGCCTCGTGATGGGCGTGTCGGACCGCATCCTCGTGATGGAGCACGGCCGGCCGATCGTGATCGGCACGCCGGAAGCGGTCCGCAACGACCCGCGCGTGATCAAGGCGTATCTGGGGGAAGAGTGATGCTGAAGCTGGAACAGGTCCATACGCACTACGGCGCGGTGGAGGCGCTCGCGGGCGTGTCGATCGAGGTGAACAAGGGCGAGATCGTCACGCTGATCGGCAGCAACGGCGCCGGCAAGACGACGCTGATGATGACCGTGTGCGGCACGCCGCGCGCCTCGTCGGGCCGCGTGCTGTTCGAGGGCAACGACATCACCGGGATGTCGACGCACCAGATCATGCGGCAGGGGATGGCAATCTCGCCGGAAGGGCGGCGCGTGTTCCCGAGCCTGACGGTGCTCGAGAACCTGAAGATGGGCGGCTTCTTCGCGAGCCGTCACGAGATCGACGACGGCATCGAGCATGTGTTCAAGCTGTTTCCGCGGCTGAAGGAGCGCGCGACGCAGCGGGCCGGCACGATGTCGGGCGGCGAGCAGCAGATGCTGGCGATCGGCCGTGCGCTGATGAGCAAGCCGCGCTTGCTGCTGCTCGACGAGCCGACGCTCGGCCTCGCGCCGCTCGTGATCGCGCAGATCTTCGACATCATCCGTGCGATTCGCGACGAGGGCGTCACGGTGTTCCTGGTCGAGCAGAACGCGAACAAGGCGCTGGGTGTGGCCGATCGCGGTTACGTGCTCGAAACGGGGCGCGTGGTACTGGCCGACACGGGCGCGAACCTGCTCGCGAACGACCGGATCAAGCAGGCCTATCTCGGCGGTTGAGGCGGGAAGCCGCCGGCCTGCAACGGGCCGGCGGCCGACAGGAGTGATGTAGCCGATTTGGCTCCGATCGCGGCAAATTGGGCCGAACCCGGTGAAGCACTGCCCGACTTGCCATAAAGTAGGTAGCCATTCCCGTCAAATCGCATTCGCATTCGAGAGGAATCCCATGAAAGTCAAACGCATCGTCGCGAACGTCGACACGCAGTCCGTCGACGACGCCAGGCGTTTTTACCAACGGATCTTCGGCCTCGACCTGCTGATGGACCACGGCTGGATCGCGACTTACGGCAATGCCGAGCAGATGGACGTGCAGATCAGCTTCGCATCGGAGGGCGGATCGGGTACGCCGACCCCCGACCTTTCGATCGAGGTCGACGACGTTGATGAAGCGCTGGAACGTGTGCGTGCAGCCGGCATTCCCGTCGAATACGGCCCGGCCGACGAACCGTGGGGCGTGCGGCGTTTCTACGTCCGCGATCCGTTCGGCAAGCTCGTCAACGTGCTCGCTCACAGCTGACTCGAAGCGGCGGCGTCGCCCGAGCCTCACGCGTGCAGCGCCAATCCTTTCACCGCCTTGTCCACGGCCTTCTTCGGTCCGTGTAACGCCAGGCCGACCAGGTCGGGATTCGCCGCATCTTCGGCGCGAAACGCTTCGCGGTTGGCTGCATCGTGCCCGGTCGAAAACATCGCGCGCACGTAGGGCACGATCGTGAGTTCGCGCGACAGCGCCTGGCGGTGCGCGGCCTGCAACCCGTTCAAGTCGGCCGAGAACACCAGCATCGGCTGGCCGAGCATCCGGCTGTAGCGGCGGCCTGCCGCATCCTCGTAAGGCTCGCCGAGCGCTTCGGGCGCACCGGCCGCGACGCCCGTCGCGAGAAACGCGATCACATTGAGTTTCTGCCACGTCGCGAGATCGTCGCGCACGATCAATGCCACTTTCGTATCGAACATGAGTGCTCCTCGTTGAAGCGCTCATGATCGAATACCGTGCGAGATCAGTCTGGAACGTTTGTGCAGAGCTGCCGGTACGCGGCCGGCGTGATCCGGTAAGCGCGGCGGAACCAGCGGCCCAGATGGCTCTGGTCGGCGAAACCGACATCCGCGGCTGCCTGGGCGGGGGTACGGCCGGCCGCGAGCAACCGGCGCGCGGCGCGCAGCCGCAGGCGCACCAGGTAGGCGTGCGGCGATGTGCCGAATGCACGCTGGAACATGCGCGTCAGCCGGAACCGGTCGATGCCGGCGACGCCGGCGAGTTCGTCGAGGCCGATGTTGCCGTCCATGTGCTCATGCAGCAGATCGCGCACGCGCGCGATCGCGGGCGGCACGACGCCGCTTTCCGGCGCGAGCGGGCCGCGCAGTTCGCCGCCGAGCCGCATCAGCAGGCGATCCAGTGTCTGGTCGCGTGCGAGCCGGCCTTCGTTGTCGTGGATTGCAAAAAAGGCGTTCCGGATCGCCTCGACGAGGCTGCTGTCGTCGACGAGCGTATGGCCGAAGGTGGCTTCGACAGCGCCGAGCCCCGGCAGGTCCAGACGGTGCGCGGCGCGCGCGACCCAGGCTTGCGGCAGGTACAGCATGCCGTAGGTGAAGCCGCCGGCTTCGGGCGCGTGGCCGTCGTGCATCGCGCCGGGCTCGATCAGGATCGCGCGGCCCGGCACGCTCGTATGCAGCGACCGGTGGCACTGGAAGCGTTGCACGCCTTGTTCGGTGAAGCCGACGAGCATGTCGTCGTGATCGTGCGCATCGTACGCGTGGCCGTTGAAATGCGCGTGCAGGCTTTCGATACCCGTTTCCGCGTCGCGCCGCGCGACGAGCCAGTGGTCGGTCGTGCCGGTTCCGTTCACAGCGGTTGTCATCGCTTGCCTCGTTCGCCGTCGTTGCCTGCCCGGTAGTGTACGCAGATCGCGCTAAACCGGTATGGCAGCGACGGGACCGCGCGGCTAGCGTGTGCGCGCGATCGCCTGTTCCAGCAGCGACAGGCCGAGGTCGATCTCGGCCTCGCTGACGGTCAGCGGCGGCGCGATGCGGAACACGCCGCCCATGCCGGGCAACTGCACGATGTTCATGCTGAGCCCGAGGTTCATGCATTCGCGCGTGATCTTCGCGCCGAGGCCGTCCGCCGGTTCCTTCGTCCGGCGATCCTTGACGATCTCGACGCCGAGCAGCAAGCCGCGCCCGCGCACGTCGCCGATGCAGTCGAAGCGCTCCATCAGGTCGAGCAGGCCGCGCCGCAGCCGTTCGCCCATCACGTTCGCGCGCCGGACGAGGCCGTCGCGCTGCACCACGTCGAGCACGCGCAGGCCGACCGCGGCGGGCAGCGGATCCGATACGTGCGTCGTATAGAACAGGTAGCCGAGCTCGTGCGCGCGTTCCTCGATCTGCGCGGACGTGACGACGGCCGCGAGCGGCAGCCCGGCGCCGAGCGTCTTCGACAGCGTGAGGATGTCTGGCGTCACGCCGTCGCGCTGGCACGCGAACATCGTGCCGGTCCGGCCGACGCCCGTCTGCGCTTCGTCGAGGATCAGCAGCATCCCGCGCGCTTCGCACTTGCGCTTGAGCGCCGCCATGTAGCCTTCCGGCAATTCGATGATGCCGCCCGAGCTGAGGATCGGCTCCGCGATGAACGCGGCGAGGTTGCCGCTCGACTGGCGGTCGATCAGGTCGAACGCATAGTCGAGCTCGGCGAGAGGGTCGTACGTGCCGTTGTGCTCGAAGCGCGGCCGGTACGTGAACGGCGCCGGAATCGCGAACGAGCCGACGGCGGCCGGGCCGACGCCTTTGCGCCCGGCGCTGTACGTGGCGGACGCCGCGGCGCCCGTCATCCCGTGCCACGACTGCGCGAAGCCGACGATCTCGTACTTGCCGGTGACGAGCTTCGCCATCCGGATCGCCGCTTCGTTCGATTCCGCGCCGGTGCTCAGCAGCAGCGCGCGGTCGAGCCCCGGCGGCGTGATGTCGGCCAGGCGCGTCGCGAGATCGACGACCGGACGCGACAGCATTCCGCTGAACAGGTGGTCGAGCTTGCCGGCGTATTCGCCGATCACGGAGACGATCTCCGGGTGGCTGTGCCCGAGCACCGCGCTCATCTGGCCCGACGTGAAGTCGAGGATCGCGCGGCCGTCCGCGTCGTAGATGAAGCTGCCTTGCGCACGCTCGATGATCATCGGCTCGAATGTGCCGCCGTAGCGGATCAGGTGCTGTCTGGCGTTGCGCCAGAAGGTTGCGTCGTCGTTCAGGGACATCGGGCTTCTCCGGCAAGGGCAAGGGCAGGGGTCGCTTGCAGTCTAGGCGCCGGTCTGGTTTGATGGAAACGAATAGTTCTTATGCAAGGTAGAAAAGGAGCTAATACCTTGGGGCGCTCGCTCGAAATCGACCTGCTGCGCTCGTTCGTCGTGATCGCCGAGGTGCGCTCGCTCAGCCGCGCGGCGGCGCGGGTCGGCCGCACGCAGTCCGCGCTGAGCCAGCAGATGCGGCGGCTCGAGGAGGTCGTCGATCAGCCGCTGTTCCAGCGCACCGGCCGCGGCGTACTGCTGACGCATCCCGGCGAGCGGCTGCTCGCGCATGCGCAGCGTATCCTGCGGCAGCACGACGAGGCGATGGCCGACCTGTGCGGCACGGGGCTGTCGGGCAGCATCCGTTTCGGCTGCCCGGACGATTACGCGGCTGTGTTCCTGCCGACGCTGTTGCGGCAGTTCTCGAACCAGCATCCGCAGGCGATCGTCGAAGTCGTGTGCGGGCCGACGCCGCGCTTGCTCGAGCAACTGGACAAGCGGGCGGTCGATCTGGCGATGATCTCGTTGCCGGACGACGATTCGGACGATGACTTCATTCGTCGCGAGCAACTGGTCTGGATCGGTTATCCGGGCCTGGATGCCGCGCAGTTCGACCCGTTGCCGCTCGCGCTGTCCGATCCCGATACGCTCGATCACATCGCGGCTTGCGAGGCGCTGGATCGAGCGGGGCGCGATTACCGCGTCGCGTATGCGAGCAGCAGCCTTGCGGGGCTGACCGCGCTGGTGCGTTCCGGGCAGGCGTTCGCGGTGATGACGCAGACGGCCGTGCCCGCGGATCTGGCGATTCTCGCCGGCGACCGCGGGTTGCCGCCGTTGCCGGCGGTGGGGATCACGCTTAAGTTCGACCGGAAGCGGCCGTCGCATCTGACGGTCGCGTTTGCCGAGCACATTCGGGCGGTGTTGCCTGTGCTGTGATGCGAAGTCTTCGCTCCGGACAATGACGCGGCGGCCGTCAGTCGTTCGGCATCACCGCGAAGGTTGTCCGCGACGGGATCGCGCGAAAACCGCGTGTCGATCCGCGGGGACGCGCGGCCGGAGCCGGCCGGCGCTCTAGAATTGACCCCTGATCGACCGGGATGCCGCGGCCCGGTCGATGCTTCGATACCGCCGCCGGCCTGTCGGACGAACCGCTCTCTTCAACGGATTCCAGCATGCGCATCCCACCGCTCAAGGCAATCATCGCATTCGAAAGCGTGGCCCGAACCAAAAGCGTCAACCGCGCGGCGGAAGAGCTCGGCCTGACCGCGTCCGCCGTGAGCCACCAGCTCAGCAACCTCGAATCGCAGATCGGTCAGCCGTTGTTCCAGCGCTCGGGGCGCGGCCTCGTCCTCACGCCCACCGGGGAACGCTACCTGGCGGACGTCACCGGCTCGCTGGCCGATCTGAGCCGCGCCACCGAGCGCGCGTCGAGTCGCACGGAGGTCGATATCCTGCGCGTGCATTCGAGCCCGAGCTTCGGGCTGATGTGGCTGCTGCCGCGGCTGTCGTCGTTTCAGGAGGCGAACGGCGATATCCAGCTGAACCTGGCGTGCTCGTACGAAAACGTGTCGTTCTCGAACGGCTTCTACGATATCGATGTGCGTCACGGTTACGGCAACTGGGACAATCTCGAGGTCAAAACGGTGCGCGGCGAGTTCATCGCGCCGCTCGCTTCGCCGCGATACCTGGAACGGCATCCGGTGAACGCGCCGGAGGACCTGCTCGCGCACCGGCTGATCTATTCCGAAACGCCGCTGGTGCAATGGAAGCAGTGGTTCGGCAGGACCGGCGTGTCGCTCGCCACGCAGAAAACCTTCGATTTTTCATTCGACCGCTCGTACATGTCGCTCGAAACCGCCGCGCTGGGTCTCGGCATTGCGCTCGAAAGCCTGATGCTTGCGTCGGTGAAGATCCGGGAAGGGCTGCTGGTGCCGGTGTTCGACGCGACCCACGCGGTCGAAGTCGGCGCGCATCATCTCGTGTATCCGCGGCAGAACGCGGAGCTGCCGCGCGTGAAGCGCTTCCTCTCGTGGATCGAGCGCGAGGTCGCGGCGCACGGGCGGGCGAGCTGAGCGTCGCGCGTCCGCTCTGCAGGCGATATTGCGCTGCAGCACGCCGCGACGGGGCGCGCGGCGACATCTGAAATTTTCTCAGCTATGGCTGAGCGTTTCCGCGTTGATGCGGGTGTCGGGCAAGCCGACACTCTGCACACACATCAACACAGGAGACAAACGATGTTGCTCGACCACAAGACCATCATCGTGACCGGCGCCGCGTCGCCGCGCGGTATCGGCAAGGCCACGGCCCGCGCACTGGCCGCGCAGGGCGCGCGCGTGGCGATCCTCGACCTTCGCCGCGAAGACGCGCAGGCCGCCGCGGCGGACCTCGGCCCGGGCCACCTTGGCCTGGCATGCGACGTGACCGACCGCGACGCGTGCGAGGCGGCTGCCCGCGCGACGCTCGAGCGCTTCGGCCGCATCGACGGCCTCGTGAACAACGCCGGCATCACGCAGCCGGTGCGGACGATGGAGATTTCCGGGCGCGACTTCGACGCGATTGTCGACGTGAACCTGCGCGGCACGCTGTACATGTCGCAGGCGGTGCTGCCGGCGATGCAGGAGCAGCGCGGCGGCAGCATTGTCTGCATGTCGTCGGTGTCCGCGCAGCGCGGCGGCGGCATCTTCGGCGGGCCGCACTACAGCGCCGCGAAGGCCGGCGTGCTGGGTCTCGCGAAGGCGATGGCGCGCGAATTCGGCGCCGACCATATCCGCGTCAATTCGATCACGCCGGGCCTGATCCAGACCGACATCACGGGCGACAAGCTGACGCCCGCGATGCGCGAGGACATCGTCAAGGGCATTCCGCTCGGCCGGCTCGGCGATGCCGCCGATGTCGCCAACGCGTGCCTGTTCCTGCTGAGCGACCTGTCGAGCTACCTGACGGGCGTCACGCTCGACGTCAACGGCGGCATGCTGATCCACTGAGAACGGCGCCGCGACACGCGCGGCGCCGCCCATCACGCACCCGGGACAACCCGGGGCCATGGCAGGAGACAAAGATGAGAGCAAAGTACCCCGCACCGCCCGTTCAGGGCGAGATGCTGCAACGGGACGATGCGTCGACGTTCGAGGCGGCCACGTATGCGAAGGTGGCGCGCCGGCTGATCCCGTTCCTGATGTTGTGCTACCTGGGCGCGTATCTCGACCGGGTCAACGTCGGGTTCGCGAAACTGCAGATGCTCAACGACCTGCGCTTCAGCGAGACGGTGTATGGCGTGGGCGCAGGCATTTTCTTTCTCGGCTACTTTCTGTTCGAAGTGCCAAGCAATCTGATCCTGCATCGCGTCGGTGCGCGCCGCTGGCTCGCGCGCATCATGCTGACCTGGGCCGTGATTTCCGCGAGCTTCGTGTTCGTGAAGTCGCCCATCGCGTTCTACGTGCTGCGGTTTCTGCTCGGCGTCGCCGAAGCGGGCTTTGCGCCGGGCGTGATCCTGTATCTCACGTACTGGTTCCCGTCGGCGCGTCGCGCGAAGGCGCTGTCGCTGTTCTTCATGGCGATTCCGCTCGCGGGGATCGTCGGCGGCCCGCTATCCGGCGCGATCATGCATTCGCTGCACGGCGCGATGTCGATGGCCGGCTGGAAGTGGCTGTTCCTGCTCGAAGCGCTGCCGTCGTGCGTGCTGGGTTTTGCGATCCTGCTGTATCTCGACGATGGCATCGACCGCGCGAAATGGCTGACCGATGCCGAAAAGGCCTTGCTGGCACGCAACGTGTCGGCCGATGCCGCGCACACGACCGCCCACCTGTCGATCCGCGCGTTCGTCGCCGATCGCCGGCTGTGGCTGATGGCCGCGATCTACTTCTGCGTCGTGCTCGGGCAGTACGGCCTCACGTTCTGGCTGCCCACGATCATTCGCAAGGCCGGCGTCGCCGATCCGCTGTGGGTCGGACTGTTCACCGCGATTCCGTATGCGTGCGCGATCGTCGCATTGCCGCTGATCGGCATGAGCGCGGATCGTCGTCGCGAGCGCCGCTTCCATCTCGCGGTGCCGATGCTGATCGCGGCGGCGGGCTTCGCGACGTTGCCGATACTGGGCAGCGTCGGCGCGTCGATCGTGTGCCTGAGCATTGCGTCCGCCGGCATTCTCGCGGCGTCGTCGCAGTTCTGGTCGCTGCCGACGGCGCTGCTGGGCGGCATGTCGGCGGCGGCGGGCATCGCCGCGGTCAACTGCGTCGCCAACCTCGCGGGCTTCTTTTCGCCGGCGATCGTCGGCTGGTTGAACGACCTGACCGGCAAGTCCACCGCCGGGCTGATCTTCATCTCCGTCGCGATCACGGTCGGCGCGCTGCTCGTGTTCCGGGTGCCCCGATCCGTCAACCGCTGATTCGACCTGCATTCCTTCCGATCCAATACTGGAGCTATCGATGGATACCGAAACCATCCATGAAGCGGTCACGCTCGCCGAGCGCGCGTACCGCATCCGCAGAAACGCCGTGCTGATGGGCGAAGTCCAGGGCCAGGGTTATGTCGGCCAGGCGCTCGACATCGCCGACGTGCTGGCCGTCGCGTACTTCGGCGCGATGCGCTATCGCCCCGACGATCCCGAGTGGGAAGGGCGCGACCGCTTCCTGCTGTCGAACGGTCACTATGCGATCGCGCTGTACGCGGCGCTGTTCGAAGCCGGCATTCTGCCGGCAGAGGAACTCGAAACCTACGGCAGCGACGACAGCCGTTTGCCGATGTCCGGGATGGCGAGCTACACGCCCGGGATGGAGATGTCCGGCGGTTCGCTCGGGCAGGGCTTGACGATTGCGGTCGGCCGTTGCCTCGGGCTCAGGCGCAACGGCTCGGACGCATTCGTCTATACGCTGTTCTCGGACGGCGAACTCGACGAAGGCGCGATCTGGGAAGGATTGATGTCGGCCGCGCACTGGAAGCTCGACAATCTGATCGCGATCGTCGACGTGAACAACCAGCAGGCCGACGGCCCGTCGACGCAAATCATGGCGTTCGAGCCGCTGGCCGACAAGCTCGAAGCTTTCGGCTGGTACACGCAACGCGTGGACGGCAACGACATCGACGCGGTGAAGCGCGCATTCGACAATGCGCGCCGGTACGACAAGCCGCAGCCGCGCATCATCGTTTGCGACACGAAGATGGGACGCGGCGTGCCATTCCTCGAAGCACGCGAGAAGAGCCATTTCATTCGCGTCGATGCGCACGAGTGGAAACTCGCGCTCGACGCGCTCGAAGCAGGGAGACACGCATGAGCACCGCCGACAACAAACCGCGCCTGAAGACTTCCGCGATGATCGCATCCATCGCGGCCGAAGGGCAGGCGACCCGTGCCGCGCCGTTCGGCCATGCGCTGGCGAGCCTCGCGCGTACGAACGGCAACGTGATCGGCATGACGGCCGATCTCGGCAAGTACACCGACCTGCACATCTTCGCGAAGGAATTTCCCGAGCGCTACTATCAGATGGGCATGGCCGAGCAGTTGCTGATGGGGGCCGCCGCCGGGTTCGCGCACGAAGGGGCGCAGCCGTTCGTCACGACCTATGCGGTGTTCGCGACGCGCCGCGCGTACGACTTCATCCATCAGGCGATCGCCGAGGACAATCTCGACGTGAAGCTCGTGTGTGCATTGCCTGGCCTCACGACCGGTTACGGGCCGAGCCACCAGGCGGCCGAGGATCTGGCGCTGATGCGCGCGATGCCGAACATGACCGTGATCGATCCGTGCGACGCGCTGGACATCGAGCAGATGGTGCCGGCGATGGCCGCGCACAAGGGGCCGGTGTATGCACGTCTGCTCCGTGGCAACGTGCCGGTCGTGCTCGACGAATACGACTACCGGTTCGAACTCGGCAAGGCCAAGCTGCTGCGCGACGGCAACGACGTGCTGCTGATCTCGTCCGGGATCATGACGATGCGTTCGCTCGAGGTCGCGAAGGCGCTTGAAGCCGACCGCATCGATGCCGCCGTGCTGCACGTTCCGACGATCAAGCCGCTCGATACGGCGACCATCGTTCGGGAGGCGCGGCGCAAGGGACGCATGGTGATCGTCGCGGAGAACCATACGGTGATCGGCGGACTCGGCGAAGCGGTGGCGACTGCGTTGCTGGCGGACGGCGTTGCCGCGCCGTTCCGCCAGATCGCGCTGCCGGATGCCTACCTCGCCGCGGGCGCGTTGCCGACGCTGCACGATCGCTACGGGATCTCGGCCAGCGCGATGCGGGAGAATATCAGGTCGTGGGTGGGGTGAAGGATCGAATCCGGGGCGGCGACACGGGTGCGTGCCTGCGGCTCCGGATCGCAATCGGGTCGTCTACGGCGCCCCGGAAACAAAAAAACCGCGAAGCGTTGCGCTGTCGCGGTTTTTTGCACATGCCCGAAACACGGTGAAAACCGTATCTGGTGCCGACGGCGAGACTCGAACTCGCACAGCTTTCGCCACTACCCCCTCAAGATAGCGTGTCTACCAATTTCACCACGTCGGCACTTCAGTACTGCAAGGGGCGCTATTCTAACGTCACTTTTTGCGTTTGTGAAGAGGATGTGACGCGGTGCGCGCGGCACGCGAAAGCGATCCCGGTAAAATTCGTCCGATCGATCCGACGATCATCGCAATCACAACTGCTTTCCCTCCGTGACGACCACTCTTGAACAATTGCAGGCCGGCCAACTGTCGGGCGCCCGCCAACTCAAGCTCGCGTGCGGGCTTACCGAATTTCCGCGCGAAATCTTCGATCTGGCAGACACGCTCGAAGTGCTCGACCTGTCCGGAAATGCACTGTCCGCGCTGCCGGACGACCTGTCGCGGCTGCACCGTTTGCGCATCCTGTTCGCGTCGTCCAACCGCTTCACGGAATTCCCGGAAGTGCTCGGCACGTGTGCGCAACTCGACATGATCGGCTTCAAGGCGAACCGGATTCGCGCGGTGCCGCGCCATTCGCTGCCGCGCGCGTTGCGCTGGCTGATCCTGACCGACAACGAAATCGAAGAACTGCCCGCCGACATCGGTGACTGCTCGCGCCTGCAGAAGCTGATGCTCGCGGGCAACCGTCTGCGCGCGCTGCCCACGGAAATGGCCGCATGCCGCGCGCTCGAACTGGTGCGTCTGTCGGCGAACCGGCTCGACGCGCTGCCGGACTGGCTGCTGCGTTTGCCGCGGCTCGCGTGGCTCGCGGCCGCAGGCAATCCGCTCGGCGCCGCGCCGGAGGCGGCGGCTTCTGCCGAGCCGGGCGTTACGGACATCGACTGGACGTCGCTCTCCTGCGAACGGAAGCTCGGCGAAGGCGCATCGGGCGTCATCCACCGTGCGCGATGGCAGGCTAACGGTCGCGCGCCGCGCGCGGTCGCGGTCAAGCTGTTCAAGGGCGCGGTGACGAGCGACGGTCTGCCCGATTGCGAAATGGCCGCCTGCCTGCACGCGGGACGCCACACGAACATGATCCCGGTGATCGGCAAGGTGCGCGGTCATCCGGACGGCACGCACGGCCTCGTGATGGAACTGGTCGATCCGGCACTGACGAACCTCGCCGGGCCGCCGAGCTTCGCGACCTGCACGCGCGACGTGTATGCGGACGATGCGCGGTTCGCTCCGGCGGCCGCGGCACGGATCGCGCACGGCATCGCATCGGTCGCGGCGCATCTGCACGCACGCGGCATCATGCACGGCGATCTGTATGCGCACAACATCCTGCACGATGGCGAGGGCGGCGCGCTGCTCGGCGATTTCGGCGCGGCGTCGGTCTACGACGTGAATGACCGCGCGCACGCTGCGCGGCTCGAACGGCTGGAAGTCAGGGCATTCGGCTATCTGCTCGGCGAGTTGCTGGAGCGATGCGAGCCGCGCGCGCGGGACGGGGCGAGCGAACTTGAAGCGCTTGCGGCCGCGTGCCTGAACGAGGACGTCGATGAGCGTCCGTCGTTCGACGCGATTGCTGCTTCACTGGCTGTATTGAAGCGCTGACGTTTGCGCGCCGAAGGCATGCCGGCGCTTACACCTGCCGTGCGGTCAGCAGCTTGATCCCGAGCCCGACGAACAGCAGCCCGCTCGCGCGCCTGGCCGCGGGTACCCACGGGCTGACGCCGAAGTCTCGACGGAGCCGGTGCAGGCGATCGTCGCGGCGGTGCCGCGCGTGCCGTAGCGCACCGTGTTGCGGATCACCCCGATGCACCGTGTCAACGCGCGTCGCGCACGCAGTAAGCGGCGATCGACGACGGCAAGTCGATCGCGGCGGGCTGCGTCATCCATGCGATCCACGCCGCCCATAACCCGCAGACGATCAGCACGGCAACGTTCAGCGGCGTCCGGTAGCGGGCGATCAGGTCGGCCAGCGGCAGGCGTTCTTTCATGTTCGTCTCCATCGGTTGTGACGCAGGCGGCGTTACTGGCCCGTGTACGACGGCGCCTTCGCGTCGCAGGTCACGGACACCGTCGAGCCGTCGGCGAAATGCAGCCGGAACGGGATCTTCGCGCCGGGCGCGACGCTCTGGCGCGGTTGTTCGAGCATCACGTGATAGCTCTTCGGCTTGAACATCACCGTGCCGTGCGCGGGCACCTCGACCGCGTCGACGTGGACCATCTTCGCGGTGCTGCCGGCCGTCTGCGTTTCGTGCAGCATGGCCATCCCGAATGCCGGCGTGTCGATGCCCGTGAGCGTAGCGGGGGCGTCGCCGTCGTTCTTCAGGGTGAAGTAGCCGGACGACGGCACCGTCGCGGGCATTGCGCGGATCCAGCAGGCATCGGCCTGTACGGCTGGCGCGGCGAACGTGGCGGGAGCGTGCAGCGCGAACAGCGCAAACAGCAGGGCGGCCGGAATCGAGCGTTTCATCATGTGTTCTCCTTATCGAAAGTACGGAATGCGGATGGAGCGGCGATGCGCCCCTGACGATGCGGGCACGCGTGCGTCACTTCAGCGTGAACGCGTAGTGCCCCTGGGTCCGGTGGCCGTCGCTGGCCACCGCGACCCAGGCGACGGTGTAGGTGCCGGCCGTCAGGCTCGTCAGCGCGACGTGCATCCGCTTGTGGTTGCCGTCGTCGACGACGGCCTTGCCGGTCGCGACCGACTGGCCGTGGCTGTCGGTCACGGCGATCGAGCTGAATGCGGGCTCGAGCGCTTCGTCGAAATCGATCGTGACGGCTTGCGGTGCGGCGGTGAGCGTTTCGCCGGCGGCCGGCTGTTGCGTTTTCGGAAACGCGTGCGCGTGGGCGGCCTGGACGATGACGAAGGTCAGTGCGGCGATGGCGCCGCGGAAAAGCGCGGATGTTTTCATGGCTTGGAAAATGCGTTGTGGATCGGGGCGGGGAAAATGTCGTCGAGATGCGTACGAGCCCGCAGCAGGGTCGCGATGTGACCGTACTGGAAGTCGAACGCATCGCCGACGCTCGGGGTGTCGATGGTCATCGTGACGGCGTGCATGCGATCTTCCGCACTCGCGCATGCATGCTCATGCGCGGCGACGGCGACGCACGCGCACGGTGACATGCGGCGCGCGGCAATAAGGGTCGACATGATCGTCCTCGTGAACGTGACACGACACGGGCGCCGGCAGGGCGCGCGCGAACGGCGCGATGCGTTCAGGCATCGCGCGCTGTGGCTACGGTTCAGGCGGAGGCGGGTGGGGCGCGCGGCTGAGCGGCCGTGAGCGCCAACGCGCGCCGCAGGCTTTCGAAGCGGGTCGCTTCGCGATGCTGGATGACGCGCACATGGGCCGCGAACGTCAGTTCGGGCGCGGGTAGTGCGGGTGTATGGGCGAGCAGGTTGCAATAGCCGCACGCCTGCAAATGGGCTTGCAGGCTCTTCGACGGCGCATGCGTCCGATGGTCGCCGACAACCGGGCCGGCCGTGCAGTAACCGGCGAGCAATGCATCGACGCGGCCTTGCGTCGTCAGCGCCTGCGAGATCGTCGGCGCGAGTGCCGTCATCAGGATGGCGAGCATCCCGATCAGACTGCCGATCTTCCGGAGGCGACGACTGAGCATGCGATGAGCAGCGGCGTGAGGACTGCGATGGGGCGGATTATGCCACGCACCCCGCGAGGCCGGCATGCGCGCATCCGCATGCCGGGGATGGCGGGCAAGGGCCGGCAAGGGCCGGTTACGCGTGCGTCGCCAGATATTTCGTGATCAGCATCATCTGCGCGGCCCAGCCGTGATCGTTCATTTCGCGAGCCTTCGCGCGACGCGCTTCGATCAGTTGGTCGAACCCCGTTTCAGTGACCGTGAGCCGCGTGCCGCCGTTTTGCTCGGCGATCGCGAACGTGACGAGCGTCATCGGCTCGGCCGAGTAATCGAAGTTCGGATCGATCGCGAACGGATGCCAGCGGAACGAGAACAGTTGCTTCGGCTCGACGCGCTCGACGACGATTTCGAATACAGCGCCCGAGTAGGGCTCCTGGGCCTTGGCGACGACGTCGTCGATACGCGTCGGCGTGATGCGGCCGAATAGCGGCTGGCCTTCCGCGAACGGCCCGTCGAAGGTGACACCGAACCACGTGCCGAATTCCGCGGAATTGCCGATCGCTTCCCACACGCGCGCCGGCGGCGCGGCGAGCACGGCCTGTTTCTCGATGCGATCGGTTGACTGGGTCATCACACTCTCCCGACGGGCTTGCCCGTCACGGTTGCGGGACGGCGCGCCACTGCGCGTCGCGTTCAGTCGATCATCTCCGCGTCGGGCACGTCGAGCACGACATCCGACGTCGCGACGGCCACGCACGGCAGCGTATAGCCGTCGGCCTTTTCCTCGCGGCTCAACCCGGGCCATTCGATCGTGTAGCGTACGCTGCCGCTGACGATCCTGCACAGGCAGCTTCGGCACGTACCGTTGCGGCACGAACGCGGCAGCCTGACGTGCGCGAACGCGGCGGCTTCGAGCAGGGTCAGCGAATCGGGTGCGTCGAACGTCGCGCCGAGCGGCTCGATGCGCACGAGAGGCGGGTGGTCGGGATCGGTCATGGGGCGAAGCGGGCGGCGGCAAGGCAAGCGCCAAGCATACCCGAAGCCGCATGCGGCCGGCGCCCGCCGGGCGGCCGGCGGGCGCGTCAATGGCGGCGCAGGTAGCGGTACACGGTATTGCGGGCGAGCCCGAGTTCCCGCGCGGCCGCCGACACGTTGCCGCCGTGCCGCGCGAGCACTGCATCGATCACTGCGGCCTGGTGGCTTTGCAGCGTCGTCGTTTCGCCTGCGTCGGCCGGTGCGGCGGGTGCCGCCGGTGCATCGTCGCAGTCGAGCCAGAAATCGTCGGGCAGATGCGCGAGCGCGATCTCGGCTTCGTCTTCGGCGAGCATGCCGGCGGTGCGGAGCACGTTGGTCATTTGCCGCAGGTTGCCGGGCCAGCGGTGGCGCATGAATGCGTCGAGCACGTCGGGTGCGAGACGGCACGGCATCGGCTCGCTGCGCGCGAGCCGCGCGAGGATGCGCTCGACCAGCGCCGTCAGGTCGGTACGGTCGGCCAGTGCCGGCAGCGTGACCGCGAGCCCGTTGATCCGGTAGAACAGGTCTTCGCGGAACGTGCCTTCGGCGATCATCGCGCGCAGGTCGCGGTGAGTCGCGCAGACCACGCGCACGTCGACCGGCACCGCGCGCGCGCCGCCGAGCGGCATCACCGCGCGTTCCTGCAGCACGCGCATCAGCCGGACCTGCTGCGCGAGCGGCATGTCGCCGATTTCGTCGAGAAACAGCGTGCCGCCGTCGGCCTGCGCGATCTTGCCGGGGCTGCCGCGCTTGCGTGCGCCGGTGAAGGCGCCGTCCTCATAGCCGAACAGTTCGGCTTCGATCAGCGAATCCGGCAGCGCCGCGCAGTTCACCGCGACGAACGGGCCGTCCGAGCGCGGCGACGCCTGGTGCAGCGCTCGGGCGAGCCATTCCTTGCCGGTGCCCGTCTGGCCGAGGATCAGCAGCGGCAGGTCGCGTCCGCGGATCTTCGCGACGCGTTCGAGCACGGCGGCCATGCGCGCGTCGCCGGTGTCGAGCGTCGCGAACGTGATCGCGTCGGGATCCGGCGCGGGCACGCGCACGGCGGGTGCGGGCGGCGTGACGGTGACCGTCGTCTTGTGCGTTTCCGCGAATTCGCAGCGCGCGAGCACGCGCACGCCGGTCGATAGCGTCAGGCGGAACGATGCGCCGGGCGCGCGCGCCGCCTGCTGGGCGAGCTGGCCGAACTGCATGCCGAACAGCGCATCGCAGCCGCGATGCTGCAATGCATCGAACGTCGCGCCGAGCTGGAATTGTGCGCTGCGGTTCGCGGCGATCAGCCCGCCGTCGGGGCCGAACGCGACGAGTCCGGCGAACAGCGAGTCGACGCAATCCTCGTGGGCGTGAAAGCGCAGCCGCAGCGCTTGCGCGCACTGGTTCGCGAACAGATGGTTCTCGATCAGTTGCGCGGACATGCGCACCAGCGCGAGCGTATGCGAGCTGAACCCGCGCGGGTCGCCGCTCACGTCGAGCGCGCCGAGCGTGCGGCCGAACGGATCGATGATCGGTGCACACGAGCAGGTGAGGATGTGGTTGGCGCGCAGGAAGTGTTCGGAGCCGTGTACCGCGACGGCCTGGCCGGACGCGAGCGCGGTGCCGATCGCATTGGTGCCGCGTGCGCCTTCGGCCCACGACACGCCGTTGCACAGCGCGACGCGGTTTGCTTTCTCGATGAAGTCCGCGTCGCCGATGCTGTGCAGGATCACGCCGTCGGCATCGGTGAGCAGCACGAGGCTTTGCGTATCGGCGATCTGTGCGTGGAGGTCCTCCATCACCGGGCGCGCGTGCGCGAACAGCGCATGGTTCGTGTCGAGCAGTTCGCGCAGTGCGAGCCGCGACAGCGGCGAGAAATCGGGGCGCTCGTTTGCGCGCAGGCCGACTGCGGTCGAACGCGCATGCGCCTGCGCGAGCAGGTCGGTGCGGCCCGTGGTGGCGGGCAGCACGAAAGATTGAGGCATGTCTTGTCTCCTGTCGGCCCAAGTTAGCGCTTTAGCGCTTACTTGGGCCCCATGCTTCGCGGTCGGTCCGGGTCCGTGCTTTCGCGCCTGCTTGGACCTCATGCTTGGCAGTCGGCTCAACCTGCTGCTTCCGCATCGCAACAACCCAAACCCCGGCCGCCGCCTCGATATCGCACCATCATACAAGCGCCGCGTGCGTTGCGCGACCGCGAACAAAATCCCCTTGCTTTTAAGCGTACGCCTGCAATGATTGAAATGGAGCGCGCACGCGCCGTGTTCCGCATCGCAACATGCATGCGACGTGACATGCATCCGTTCGGGAGACGCATCATGGTTCGGACGGAACTGAGAGTCGTGCTGGCGGCCATCGCCACCTTCATCATGCTGGGCGGCATCGCCGTGGCGATCCACGGTCTGCTGTTCGATCTGAGCACCGCAGTGCGATACGGGGCCGCCGCCATCGCGGTGGGCGCCACGACCGCGGCGATCTCGCTGAACATCTGGCCGACCGACCCTCACTGACGCCGTTTGACCCAGCGTGCCGGATGCCGCGTAGATCAGACGAAATGCGCGTCGGAACGACGCACATCGCAAATTTTGCCTCCTGCGCGAAACCGTCTAAAGTGGAATGCAACCGGCACGCATTGTCCGCGCCATACCCCCGCGAACGGTGTCTCTGTCGGCGAGCCCGCGTACATTTTCGTCCGGCCGGTAGCGGACGACGGACGCGGTCATTCGCTTTCTACCGGCGATAGGCGGCTCCCATGCAGATCCATTTCACGAACGAGAAGCCCGAATATTCGGGGCGCGACTTGATGCTCGGGTTCATGGCGTTGGTCAATGGCGAGCGTGTCCAATGTCAGATTACAGCCGAGGCGCTGGAGGACCATTTCGGTGCGGCATCGCCGCGCTTCGAGGACATGGTCGGTGCGTACGATCAGCATCGCGAACGTATCGAGGCGGCCGCACGGCGGCTGCTGTCCGAAACGCGTGCGCAATGCGTGACGCTGCGTAGCGGCTACGTGCGCTTCTATGAGGCGAACTGGCGCTGAACCGGACGACCGGGCAGCGACTGAGCGGGCGCCGGTTACCGGCGCCCGTGTCGTATCGGCGCATGCGTGCCGGGTCGTGCGCACGCGCGACGATGCGCGCGCCGTTTCCGTCTTTGTCCGTCAGTTCGCACCGGTGAGCGCATACGCGCCACCGGTTTCGCCATACGCTCGCGCGATGCGCGCGAAGCCTGTTTCGGCGAGATGCATTCCCGCAATCAGCAGGTCGTCCGAAGCCGCTTCGGCGAGCGTGGCCGCGCGCGTCGCGACGGCCAGCGCCGGATCGTGATCGAACGCGATCGACACGTCCGGACGCACGACCTGAATCGGCGCGAAATGCACGAGATCGCCCCAGATCAACAGACGCTCGTCATGCGATTCGATGCGATACCCCGTGTGACCGGGCGTATGTCCCGGTAGCGGAACCGCGACGATGCCGGGCAGCACGCCGCCCGCTTCGATAGTGCGCAGCCGGGTGCGACAGGCATCGAACGCGCGCCGCGCGATCCGGAAATTGCCGCGGGTCCGTTCGTTGGCCTGCTCGAACGCTGCGTCGTCCAGCCAGAACGCCAGTTCCCGTTCGTGAACGAGCACTTCCGCGTGCGCGAAGGCCGGTTGCCCGTCCGGATCGAGCAAGCCGCCGATGTGGTCGGGGTGTGCATGCGTCAGCAGGATCGTGTCGATGTCGCGCGCGTCGATGCCGGCTCGCGCCAGGGACGGCATCAACCGGCCGCCCCAGTTGCGGATGCCGCCGGCACCTGTGTCGACGAGCACGGTACGGTCGTTCCCGCGGATCACGTAGCAGTTGATATTGACGCTCGACGGCGCGGCGATGCCCGCGCTTTGCATGATGCAGGCCGCATCGTCGACCTCGATGTTCGACAGCAGGTCGAGGCCGGCGGTCAGCGTGCCGTCGCTGATCGCGACGACCGAGAAATCGCCAACCCGGCGGCACGGAAACGGGAGGCGGGGAAGGGGGGCGCTCATGGCTCAATGTCGGGCGTGAAGGTGGGCGGCGTCGTAGCCGAAGCAGCGGATGCGCGCGACGCATCCGGTGTGGCGAAGCATCTCGCGATCCAGCGAGACCATGAAACGATCCATCAATTCAGGGGTGCGAAACGGTTGGGTGCGATAGCGGATTTCGGCGCTGACGGGATGTCCGTAGCCGTGCCGGACCGGAACGAGGATGACGTGGACCGTGCCGGGCGCGGCCTGCAACACGTCGGTGCAGAGCGACGCGCAGGCCGACGACAGCGCGTCGAGCGCGGCGTTCGACGGCATGTTCGCCTCCGCGATGAAAATCGTGACGCTGGGCATGGCCGGCCCCCTCAGCGTGCGGCCGCGCTGACGAGCTGCTCGCCCATCGGCGCATAGAGCCGGATCTCGGCGCCGCACGCCTTGGACGCATGCAGCGCTTGATCGCGACCGAGAACGGCCAGCCAGCGGGATGCCGGCTGGCGGTCCAGCGCGACTGCGTGAATGGCCGTGGCGGCGATTCCCGCTTGCGCGAACGGGGCCGTGTTTTCGCAAACGGCCAGCCATTGATGATCGGCGACTGCCGGCGCGGGTGCCGCGCTGTCGTACACGTTGCGTCGCCACTCGACGATGTGCGGCTGCCAGCGCGCGAAGTTGCCGCCGCCGTTGTCGCGATACGCGGCCGACGCCAGCACGTCGGCGCTGTCGATCGTGTGCAGCGCGAGGTAGACGGGGCCGTCGCCACCGACGGCGCGCAAGCGTTGCGACGTGCGAAAGCCGGGCACGGAGATCAGCGCGGGAAGTTTGATCCGGCTGTAGAAGTCGTTCCATTCGGCTTCGGTAGCGGGATCGGCGAAGCTGCATTCAACGGCATAGATCATGACACCTCCAACGGGGTAGCGAGCGGCCTTCGGCATCGATCGCCGCTCGACGGGTTGAGTTTTTGTCATGATAATTAGCCGGTGAATGGGTGAAAAACGATGATTCATCACCGTTCATTGATCTTTGATCAAGCTTAGACCGACCACCGCAAAACCGGGAGCAATCGTGACGCGACGCAGGATTCCGAGCAATTCGGCATTGATGGCATTCGAGGCCGCGGCGCGGCACGGCAGCTTCGCGCGTGCCGCCGACGAACTGGCGTTGACGGAAGGCGCGATCAGCCGGCAGATCGGCCGGCTCGAGACGTTCCTGGGCGTCGCGCTGTTCGAGCGGGTCGGCAACCGCGTGCGGGTGGCGCCGAACGGCGTGCGCTACGCGGCGCAGGTGCGCGAAGTGCTGGACCGGCTCGAGCGCGACAGCCAGTACATGATGGGGCAGCCCGGCGACGGCGGCAGCATCGACATCGCCGTGACGCCCACATTCGCGACGCGCTGGCTGATTCCCCGGCTCAAGCAGTTTCAGGCGCGGCATCCGAACATCACGGTGCATTTCGCCGATCGCGCCGAGCCGTTCGTGCTGGCCGGCAGCGGTTTCGATGCGGCGATTCATTTCGAGCATCCGGCATGGGCCGGCATGCATACGTACCGGTTATGCGAGGAGGTGCTCGTGCCGGTCTGCCACCCGTCGCTGCTTGGCGGCGGGGATCCGGCTGCGCTGCTCGGCACGCTGCCGCGCCTTCACAAGCGCCAGACGCCCGATGCGTGGTCGGCATACGTCCACGAAACGGGGTTGCCGGTGAGCAACCCGGCCGCCGGCGCGCGCTACGATCTTTACTCGATGCTGATCGCGGCTGCCGTGGCCGGGCTCGGCGTCGCGCTGGTGCCGCGGCTGTATGTCGACACCGAGATTGCGCAAGGCTTGCTTGCGGCGCCCTGGCCGGACGGCCGGGACGTGGTCAAGCGTTTCTGTCTCGTGCTGCCGGAAGCGCTGGAATTCGGCGAAGGGCCGGTGCAGAGCTTCGCGCGCTGGGTGCTCGGCGAGGCGGATGCGTGATCGGCCATCGTCGGCGCCCCACGCGTACGCAAACGAAAACGCCACCCGGAGGTGGCGCTTTCTCATCGTGCATCGCGCCGGGGCGCGCGCATCACTCGCTGCCGAGATAGAAGAAGCGGAACAGGAACACGGCCGCGATGATCCACACGATCGGCTTGACCGAGCGGGCCTGGCCCGTCAGCAGCTTGAGGCCGCCGTATGCGATGAAGCCGAACGCGACGCCGTTCGCGATCGAGTACGTGAACGGCATCAGCAGCGCGGTCAGCGCGGCCGGCACGGCTTCGGTCGCGTCGTCCCACGGCACGTCGACCATCTCGCGCAGCATCAGGCACGACACGTACAGCAGCGCGGGCGCGGTCGCATAGGCCGGCACGACGCCGGCGAGCGGGGCGATGAACAGGCACGCGAGGAACAGCACGGCGACGGTGAGCGCGGTCATGCCCGTACGGCCGCCGGCCTGCACGCCCGACGCGCTTTCGATATACGCGGTGGTTGACGACGTGCCGAGTATCGAGCCCGCGACGATCGCGGTGCTGTCGGCGAGCAGCGCCTTGTTCAGGCGGTTCATCTTGCCTTCGACGAGCAGGCCCGCGCGGTTCGCGACGCCCATCAGCGTGCCGGTCGCATCGAACAGTTCGACGAGGAAGAACACCAGGATCACGTTGATGATGCCGGTCGACAGCGCGGCGCGGATGTCGAGCTTGAACAGCGTCGCGTCGATCGACGGCGGCGCGGAGAACACGCCGTGGAACTGGTTGTCGCCGAAGAAGAACGACAGGACCGTGACGCCGATGATGCCGATCAGGATTGCGCCGCGCACGCGCAGGTGGTCGAGCGTGACGATCGTGAAGAAGCCGATGATCGCGAGGATCGTGTCGTGCTTGTGCAGGTCGCCGAGCGCGACGAGCGTGGCCGGGTTGCCGACGATCACGCCCGACGTCTTCAGCGAGATGATGCCGAGGAACAGCCCGATGCCGGCCGTGATCGAGATGCGCAGCGATCTCGGAATGCCGTTGACGATCGCCTCGCGCACGCGGAACAGCGTGACCAGCAGGAACAGGCAGCCGGAGATGAACACCGCACCGAGCGCGGCCTGCCACGTGAAGCCCATCCCCTTGACGACCGTGTACGCGAAATACGCGTTCAGGCCCATGCCGGGCGCGCACGCGATCGGGTAGTTCGCGTACAGCCCCATGATGATCGACGCCAGCGCCGCGACGAGGCAGGTCGCGACGAACACGGATTCCTTCGGCATGCCTGCGTCGCCGAGGATCGCGGGGTTGACGAAGATGATGTAGGCCATCGTCAGGAACGTGGTGACGCCCGCGAGTATTTCGGTGCGGAAGTCGGTGCCGGCTTCAGCGAAGCCGAAATACCGCTTGATGGATTCCATGAAGGCGTTTCTCCGGTCGGGTTGTCGTGTTGCTTGTTGTTTGTGCCGAATTGTTGTAAAGGCAGCGCGCGGCCGGCCTACTGTAACCAGCCACTATTGCCGGGCTATCGGCGGATTGTAATAGCGTGGATAGCTCCGACGATATAGTCGTGGGGCTCGATCGGCTGCGTTCGCGCGGACGGTCAGGCAGCCCTGCCGCGCGAGGAAGGCGCGCATTCTACCGGTTCTCGCGAAGCGGGCAGGCGGAAACGATGGAAACGGTTCGAAAGTGGAGAGGCAGGCATCGGCCGATGCGGGGCGCAACAGGATGGGATGCACATGTGGCGCGGCTGCCACGTGATGACATGCGACTGAAACGGAGCGCCCGCATGCTGGGCGAACGCGGTGCGCATGCGAGGTACGCGTGAACGCGCGAGCGTGGCCGCGGCGAATGCGCAGCGGCGTGCATCGGCCATTCGTCAGTCCAGGCGGTTGCAGCGATCGGGCTATCGTGCGCCGAAGCCGTCCCGTGCGCAACTGTCATTTTGCGATGCGGGCGCGACTGTGGTTTCTGTGTAAAAGATTGCAAGACCTCATCGCGTAAACCGGCAACTCTTTCTAGGATAGATACACCGCGCGCACACGCCGGCCGGTTGTTGCCGACGCGGGGGAGTCGCAGTCCGTGCGGGTCAGGCGGTGAAGTGCGGTGACGGTCGTTGTGCGTTCGGGCAGGCGCGACCGATTGCGATTGCCCGATGCGGGTTCGTCCGTAATCACGGAGGTCAGCATGTTGAACTGGATCAGCCGTTGGGCGATGCGGCACGCCCCCACGCCGGAAAAAACCGCTGCGTCGATGCTCGTGACGGCGCGTATGGAACTGTTCGCAGCCGAACAGCGCGTCATCGACGCGAAATTACAGGCGGATTACTGGCGTACACGTGTGTCATTTCTCGAGGAGGTGCAGAAGCAAGGCATCGACCCGTGGGTGACCTCGCAGGCGGCGCAACGCCCCGACCTCGATTCAACGCCCCGCAGCACGGGCCCGCGTCTCGCCGCCAGCACCTGATGCCCTCGATGCACCCGAGGGTTGCGCACGGCGCGCGATCGCTCGCGGCACGCACTCGCGTGCCGCGTCATTCGATGCGCACCTGCGACGCGTTGCGCCGCGGGTGCGTCCGTTTCGGCGGGCTGTAATCACGCGCATTGCGTGACACCCGTGCTGCGCGTGAGCGCACATCGTCATCCCGTTTTTCGCCATCGTCCGACGAGCAAACGTTGCACATGCGCGAGCGTGCGCTTGAGCCGTTCGCCGCGCCGCACGTAGGCGAGCGTGATCGATGCTTCGGCCGGTCGTGCGTCATCGGTGCCGAGCCAGATGCGATCGCCGCGTGCGATGCGCAGCACGTCGCCGGGTTGCACCCAGTAGTCGTCGACGCTCGGCGGACGCGTGATCCACAGCGGCGCGCCGTGCGCGCGAATTTCCGCGTCGCCCGGCGCACGCCAGGTGAGTGTCGTGCGCGGCGCGACCGCGAAACGGATCACGACGGTCGGTAATGCGATCGTGCCGGTGCGGCGCAGATCGGGACGGTCGAACAACGGGCTTGCCTGGTCCATCGTCTTCTCCATTCATTGAGCCGGACGGATGACGCGCACCAGAACAAAAAGGCCTCATCCGTTTCCGGTGAGGCCTTGTGTGACATGCGGTACTGCTCGGATGCTAACGCACAAGCGCCTCCCGTGAACCATTCTTTCGAATGTTCATCGGGCAATGATTCGCGATGGCGATGTGCTTGAACGTAGGCATGCGAACGAGTGTGTCGATGTCGTACGGCGTTGTCAACGACTATTTTCGAGACAAATGGCGATCACGCGTCGCGCTGGGCGAGTCCGTTGACGAGCAGTTCGGACAGCAGACCCGTCATCCCGTTCGGATGCGTGGCTGCGTGTGCCTTCAGTTGTTCGACGAGTTCGGCGTTCAGCTTGCATGCGAACGGCACGAGGCCCTGTTCCTGGTCGAGCTTGCGCTGCGCGCGGCGATCGAGCTTCGCCGCCTCGTCGACACCCTTGCCGAAGCGCGCGGAGCTCGACTGCTTCATCGAGTGCGTCAGCTTGAGCGCCTTGTTCTTTTCTAGATCGGTTTTCTTCATGGCCATCGCGGCACCTCCGGGAAATGAAGCCGCGATTGTACGCATTTCGGCGGGCGCCGCCCGCCGGAACCGTCACGAACGCGATTACGCAGCCGATTCCGAGCTCTTCGCCGTGCCCCAGTTACCGCCGTGCGCGGCCGCCTGCGCGGCCGGCGAGCGTGCGAGATACGCGAGCGCCTGCTCGGTCGAGCCTTCGTGGTGCGGCGTATAGCCCGGCTTGAAATAGCGCAGCGCGGCGCCGATCACTTTCCAGAACGACGGCAGGTGCCCGCGCCGCGAACCCTTCCACCACGACAGCACGAAGCCGGGATAGCGGCCGGCGGCGGGATCGCGCCGGTACATGAACCGCGCGCCGCTCGTGATGAAGTAGAGCAGCAGCACGATCACGAACGCCATGTGCACGCAGCGCTCCAGGTAGGTGCCGCCCATGTGGTTGTAGATGTCGAACGCGACGGTCCGGTGTTCGACTTCCTCCGCGCCGTGCCAGCGCAGCAGGTCGACCATTGTCGGGTCCGCGTGGCCTTCGTCGAGACCGTGCGCATTCAGCACCCAGTTGCCGAGATAGCCGAAGAAATGTTCGAGCGACGCGATCACCGCGAGCTGCTGTCGCAGCCAGAAGCGCGTGTGGCCGATCTTCAGCCCGAACGGCGCTTCGCCGAGCACGCGCGTGAACAGCCAGTTCAGCTTCTGCGTGAACGGCTTCGTGTCGATCCCGTGCCGGTCGTAGTAGTGCTTGAGCACGCCGCCATGCGAGCGCGAATGCACGGCTTCCTGGCGCAGGAAACCTTCGGCTTCGTCGCGCAGGCGGGCATCGGCGATATGCGGCAGCGCCTTGTTGTACACGCGGCAGAACCACAGCTCGCCTTCCGGGAACAGCAGGTTCAGCGTATTGATGATGTGCGTGCTGCCCGGGTCGTTCGGCACCCAGGTGATCGGCGTGTCGCTGAAGTCGAACTTCACGTGCCGGGCCTTGATCTTGTGGTAGTCGGCGGTAGCGGTCATCTGTTGTCTCCGTTACTGTGCGGCGGCTTGCGCCGTCAATGCGATGCCATGCTGATGCGTGCGAGCATCCGTCCAAGCCACGGCATGAAGCGGCCGACGAAGCGCAGCGCATGCGCTTCGGTGCCCACCGCGACCACCGGCCGGTTGCGCAGCACGCCGTCGACCATCGCCTGCGCGACGGTCTCGGGTTTCAGGCCGCGCATCTGGTACAGCTTCGTCGCGCGTTTGCGCAGCCGCGCCTCGTCCTGTGCGTTGGCGCCCGCATATTGCGTCGACGCCATGATTCCGGTTTCCGCGAAACCCGGGCACACGGCCGTCACGCCGATGCCTTTTTCCGCGAGCTCGGCTCGCATGCATTCGCTGAGCATCAGAACGGCGGCCTTCGTCGTCGCATAGGCGGGCAGGTCGCGCGACGGCCCGAACGCGGCGGCCGATGCGGTATTGACGATATGGCCGCCGGTGCCGCGCGCGGCCATCTGCTGTGCGAACAGCCGCGAGCCGTGAATCACGCCCCACAGGTTCACGTGCAGGATGCGCTCCCAGTGCCCGGCGCTCGTATCGAGCATGCCGCCGGCCATGCCGATGCCCGCGTTGTTGATCACGACGTCCGCGCCGCCGAGTTCGCTGCCGACCCACGTCGCGAGCGCTTCCATTTCGTCGGCGGACCCGACGTCCACGCGTTTCGCGTGGGCTTGCGCACCGGTCAGCCCGAGCAGCAGCGCGGTGCGCTCGGCGCTCGCGAGATCGATGTCGCACGCGACGACCGTCGCGCCTTCGCGGGCGAACGCGAGGGCCGCGCAGCGGCCGATGCCGCTGCCCGCACCGGTGACGACCGCGACCTTGCCGCTGAAGCGGCCGCTGGTTGCGCGGCGGCGTGCGTTCGCGAGCGCGGGCGGCTCGTTGCCCGATTCGATCGCATCGATCAGCTGCTCGGCGAGGCCGGCGAAGCGTTCCGGGGCGGCGAGTGGCAGCCAGTGGCCGGCCGCGACTTCACGGCGGTAGTACTGCGGCACCCAGCGCGACAGGTTTTCGGACAGCGCCGGGCTCACGTACTTGTCGCCGAGCGGCACGAGCGTTTGCACCGGCGCATGCGCGTAGCGTTCGCGCGGCGCGAAGAGGCAGCGGATGAAGTTCGCGCGATACAGGCGCACGCCGCGCGCGCCGTCGTCGGCCTGCGTCGCGCGCGCGGCGGCCGGCGTCTTCTCGACCCGGCGCAGCAGGCCCGGCCATGCACGGCCGAGCCACAGCCGCCAGCCGAGCTCGGGGATGAAGGGCAGGTGGAACAGGTACACGTACCACGAGCGCACGAGCTGGCCGCCGAGCTTGGCCAGCGACGCGGGCGTCGGATGCAGCACGCGCTCGCGCAGCCAGAATCCGACGTGGTCGAGACACGGCCCCGAGCACGACGTGTACGACGCGATGCGGCCGGCGAGCCGCGGATCGGTGACGAATTCCCAGCCCTGGATCGAGCCCCAGTCGTGCGCGATCAGGTGCACCGCACGCCCCGGGCAGAGCGAATCGATCACCGCGACGAAGTCGTCGGTCAGCCTGGCGAGGTGGTAGTCGGCCGTGCGTTTCGGCGCGCCGGACAGGCCCGCGCCGCGTACGTCGTACGCAATCACGTAGTGCTTGCGCGCGAGCAGCGGGGCGACCTGCTGCCATACGCTGCTGTCGTCGGGATAGCCGTGCACGAGCACGACCGGCGAGCGGGACGGGTCGCCCCAGGTCCTGACGGCGAGCGTCAGGTCGCCGGAGGCGACGGCCGTCTCGCCGTGGACCGATTCGAACAGGGCCAGCGGCGCTTCGTCGGAAAGAGGCTGCATCGTGAGTCCGTCGTTCAGGGATTCGGGGAAGGGCGCGGAGGCGTCAGGCGGCGGCCGGCACGCTCGCGACGGCCTGCGCGCGTTCGGCCTGGCGGCGCTGCCAGCGACGCACGTGCGGCAGGTCGTCGTCGAGCCAGTACGCGTCGTCGTCGGTGATCACCAGCAGTTCCTCGAATTTCGCGCCGACGCCAGAGAAGCCGAGATGCGGTTCGACGGCCCACAGGCCCGGCACGGGCGCATGTTCGGAGCGGCGGTCGATCGACCACAGGGGCGACCAGCCTTGCTGCCTGGCCGCACGGC
Source organism: Burkholderia sp. Bp9016 (assembly GCF_003857765.1). Taxonomy (NCBI): domain Bacteria; kingdom Pseudomonadati; phylum Pseudomonadota; class Betaproteobacteria; order Burkholderiales; family Burkholderiaceae; genus Burkholderia; species Burkholderia sp. Bp9016. The sequence goes on from NZ_QTPY01000006.1 coordinate 236,340, forward strand.
CCTGGTCGAGCAGCAGGTTGCGCGTCGCGTTCAGCCCGAAGCGCGCGACGAAGCGCGGCTTGGACAGCTTGTGGATCTTCGCGACGCGATGCGCGAGCACCTTGAACGGATAGGCCTTGTGGCGCGGCTCGACACCCTGGCGGCGGCACAGCGCGTCGACCGCCTGCGCGACCTCGGCCATCGGGCGGCGCTCCTTCACGAGGCGCACGATCATGTCGCGATGGTCCATCAGGTCGTCCTGCAACTGCTCGAGGATCGGGTTGTGGCCGAGACAGTGCGCGTAGCCGACGTCGGCGACGATGCCGTCGAGCACGGGTGCGACGTCGAGGATCACCGGCATGTCGGTCTCGAGCTGGCGGTTGCTCGGGAAGAACGCGAGATTGAAGCCGCCCATGTGTTTCAGGCCGGAGAAGCCTTCGAACGCGGTGCGGTCGCCGAACCACGCGAACGGCTTGTGCAGCCAGTCGTGCACGCCGTTGTCCTGCAGCCATTCGGTCAGCAGGCGCGCGGCTTCCTTCTCGGTGATGCCGGGGTAGAGCATCGCGCCGACCGTTTCGACACAGCGGTAGGCAAGCTGCTGGACCGCGCGGAATTGCGGCAACTCGTCGAGGTGGACTTCCGGCAGCGGGTGGTCGGTCATGATGCGTCTCCGTCTACAGGTGGGGCGCTGATCCGGAACGCGCCCGCCGATGACGCCGTCACGGGTTATTCAGTCAGCATTTAATGTGTCATTGATTGATGTAAAGATCATAGACGGTTCCGCGTGCCGGGAAGTGAGGATTTGTCCTAATGGAAGGGGGAAATGGAGGGAGAGCTCTAGCGTTCGGGGGATTTGCCTTGTCGACGACGGCGTGAGTAAACCAGCAAAAGGTAATACCTCTGGATACTCGTCATCATGGCAACTTCCATCAAACTCGATCCGACCCTTCAGGGTCGGGTGCGCCATCTCGCCGAACAACGCCGGCGCCCGCCGCACTGGATCATGCGCGAGGCGATCGCTCAATACGTCACGAATCCTGCTTCCCGCCCAACCGATCCAGCAACGCCCCTAGCAGATCGACCGGGAGCGGAAACACGATCGTCGAATTCTTGTCCGCCGCGATCGTCGTCAGCGTCTGCAGGTAGCGCAACTGCATCGCCTGCGGCTGCTGCGCGAGCCGCTGCGCGGCCTGCAGCAGCTTCTCCGACGCCTGCAGCTCGCCTTCCGCATGAATCACCTTCGCGCGCCGCTCGCGCTCGGCCTCGGCCTGCCGCGCGATTGCGCGCACCATCGTCTCGTTCAGGTCGACGTGCTTGATTTCGACCGTCGACACCTTGATCCCCCACGCGTCGGTCTGCGCATCCAGCGTCTTCTGGATATCCGCGTTCAACTGCTCGCGCTCGGCGAGCAGCGCGTCGAGCTCGTGCTTGCCGAGCACCGCGCGCAGCGTTGTCTGCGCGAGCTGGCTCGTCGCGTCGACGAAGCGCGCGACCTGGATCACGGCCTTCTCCGGATCGACGACGCGGAAATACACGACCGCGTTGACCTTCACCGACACGTTGTCGCGCGTGATCACGTCCTGCGACGGCACGTCGAACACAACGGTGCGCAGGTCGATCCGCACGACCTGCTGGACGATCGGGATGATCAGCACGAGCCCCGGCCCCTTCACCTTCCAGAACCGGCCGAGCATGAACACGACGCCGCGCTCGTACTCGCGGAAGATACGGATCGACGACGCGGCGAGTACGACGATGAAGACGATCAGGACGCTGCTGAAGCCGAACGTGTAACCGATCATGAAGGTTCTCCCTGACGTGGGTCCTGCGGCCGCGCGTCGTACAGCGGCGCGACGGTGAGCATCAGCCCGTGGCGGCCGGTGACGCGCACGCGGCAGCCGGCGGCGAGCGGCGCGCTGCTCGCGACGCGCCAGCGTTCGCCATGCACGAGCGCCCAGCCGGCGGCCGACGGCGCGGGGCCGGCGGCACCCTCCGGCTGGTCCGGACGGAGGCCGTCGTCGAGTACTTCGCCGACGCTGCCGAGCATCGCCTCGGCGCCGGTCACGACCGGGCGGCGCCGCGCGCGCAGCGCGACGCTCGACACGCCGGCAACCAGCAAACCGCCGCCGACGGCGAGGCCCGCGATCACCGGCCATGGAATCCCGTAGCCGGGCACGTCGGTGTCGATCAGCATCAGCGCGCCGATCGTGAACGACACGATCCCGCCGAAGCCGAGCACGCCGAAGGTCGGCAGGAACGCCTCGGCGACGAGGCAGCCCAGACCGAGCAGCACGAGCCCGAGGCCCGCATAGCTGATCGGCAGCAACTGCATCGCGAACAGCCCGACCAGCAGGCAGATCGTGCCGGCGACGCCGGGCAGCACGAAGCCGGGGTTCGCGAATTCGAAGAACAGGCCGTAGATGCCGATCGTCAGCAGGATCAGCGCGACGTTCGGATCGGCGATGATCGACAGGAAGCGGCTGCGCCAGTCGGGCGCGAGCACGACGAGCGGCGCATGCGCGGTCGCAAGGCGCAGCGTGCCGGCGGTGGTCGTCACGGCGCGGCCGTCGAGCTGGCGCGCGAGATCGGCGGGATCCTGCGCGATCAGGTCGACCACATGCTGCGCGCGCGCTTCGCTCGCCGACAGGCTCACGGCTTCGCGCACCGCGCGCTCGGCCCACGCGGCATTGCGGCCGCGCAACTGCGCGAGGCCGCGGATGTACGCGGCGGCGTCCTGCGTCGCCTTGCGGATCTCGGTGGACTGCGTGTCGTTCGGCAGCTCGGCCGGCTTCGCGGCCGCGCCGGAGGCACCAGCAGTACCCGGCGTCGCGGAGGGCGACGGCGGCGTCGCACCCGGCGCGCCGCCGCCGATCCCGAACTGCACGGGCGACGCCGCGCCGAGGTCGGTGCCGGGCGCCATCGCGGCGACGTGGCTCGCATAGACGATATAGGTGCCCGCGCTGGCGGCCCGTGCGCCGCCCGGCGCGACGAACGCCGCGACCGGCACCGGCGAGGCCAGGATCGCCTTGATGATCTGCCGCATCGACGTGTCGAGGCCGCCGGGCGTATCGAGTTGCAGGATCGCGAGCGGCGCGTGTTCGTGCGCGGCGCGCTCGAGCGAGCGGACGATGAAGTCGGCGCTGGCCGGCCCGATCGCGCCGTTGACCGGAATCACGACGACGGGCGGCGTGGCGGCGGGCGCAGCAGCGGGGGCCGAGGCAGGCGGTGCGGCGAGCGCCGCGCATACGACGAGCAGCGCCGCGAACAGCGCGGCGCGCGCGACCCGCGCGGATAGCGGGTGACGGGGGCGGCCGTCGGGCGAAGCGGGCGGCGGCCCATGACGGTGAATGCGCATCGGGGCGTCCGGGCGGCGCGCGGCCGCACGCCATCCGGCTCGCGGAAAGGGCGTTGGCCCGATGCTTGAAGCTTAGGCTGTTTCGGCGGAAAGCGCGAAGGCGGGGCCGCCGGCCGCGTACTCAGCCCGCGCTGCCGCCCCCGCGCACGAGCGCTTCTTCGCGATACTCGGCCGGGCTGCGCCCGCTCCACTTGCGAAACGCGCGGTAGAACGCACTCGGCTCCGCGAAACCGGTGGCGGCGGCGACGTCGGCGATGGTCCGCGACGGATCGGCCAGCGCCTCGAACGCGAGATCGCGCCGCAGCGTGTCCTTGATCGACTGGTACGCATGGCCTTCCTGGTGCAGCTTGCGGCGCAGCGTCGCTTCGGCCACGTGCAGCCGCGCGGCCATCCCGCCCGCGCCGGGCCACGACGCGGGCGGCATCCCGCGCAGCACGGTGCGCACGCGCTGCGCGAGCGCGTTCGGGTTGCGGTACTTGACGATGAAGCTGGCCGGCGCGTTGCGCAGGAACGCCTTCAGCGTCTTCGCGTTCTGCACGACCGGCAGCGTCGCGAATTCGGGATCGAAATCGACATACGAATCGGGCTGGTTGAACCGCATGTCGTCGCACAGCATCGACGGGTATTCGTGATCGGCGGGCGGCGTGTCGCAGCGGAAGCTCGCGTGCAGCACCGGAATGCGCCGTCCGATCAGCCAGCAGGTGAGCCCGTAGACGATGATGAAATAGGTCGCGTACGTGAACATCGCGGGCGCCGCGGCGCTGTTGCGGTGCACGAAGCGCAGCCGCACGCGCTGCGGGTTGGCGTCGAGCTCCGCGTGCAGGTCGTCGAGCACGCAGTGCATGAAATTCACCGCGCGCGCCATCGCGTGCAGCCCGTCCTGCGCCGACAGCGCGGCCTGGCTCATCGCGATGAAGCTGCCGCTGCGCATCGGGTGGCGATCCTGCCCGAAAAATTCGTCGTCGAGCGCGCGCGCGATGGCGTTCCACAACGCGCCGTATTGCTGCGCGGACACCCGCGCACGCGGCTGCGCCAGCAGCGCGGGCGCGATGCCGGCCTGCGCGAGCAGCGGCTCGGCAGCGACGCCGCGCCGGGTGGCGAGCGCGAGGCTGTACGCGACGAGGCTGATCGCGACGGTTCCCTTGTCTTCCTGCTTCATCGGCGCCGCCGGTATGGCAAAAACGCTCAGTGTAAATGAGCGGCGCGAGCATCGAACAGTCGCGCGTGCTTGCCTACACTTGTTGCATCGAAACGGAAGGTCGGTCGCGGCACGCGGCCGCGGGAGACAGCAGCACCATGGACGAGCTTTATACCGAAGACCAGCGGATGATTCGCGACGCCGCGCGCGCTTTTGCCACCGAGGTGCTGGCGCCGAACGCCGCGCAGTGGGACCACGACGCGCAACTGCCCGACGCCGTCGTCGCGCAGCTCGGCGAACTCGGCCTGCTCGGGATGATCGTGCCGCAGGAGCTGGGCGGCGCCTATACGGACTATGTCGCGTATGCGCTGGCCATGGAAGAAGTCGCCGCGGGCGACGCCGCGTGCGCGACGATGATGAGCGTGCACAACTCGGTCGGCTGCGGGCCGATCCTCGGCTTCGGCACGCCCGCGCAGAAGGATCGCTGGCTCGCCGAGATGGCGGCGGGCCGCATCATCGGCGCGTTCTGCCTGACCGAGCCGCAGGCCGGCTCCGAAGCGAACAACCTGCGCACGCGCGCGGAACTGCGCGATGGCAAATGGGTGCTGAACGGCGCGAAGCAGTTCGTGACCAATGGCCAGCGTGCCGGGGTCGCGATCGTTTTTGCCATGACCGATCCGGAAGCCGGCAAGCGCGGCATTTCCGCATTCCTGGTGCCGACCGACACGCCGGGCTTCATCGTCGGCAAGCCGGAGAAGAAGATGGGCATTCGCGCATCGGACACGTGCCCGATCACGCTCGAGAACTGCGCGATCCCCGAGGAAAACCTGCTCGGCAATCGCGGCGAAGGGTTGAAGATCGCGCTGTCGAACCTGGAAGGCGGCCGCATCGGCATTGCCGCGCAGGCGCTCGGCATCGCACGCGCCGCGTTCGACAAGGCGCGCCGCTACGCGGGCGAACGCGTGCAGTTCGGCAAGCCGATCGCCGAGCATCAGGCGATCCAGCAGAAGCTCGCCGACATGGCCACGCAGATCAACGCGGCGCGCCTGCTCGTGCATCATGCGGCGAAGCTGCGCACGGCCGGGCTGCCGTGCCTGTCGGAAGCATCGCAGGCGAAGCTGTTCGCGTCCGAGATGGCCGAGCGCGTGTGTTCGGATGCGATTCAGATTCACGGCGGCTACGGCTACCTGGCCGACTACGAAGTCGAGCGTCATTATCGCGACGCACGCATCACGCAGATTTACGAAGGCACCAGCGAAGTGCAACGGATGGTGATCGCGCGACAGCTTTGAGTCGCTGAATTCGTTGCGCAGGCAACGATATGAACGATCGGCGCATGAGGGTAGCGCGGTGAACGCGGCACGCAACGACGTGACCGTGCGCCGCGCGACAGGGAACCTGGGGTCTGCAGCGCATGCGCCGGATGACCGCCGGGTTTGGAGACTGGAGACGGAGACGACACGATGACGGTACAGGCATTCCTGGACGCACGCGACTTCCTGCTGCGCCATCGCACCGACTACGAAACTGCTTACCGCGATTTCGAATGGCCGGTGCTCGACGCGTTCAATTGGGCGCTCGACTATTTCGACCCGATGGCGCGCGGCAACGACAAGCCCGCGCTATGGATCGTCGACGCGGCAACCGGTACGGGCGATCCGTACTCGTTCGCGCAAATGTCCGAGCGCTCGTCGCGCATCGCGAACTGGCTGCGCGGGATCGGCGTCGTGCGCGGCGACCGGATCCTGCTGATGCTGCCCAACCGCGTCGAGCTGTGGGACGCGATGCTCGCCGCGATGAAGCTCGGCGCGATCGTGCTGCCGGCGACCACGCAACTGTCGGCCGACGACGTGCGCGATCGCGTGCGGATCGGCGGCGCTAAATACGCGATCGTCGACGAGAACGAAACCGCGAAGTTCGAACAGGCCGATCTCGGTCTCGAGCAGAAGATCGTCGCCGGCGCGCCGCGCGCAGGCTGGCTCGCGATGAACGACGGCTATGCGGCGAGCGCCGCGTTCGAGCCGGACGCCGTCACGCACGCGAACGATCCGATGCTGCTGTACTTCACGTCGGGCACGACGTCGAAGCCGAAGCTCGTCGAGCATACGCATCGCACCTACCCGGTCGGGCACCTGTCGACGATGTACTGGGTCGGTCTGCAACCCGGCGACATCCACTGGAACATCAGCTCGCCGGGCTGGGCGAAGCACGCGTGGAGCTGCTTCTTCGCGCCGTGGAATGCGCAGGCGTGCGTGTTCGCGTTCAACTACGCTCGCTTCGAGCCGAAGGTCGTGCTCGATGCGCTCGTCAAATACCAGGTGACCACGCTGTGCGCGCCGCCGACCGTGTGGCGCATGCTCGTGCAACAGCCGCTCGCGTCGTTCGACGTGAAGCTGCGCGAGATCGTCGGCGCGGGCGAGCCGCTGAATCCCGAGATCATCGAGCGCGTGAAGAAGGCGTGGGGCATCACGATTCGCGACGGCTACGGCCAGACCGAGACGACCTGCCTGATCGGCAACTCGCCGGGCCAGCCGGTCGTCGCGGGCTCGATGGGCCGGCCGCTGCCCGGCTACCGGATCGCGCTGCTCGACCCCGATGGCGCGCCTGTCGGCGAAGGCGAGATCGCACTGCCGCTCGGCCCCGACGTGACGCGCCCGGTCGGACTGATGAACGGCTATGCGAACAACCCGGACGCGACCGCGCATGCGATGCGCGACGGCCATTACCGCACGTCGGACATCGCGATGCGCGGCGACGACGGCTACTACGTGTACGTCGGCCGCGCGGACGACGTGTTCAAGTCGTCCGACTACCGGCTGAGCCCGTTCGAACTCGAGAGCGTGCTGATCGAGCATCCGGCGATCGCGGAAGCGGCCGTCGTGCCGAGCCCGGACCCGGTGCGGCTGTCGGTGCCGAAGACGTACATCACGCTGCGGCAGGGCTACGAGGAAAGCCCGGCGCTCGCGCTGGAGATCTTCCGCTTCTCGCGCGAGAAGCTCGCCCCGTACAAGCGCATCCGCCGGCTGCAATTCGCGGAGCTGCCGAAGACCATCTCGGGGAAGATCCGCCGCGTCGAGTTGCGTCGCCGCGAGATCGAGCGCGGCGACGACGCAACGACGCGGATGCCCGGCGAGTACTGGGAAGAAGATTTCGCCGCCGAACTGAAATGACCGGCCGCGGGCCGCGCGCGCCGCATCCGCGGCGGCCGCCTGCTCCCGGATCGAACCGGCCGCGCGGTGCGATGGCGCTGCGCAGCCTACTGCAAGGAGAATGCATCGATGAACGCGAATCCGACGCCCCGCACGGGGCAAGACGTGCCGACGGTCAAGCTGCTGATCGACGGCGCCTTCGTCGAGTCCACCACGAGCGAGTGGCGCGACATCGTCAATCCGGCGACGCAGGCCGTGCTCGCGCGCGTGCCGTTCGCGACGGTGGCCGAAGTCGACGCGGCCGTGCAGGCCGCGCACGCCGCGTATGCGACGTGGAAGAACACGCCGATCGCCGCGCGCATGCGCATCATGCTGAAGTTCCAGGATCTCGTGCGCGCGAACCAGCAGCGCATCGCGAAGACGCTGACGGCCGAGCAGGGCAAGACGCTGCCCGATGCCGAAGGCGACATCTTCCGCGGCCTCGAAGTGGTCGAGCATGCGTGCTCGGTCGGCACGCTGCAGCTCGGCGAATTCGCGGAGAACGTCGCGGGCGGCGTCGACACCTATACGCTGCGCCAGCCGCTCGGCGTGTGCGCGGGCATCACGCCGTTCAACTTCCCCGCGATGATTCCGCTGTGGATGTTCCCGATGGCGATCGTGTGCGGCAACACGTTCGTGCTGAAGCCGTCGGAGCAGGATCCGCTGTCGACGATGCAGCTCGTCGAGCTCGCGCTCGAAGCCGGCGTGCCGAAGGGCGTGCTGAACGTCGTGCACGGCGGCAAGGAGGTCGTCGACGCGATCTGCACGCATCCGCTCGTAAAGGCGATCTCGTTCGTCGGTTCGACCGCCGTCGGCACGCACGTGTACAACCTCGGCAGCCAGCACGGCAAGCGCGTGCAGTCGATGATGGGCGCGAAGAACCACGCGATCCTGCTGCCCGACGCCAACCGCGAGCAGGCGATCAACGCGCTGGTCGGCGCCGGCTTCGGCGCGGCCGGCCAGCGCTGCATGGCGACCTCGGTCGCGGTGCTCGTCGGCAAGGCGCGCGACTGGCTGCCGGACATCGTCGAGAAGGCAAAGACGCTGAAGGTCAACGCGGGCTCGGAAGCGGGCACCGACGTCGGGCCGCTCGTGTCGCGCGGCGCGAAGGCGCGAGTCCTCTCGCTGATCGATGCGGGTATCAAGGAAGGCGCGAAGCTCGAGCTCGACGGCCGGGGCGTGAAGGTCCCCGGCTTCGAGGAAGGCAACTTCGTCGGTCCGACGATCTTCTCGGGCGTGAAAACCGACATGTCGGTCTACACGCATGAAATCTTCGGGCCGGTGCTGGTCGTGATGGAAGTCGACACGCTCGACGAAGCGATCGCGCTCGTCAACGCGAACCCGATGGGCAACGGCGTGGGCATCTTCACGCAGAGCGGCGCGGCCGCGCGCAAGTTCCAGAGCGAGATCGACGTCGGCCAGGTCGGCATCAACATCCCGATTCCGGTGCCGGTGCCGTACTTCAGCTTCACCGGTTCGCGCGGCTCGAAGCTCGGCGATCTCGGCCCGTACGGCAAGCAGGTCGTGCAGTTCTACACGCAGACGAAGACGGTCACCGCGCGCTGGTTCGACGACGACACGACGGCCGCCCCGGTGAATACGACGATCCGGCTGCATTGACCACGACGCATGCGATCGGCGCGCCGCGCCGATCGTGCGCGAAGCATGGGATGGGAGACACGCAATGAAAATCGGTTTTATCGGTCTGGGCCACATGGGCGCGCCGATGGCGCTGAACCTGTTGAAGGCCGGTCATGAAGTGCATGCGTTCGACCTGAGTGCCGACGCATTGCGCGCGCTGCAGGACGCCGGCGCGCAGGTGGCCGCCTCGCCGCGCGACGCCGCGTCGGGCGCGGCGTTTGTAATCACGATGCTGCCGGCCGCACCGCACGTGCGCTCGGTGCTTGCCGGCGAGAACGGCGTGCTGGCCGGCCTCGGCGCCGGTGCGACCGTGATCGATTCGAGCACGATCGATCCGGCGAGCGCGCAGGCGTTCGGCGCGCTCGTGCGCGAGCACGGCGGCGCGTTCGTCGATGCACCTGTGTCGGGCGGCACCGGCGGTGCGGCGGCCGGCACGCTGACCTTCATGGTCGGCGGCAGCGACGTCGACTTCGAGCGCGTGAAGCCGGTGCTCGCCGGGATGGGCAAGAACATCGTCCATTGCGGCGCGACGGGGATGGGGCAGGTCGCGAAGGTCTGCAACAACCTCGTGCTCGGCATTTCGATGGCGGCCGTGTCGGAGGCGATGTCGCTCGGCGTCGCGCTCGGCATCGACCCGAAGGTGCTGGCCGGCATCGTCAACACGTCGACCGGCCGCTGCTGGAGCTCGGACACCTACAACCCGTATCCGGGCGTGATCGCCACGGCGCCGTCGTCGCGCGGCTACAGCGGCGGCTTCGGCACCGACCTGATGCTGAAGGATCTCGGCCTCGCGAACGATGCCGCGAAGCAGGCGCGCCAGCCCGTGTATCTCGGCGCGCTCGCGCAGCAGCTGTACCAGACGATGAGCAGCCGCGGCGACGGACAACTCGATTTCTCGGCGGTGATCCGCCTGTATCAACCGCCCACGAAGAAGGACGCCTCATGATCGAACTGGACTACGTCGACGACGGCGCGATTGCGTGCGCGACGCTCAAGCGTCCGCCCGCGAACGCCTTTACCGCCGACGGTCTGCGGCAGCTGCAGCAAACCGTCACCGAATTGAACGCGAACCCGCACGTGCGTGCGCTGGTGATCACCGGCGACGGCCCGAAGTTCTTCAGCGCCGGCGCCGACCTGAACACGTTCGCCGACGGCGACCGCGGGGTCGCGCGCGCGATGGCCGCGCGTTTCGGCGCGGCGTTCGAGGCGCTGCACGACGCGCGCGTCGTGACGATCGCGGCGATCAACGGCTATGCGATGGGCGGTGGTCTCGAATGCGCGCTCGCGTGCGACCTGCGCATCGCCGAGACGCATGCGCAGATGGCGCTGCCCGAGCCGTCGGTCGGCCTGCTGCCGTGCGGGCTTGGCACGCAGACGCTGCCCTGGCTCGTCGGCGAAGGCTGGGCGAAGAAGATCATCCTGGCCGGCACGCGCGTCGATGCGGCCACCGCGCTGCGGATCGGCCTCGTCGAGGACGTGGTCGAGAGCGGCGCGGCACGCGATGCGGCGCTGGCGCTTGCGCGCAACGTCGCGCGGCAGAGCCCGCACGCGGTGGCGTACAGCAAGGAGCTGATCGGTCTCGCGCGCCGCGGCGTGCCGCGCAGCGCGGCGCTTGCCGTCGAGCGCGAACGCTTCGTCGACCTGTTCGACACGAACGATCCGCGCGAAGGCGTGGCCGCGTTTCTCGGCAAGCGCGCGCCGCAATGGCATACCGATGAAGAGGCGCAACGATGAGCACGCCGGCCATGACTCATGACAGCTTCGCGCAACCGGCGCCGGAGGTGCTGTTTCGCGTGGTGAACCGCGTGGCGCTGATCACGCTGAACCGGCCGGCCGCGCTCAACGCGTTGTCGTATCCGATGATCGGCGAGCTGGCCGCGCTGCTCGAACGCTGCCGCACCGATGACCAGATCGTCGCGGTGGTGCTGCGCGGTGCGGGCGAGAAGGGCTTCTGCGCAGGCGGCGACGTGCGTGCGCTGTACAGGATGGTCACGCAGCGCGAGACCTGGCTGCCGTTCTTCGTCGACGAATACCGGCTCGACTACGCGATTCATACGTTCCCGAAGCCGGTCGTCGCGCTGATGGACGGCGTGACGATGGGCGGCGGGATGGGGCTCGCGCAGGGCGCTGCGCTGCGCGTTGCGACCGAGCGCAGCAAGATCGCGATGCCCGAGACGCGCATCGGCCTCGTGCCCGACGTCGGCGCGACGCATTTCCTGTCGCGCATGCCGGCCGAGCTCGAACTGTACGTGGGGCTGACGGGCGCGATGCTGTCGGGCGCCGACGCGCTGAGCGCGAAGCTCGCGGACCTGTGCGTGCCGTCGTCGTGGCTCGATACGTTCGAGACGCGCATCGAGAGCGTCAAATGGGACGGCGACGTGTTGCCGGCGCTGCGCAAGGTGTTCGAGCCGCCGTGCAACGTCGTGCCGCATGCGGCGCTCGATAGCCAGATGCCGTGGATCGTCCGTCACTTCGACAAGCGTTCGACCGTCGAGCGGATCGTTGCGACGCTGAAGCAGGATCTTGCGCGCGACGAGCTGTCGCGTGAGCATCGTCAATGGCTGCAGGCGACGCTCGATGCGCTCGCAGGCCACTCGCCGACGATGCTGTGCGTGACGCGCGAAGCGCTGCTGCGCGGCCGGCAGATGACGCTTGCCGAGTCGTTCCGGATGGAGCTCGGCATCGTTGCGCGCGCAATCGAGGAAGGCGACTTCTGCGAAGGCGTGCGTGCGCATCTCGTCGACAAGGATCGCAAGCCGCGCTGGGCGCCCGCGTCGCTCGTCGAATTGCGCGCCGAGCGCGTGCGGCATTTCCTGACGTCGCCGTGGAAGGTGTTCACGCATCCGCTCGCCGATCTCGGCGCGGCGTGATGACCCGACGCGCCCGCGCGGCGCGTCGGTTTCACCCTGTTTTCTTTCTTTGCATCGTCGGTCAGCGCTCGATCATCGGCGGCACCGCCTGCACGAGCGCGTCGATCACGCAGCGCGTCTTGCGTGGCAGATAGCGCGTTTTCGGCCAGATCGCATGAATGTCGCCTTCGCAGACGAAGCAGCGATCGAGCACGACGGCCATCTCGCCGCGCTTCACGTAATGGTCGAGCAGCCAGCTCGGCAGCCATGCGATCCCGAACCCCGATGCGCCGGCCGCCGCGATCGCCTGCACGTCGTCGAAACTCAGTTGATGCTGCATGTCGACACGCACCGTCGAGCCGTCCGGCGCGCGCAGGTCCCACGGCTGCGCGACGCCCGAGCGTGAATACGCGATCGTCCGGTGATGCCTCAGGTCGTCGAGCGTTTGCGGCATGCCGTAGCGCGCGAGATACGACGGCGCCGCACCGAGGCTGCCGTATTGCGTGCCGAGCCGCCGCACCGCGAGGCTTGTGCTGTCCGCGAGCGTGCCGATGCGCACCGCGAGATCGATCCCTTCCTCGACGAGATCCACGAAACGATCCGTGATCGACACGTCGATCCGCAGATGCGGATAGGTGCGTGCGAGGTCGAGCACGATCGGCGTCACGCAGTGGTGTCCGAATGCGAGCGGCACGCTCAGCCGCAGCTTGCCGCGCGCTTCGTTGCGGCCGCAATCGAGATCGGCTTCGGCCGCTTCTAGCTCCGCCAGCGCGCGCACGCAGCGGTCGTAGTACGCCTGGCCGTCGTCGGTCAGGCTCTGGCTGCGCGTCGTGCGCTGCAGCAGCCGTGCGCCCAGCCGCTTCTCGAGCCGTGCGATCGCCTTGCCGACCGCCGAGCGCGTCATGTCGAGCCGTTCGGCGGCAAGCGCGAAGCTGCCGGATTCCACGACCTGGACGAAAGTCGTCACGCCGTCGAGTCTGTCGGTCATGATGGTTGCGTTGATTGCGTCCTGTGATTCCCGAGTTTCGAGAAATCCAAGCATCAATGGGGAGAAGAATTCTCACTATAGTACCGATTCCCGTACCGCGTGCGTCGCCGGCCGCGCGCGGCGAATCCTTCTCACTTGGAGGCGCGCGGCCCGTTCCACGGCCGGCGCGCATGACGCATGACGCTATCCGACTCCCGCAGGAATGCGGTCGCACTGGCGGCCGTTTGTCTCACGTCGCTGATGTTCGGCCTCGAGATCTCGAGCGTGCCGGTGATCCTGCCGACGCTCGAACACGTGCTGCACGGCGACTTCAACGGCATGCAGTGGATCATGAACGCGTACACGATCGCGTGTACGACGGTGCTGATGGCGGCCGGCACGCTCGCCGACCGGTTCGGCCGCAAGCGCGTGTATGTGATCGGCACCGTGCTGTTCGGCGCGACATCGCTGCTGTGCGGGCTCGCGCCGAACGTGCCGGTGCTCGTCGCCGGCCGGCTGCTGCAGGGCGCGAGCGGCGGCGCGATGCTGATCTGCCAGATCGCGGTGCTGTCGCACCAGTTTCGCGAAGGGCGCGAGCGTGGCCGCGCATTCGGGATCTGGGGGATCGTGTTCGGGATCGGTCTCGGTTTCGGGCCGATCGTCGGCGGCGCGATCGTCGCGCTGGCGAACTGGCCGTGGGTGTTCCTCGTCCATGCGCCGCTCGCGGCCGTCGCGCTCGTGCTGATCGGTGGTGCCGTGCAGGAGTCGCGCGATCCGCATGCGGGCACGCTCGACGTCGCCGGCATCGTTACGCTGTCGCTCGCCGTGCTCGGGCTCGCGTTTTACATCACGCAAAGCGCGGAGTTGGGGCTCACGAGCGCGGCCGGCCTTGGCGTGCTCGGCGCGACCGGGCTCGCGGCGGCCGGGTTCGTCGTCGCGGAGCGCGTGAGCGCGCGGCCGATGTTCGACTTCTCCGTGTTCCGGATCCGCGCGTTCACCGGTGCGATCTTCGGTTCGATGGGGATGAACTTCAGTTTCTGGCCGTTCATAATCTACCTGCCGATCTGGTTTCAGGTCGCGCTCGGCTATGACAGCGTGACGGCCGGCCTCGCGCTGCTCGCGTATACGCTGCCGACGCTCGTCGCGCCGCCGTTCGGCGAACGGCTCGCGCTGCGCTACGGGCCGGGGGTCGTGATTCCGGGCGGCTTGTTCACGATCGCGGCCGGCTTCGCGCTGATGCGGATCGGCAGCGGTGTCGATCACGCGAGCTGGCTCACGATGCTGCCGGGCTGCGTGGTCGCCGGCATCGGGCTCGGGCTCACCAACACGCCGGTCACCAACACGACGACGGGCGCGGTGCCGAGCGCGCGGGCCGGTATGGCGTCCGGTATCGACATGAGCGCGCGGATGATTTCGCTCGCGCTGAACATCGCGGCGATGGGTTTCGTGCTGGTCGCGGGGATCGTCGCGAGCCTGAAGGCAGGCGTCGCGGGGGCGGTCGATGCGGCGGCGCTGCGCACGCTTGCGCAGGAGATCGCGGCGGGGCGCACCGACGGGCTGCAGGCGATCGCACCGGCGCTTGCAAAGGCCGATCCGGGCGGCACGGCGCTGCATGCGGCGCTCGTGCACGGGTTTGGTTGGGTGATGGTGTACGGCGCGGCCGGCGTGGCGTTGCTAGCGACCGCAAGTGCGGTGGCGTTCGCGCCGGCGCGGCGTGGGGCGACGGTGTGTGAATGATGGGGCAGGTGCGCGGTGACCTTACTCCTCTGAAGTATCCGACGGTAAAGTTAGTGGCAAGGCCGCAGGAGAACCCTTGTCATGAAGAAGTCGCGGTTCAGCGAAGAGTAGATTATCGGGGTGCTGAAGGAAGCCGACGCAGGCATGAAGGTCGCAGACCTGTGCTGCAAACACGGCATATCGGATGCGACGTTCTATATATATGGACTGCTCCCAATAGCAAACGGAATTGACAGCCACGGAAGTCGATTGCGTACATATATCCGGCGTCAGGGCAAAGCCCAGCGCCCAACTGGAGTTCCGCGCGTGCAGGCCTCAACAACGGGAAGACCTCGAGGGCCGTTATAAAAGTCAGGTTCCCTGCTCGCCGGATCGACCGGAGTGCCATTTGTCAATTCATCAACGCATCGTAGTGACGTCGGGAGCTACACTGCTTTCTGATACGACTGGCCGGTTGCAAGCATCGACCAGATGACACGGGCCATCTTGTTCGCGATCGCCACGATGGCTCGATTTGCGCATCGCCTGGCCTGCAACGTAAGAGCCCAGGTGTGCTTTCTGTCGTGTTTGGTCGGTGCGGTTCGGAGTACTGCGCGTGCACCGTGTATGAGTAAGGTCCGTAAGTGTCGGTCGCCTCGCTGGCAGGTCTCGCTGGCCTTGAACACTGCATCGATACGCCTGTCGAATCCGGTGATGCGTTTGTCCAGTTCGCGCAACTGGTCCATCAGATCGGCCAGTATCTCGCGCGCGAGTGGCGTTAGGGCGTTCGTGATGTCTGCGACGATGGCCGGAATCCCCCGGCGCGCATGCGTGATCGATTGCGCGAATACGATGCCTCGCTCTGCGAGAATGCCGCGCATCTGACTCACCAGCCCGGTCCGATTGCTCACGAGGCGACTACGAGCGCGGTGAAGACTTTGAACATCTTGTTGCTCGACGGACTTGATTGGCACGAACCGCATTGATGGTCGCTGCAATGCCTCGCAGATCGCCTCAGCATCGTTGCCGTCAGTCTTGTTGCCCTTCACGAAAGGTTTCACGAATTGCGGGCTGATGAGTTTTACCGTGTGGCCTTGCTGCTGAAACTGCCGTGCCCAATGATGGGCGCTTGAGCAGGCTTCCATCCCGATAGTGCATGGTGCAAGTCGAAGAACCAGTTCAGTCGGTTGGGCGTGGCCAACGCGACGTCGCAGCACAAGCGTGCCTGCGGCATCCACGCCGTGCAGTTGGAAGACATTCTTTGCAAGATCGATGGCAAGGAACCGAATGATTTCCATGACGATACTCCTATGAACGGTAACGTCAGCAGTTACGATACGCCTGCCGGAGCAGTCCATACCATTAACTGGCGTAGCCGTTACGGCGGCATGGATGTATCGGAAGCGCGACGATTGCGGCAACTAGAGGAGGAAAATCAGCGGCTCAAGCGGCTGGTGGCCGACCAAGCGCTGGACATCCAGGTTCTGAAGGACGTTCTCGGAAAAAAGTGAGTTCGCCCGCGCAGCGCCGAGAAGTCGTGCAACAGGTAATTGAACAACACGACTATTCGGAGCGCCGGGCGTGTGCGCTCATTGGCCTGAATCGCCGAACGTTCCGGCGGCCGGCGCCGCCTGACGCCGACCACGAAGTGCGGCAACGGCTGCGCGAGCTGGCACAGGAGAGGCCACGGTTTGGCTCGCCCCGCCTGCATGTCTTGCTACGTCGAGAGGGTCTGGTCCAGAACCACAAGCGCACTGAGCGGCTGTACCGCGCAGAAGGCCTATCGCTTCGCCTGAAGCGTGGAAAGAAACGCCCGAGTCATCTACGCGTGGTCATGCCGACGCCCAACGGCGCAGACGAAAGCTGGGCGATGGACTTTGTTGCTGACGCGCTGGTGCATGGCTGACGCATACGCATGTTGACGATCATCGACACGCGGAACCGCGAGTGCCCGCACATCGAGGTCGACTTCTCGCTAACGGGTGTACGCGTGGCGCGTGTGCTCGAGCAGTTGCGGCAACGAGGACGATGTCCCAATCTGATTCAGGTGGATAACAGGCCGGAGTTCGTCAGCAAGGCGCTCGATGCCTGGGCGCACGAACATGGCGTCAAGCTGCAGTTCATCCGTCCAGGCAAGCCGGTGGAAAACGCGCACATCGAAAGCGTCGATCCTGCTTCGGGTGTCCGCATCGACGATCGGGCGGATCGCCGCGAACAGCGGCGCGGCGTCGGTGTAGCACCGGCCGTAACCGAGATTGAACGCGTAGTCGAAGTCGGGCGGGTTGCTGCCCCGGTTGTGCTGCAGAATCGTTTCGAGCTTGTCGAGCGCCTTCGCCGCGCGCGCTTCTGGCGACGCGACGGCCTCGTATTCGTCCCACAGCGCGACGATCTCGTCGCGCAGCGCGCGATCGAGGGCGGCTGTCAGCGTCAGCAGGTCGTCGCGTTCCTGCGTGCTCTTGTCCGGATGAGCGGTCTGCTCGATCGCGGGGATGTCGCCGTGCAGCGCTTCGCCGAGGTCGTGCACGACGCACAGCTTCAGCAGTTTCAGCGTGTCGACGTTCGACAGCGCGTCGGCGAACGCGAGTGCCATCAGGCACAGCCGCCAGCTGTGCTCGGCCGTGCTTTCGGGACGGCCGGACGAAGTGTGGCCGCTGCGCAGCACGTCTTTCAAGCGTTCGGTTTCGCGCAGGAAATCGAGCCGCGCGTGGAGGGTGTCGAGGGTCATGGCCGAAGGATTGCTTGAATCGAGCCGCCAAGCGTACGCCGCGCGGACGCGATGCGTCCACGCATGAAATATGTGTGCCGAGTGCCGAGTGCCGCGGCAGGCGTGAGCGCTACAGTGTTTCGACGAGTCGCGCGGCGGAGCCGTCCGACAGCATCATCCGCGTCCACCGGCAGGTGCTGCCGCAGATCGGCACGACGCGCGACGCATTGGCGCCGGTCGCGAATTCGACGCTCGGCGGCCCGGCGCGATCGTGCCAGCCGAGCGGATCGAGCGTGGCCTCCATGCGGACGATCTCCGGCGACGCGTAGCGCCACAGCGACGTGCCGAGCAGCATCGACAGCGGCAGCGAGAACTCGGCCGCGCGCGACGGCGAGCACGCGAGCAGGCGGCGCGTGAGGT
Organism: Burkholderia sp. Bp9016; assembly: GCF_003857765.1. Lineage (NCBI taxonomy): Bacteria > Pseudomonadati > Pseudomonadota > Betaproteobacteria > Burkholderiales > Burkholderiaceae > Burkholderia > Burkholderia sp. Bp9016. Next base: position 254,297 of record NZ_QTPY01000006.1, read on the forward strand.
CGCAGACGAGATGCATGCGCCCCGTGCTGCCCGCGATGAGCCGCGCGAGCGCCTGATCACCCGCCGAATCGAGCCGCGCGGCAAGCAACTGCTCGGCGGTCGCGCGCTCGTCGGGCGACATCTGCTGGATGCCGGCTTCCCAGCGCGAGATCGTCGATTGCGCGACGCCGAACAGTTCGGCCGCATGGCTCTGCTTCACGCGGTGCAGCGCACGCCAGCGCTTCAACTGCGGGCCGAGCGGCGGGGTGTGAAGCGGCGAGGGCGTCATGGCGATGCTCCGGTTTGCGTGCGTGGTGCGCGTGCAGGCATGGCGGCCGTCGACGGTGGCCGTTACATGATCCGCAGGCCGCCGTTCGCCTGGATCGCGACGAACGCGATCGGCACGAGCACGATGCCGCCCAGCACGAGCACGCCGTCGGCGGCGACCGTAACCGGCGTCGCGAGGATCCGCAAGCCCATGCCGACTGCGGACGGCGATTCGGTGATGTACACGACATAGCGTTGATTGAAGGCCTGCGCCGTCTTGTCGTTGACCTTGTCCTTGGCGGCGAAGCCGTCGGTCGAGTAGCGCTTGCCGCTGATGTCGCCTTCCAGCACGAGACCGGCTTTCGCGACGGTGAAGCCGTCCGCGGCCGCGGCCTGTTGATCGTCCGACGACGCTTCCTTCGGCAACACGATCCGGTAGTGGCCCGTCACGCTGCTGCCGCTCGCGTGGAAGCCGGCAAACGCGGTGTGCAGCGCCTTTCGGTAGCCGGACATCAGCACGGGCCGCAGTGACGCCGGGAGATCGAAGATGTAGTGGTAATCCGTGCCGAGGACGACGAGCTTCTTGCCGTCTTCGGTGATCATGAAGGCGGATACCTGTTCGTGGTACTGGCTGTCCTTGTATAGCTTCGGCGTGAAACAGCCGGACAGCGGGAGGCAGGCCGAAGCCATGCCGGCGGCCAGCAGGCGCCGGCGCGTGATCGATATGCGCATTTCTTGTTGTCCCGTCTTTGCGGTTTGGAGCGGCTTTCGCCCTCGGAGCCGCGATTCTCGCGTATCCGGCGCGCGTTGTCGAACGGGAAATCTGCCGCGGCAGCGAACGGTGTGCGGCGCGAACTGCGGGTTCGGCCGTGTGCGCGGATGATCCGGGGCCGCGCCGGCATGGTTTTCGGCGGGCTTTCAACTGGCTCCTCCATATCTTATTATTCGGCCAGAGCGGCGCGCGCCGGCCGTGATCGGTCATGTCGACGCATGACGCGCCGGCAAGCATTGCCGCTTTTTGATTGCCGCGCCTTACGATGTGCGGTCGACAAGACACGGAACGCGTGACCAGCGCGTATCCCGAAAAGAACCTGAGAGGGTGCGATGGTCCGATTGGTCTTGCTGCTGCTGGGCATCGAATATCTGCGAACGCGCTGGCGCGGGCTGACCGTGCTGGGCTGGCTGTGGGTTGCCGCTGGCGTGGGTATCTTCGTCGATGCGCTCGACGGCGCGCTGCATTTTCCGATCGAGCTGTTCGCGTGGCTGTTCCTGATCGAGGGGCTTGCGACGCTCGCGGTGGCCGGCAGCGGCGTGGGCGGCCAGCGCATCCTGCGCTACGTGAAGGGCATCGTGGTGGTGGTGGCCGCCGGACTCGTGTTCGCGGGTCATCATCATGGCCACTTCCTGCTTTCGATGATTTTCGGCACGCTGTTCCTTGTCGACGGGGTGCTGCAATGCACCTCCGCATGGATGGTGCGTTACCGGCGCTGGAACGTCGCATTCGCATGGGGCGTCGTCGAGATCCTGCTCGCGATCTTCTTCTACCAGCCGTACCCGACCCACTATGCGGGCACTGTGCCGTACTGCCTCGGGCTGCTGCTGATGTTCGGCGGGATGCACATGCTGAGCCTCGCCGCGCGCGTGCGGCGGCTGACGCGCAACCCGGCGTTCGTCACGTCGCCCGCGCCGGCGATCGTGCCCGACATCGACGCCGCACCGGACATCCCGCGCTTCACGCAATCCGAATGGGATGGCCCGCCGGCCGATCACGAGCACGCGCTCACCGTGCACGTGTGGACGCCGACCGGCACATCGAAGGCCGAAGCGCAGCGCTATCCGGTGATCGACCGCTACATCGCGGCGGTGGACGTCAATGGCGTGATCTCGACCGGCCATGCGGCGCTCGAGTCGCCCGAGGGCATCTACATCAGCCTGTATCCGGCCGTCGAAATCGATCGTTCTCCGGACGAGTTCACGCGGATCCTGCGCGCGACGCGCGAGAACGACGTGCCCGGCCTGTTTCAGCCCGACTACGCGACCGAGTCGAAGGCGTGGTGCCCGTCGACCGTGCGCGTGCGAATCCGTAACTACGATCCGGCGAAGCTGGACGCGTTCTGGTCGTCGTATCGGCAGACGGTGACGTACAACCTCACGCACCGGAACTGCTCGAGCACCGTGTCGAACGCGCTCGAAGCCGCGCTGGATGGCGCGGTGTGGCGGCTCAAGGGCACGCGGGCCGGGTGGGGCGCGTTCGTGCGGCTGCTGCTCACGCCCGAGCTGTGGGTAGCCGCGCAGATCCGCAAGCGCGCGGTGACGATGGCATGGACGCCCGGGCTTACGCTCGACTATGCGCGCGCGCTCAGCATGCTGGCCGATCCGCGGCCGTTCGCGTGGTGGAAGGTCGCGCGCTCGGCCGTGAAGGCGATCATGGCGTCGCGCCGTGCGTGGCGCGAGCAGGACAGTGCGGCATTGTCGCCGGGCGGATCGGAAGCCGCGTCGATGAAATAATCACGTGGCGCCGGACGAGGGTCCGGCGCGACAGGGGCCGCCGTCGGGCGATTCGGCGCCGCGCCCGCCATCAGAACCTGCATGACGAACAACAATGATCACGACGAGCGCATTCCGCATCCTGATTCCCGTTTCCGTGGCGCTGGCGGGCGTCGGTCTCGCGCATGCGAGCGCCGACGAGGTGCCGCGCATGAGCGATGACGTTTACCGCACGTCGGTGTCGTTCTGCTCGAACGTCGCGGCCGACCAGAAGATCGAGTGCCAGGGCGACATGATCGCCGCAGGCAGCCGGATCGTCGCGGCGATCGGCGGCCTGCCGCCGTCTTCCGCCATCACGATCGACGAGGCTGCGCGCGGCAAGCTGCCAGCCGCGGAACGCAAAGGGCTCGCGCCCGTCGAGGCCGGCGCGATCGACAAGGACGATGACCTGGCCGGGCTGGCCGGCATGGTGCGGCTGTGCGACGTGTACGAATCCGAACCGGCGTCGCGCGCGCGGCATCACACCGCGCTCAAGCAGCAGGCGCCGGATGCGGCGCCGCGCGTCGAGGCACTGCTGGCCGATTCGTCGACGGCGGCGCGCCAGCGCGTGAGCATCGGCGTGTGGCAGATCCTCGCGCTCGAAGGCCCCGAGTCGGCCGCGCGTGCGTGCACGCAGCTCGGCAGCGGGTCGTGAGCGGCGGGCGAACGAACATATTTCGTTCATCTTCATATTGATGCCATCTGGCAGCGGCCACAATCGCGGGCAGCCATTCGACAATCTTGCGGCGCATCCTGCGACCGCAAGCCTTTTCCGAGGAAACGCCATGCTCAAGATGCTCGCCCGCGCCGCGGCCGCACTCGCCGTCGCATCCGCCTCGCTCCATGCCGCCGCTCAGACCAGCTACGACTACCTGCTGCTCGCGGCATCGTGGGAGCCCGGCTTCTGCGCGTCGCACGACACGCCGGAGTGCGCGAACCTCGCCGGCTCGTATGCGGCGACGAGCCTGTCGCTGCATGGCCTGTGGCCGAACAGGTACGACGGCAATCAGCCGTTCTACTGCGGCGTGCCGCAGAGCGACGTCGATCTCGACAACGGACACCAGTGGTGCAGCATGGATGCGTATCCGGTCAGCACCGCGACCCGCAACACGCTGTCGACGTACATGCCGGGCGTCGCATCGTGTCTCGACAAGCATGAATGGTTCAAGCACGGCACCTGTTCGAATTCGGCATCGCCCGATACGTACTGGAACCAGGCGACCGGCATGATCAGCCGGCTCGGCAACACGTCGTTCAACGCTTATCTTCAGGCGAACGCCGGCAAGACCGTGACGCGTAATCAACTGCTGTCTGCGTTCGAAGGCGCGTTCGGCAGCAATACGCGCAGTGCGGTGTCGCTGAAGTGCACGAAGACCAACGGCGTCAGTTACTTCACCGAAGCGTGGATCGCGGTGAAGACGAACGCGACCGCGCAGTTTCCGGGCGCGGCATCGCTCGTGACGGACGGCAATACGCAGGGGACGTGCCCGACGTCGGGCGTATATGTCGCGAAGTGATGCGGGATGCGCCGGCCGGAAAGGTTTAGGTCGGCGCAGCGCGGGCGTTATGTGGCTATGCGAGCAGCCGAAGTGCGTCCGCGAGTGAAAGCACCGTCGTGCGTGTCTCGAACGCGGTAGCGAACAGATGCTCGTGCACGACCTCGTCCGGGTCGTAGCAGCAGTCCTTCACCGTATAGAGCCGGAAATCGGCGTCGCTTGCATGCGCAACCGACGACAGCACGACACCGGTCGATGCGATCCCGACCAGGATCAGCGTGTCGATGCCCTGCGCGATGAGTCGCGGCTGCAGATCGGTGCGGAAGAACACGCTCGCGCGATGCGCGGCGATCAGCGGCTCGCTGTCCAGCCGTCCGAGCTCCGGGCACGGGCCGTCGTCGACGAACAGGCCGAGCTGTTTGATCCCCTGGCCGTTCTTGTTGCGCGGACTGACTTCCGGATAACCGGGGCTGAAGTGGAGATTCGCGAAACAGACGTGGACGCCGGCGGCGCGCGCCGCGTCGCACAGCTTGCGTGTGTTGGCGAGCAGGGTGGGGGCGGCTGACGGGAAGAGGCCGAGGATGTCGGTCTGGTAGTGCATCACGATCAATGCCGTCTGGGCCGGCACGATCGGTGGAAGCGGCGCGTGCGTGCGGCCGTCCGGGCCGGTGTGGTCGTTCGTTGCGGCATCTGAAGCGTGTTCCGGTTGCATGACTGATGCTCTCCCATGAGTCACTTCGGTGTTTTCAGAAAATCGATCGCTACGGATACGTCGTGAACCATTCCATTCGAGCGCCAACGTGCCGGGGCTCGGGCAATATAAACCGACATGTCATTGCGGGGGCGAGCAAGCGGGCGAGTGTCGGGTTGGCTTCGACGGGAGAGTTCGGACAAGAGCGGCCATTTCGCGATTACGAGTTTATACTCCCCGGCCCGGCAATCTGCGTGATACGACAAGGCCAAATGAAGGCAAGAGAATTGTTCATTGCTTCGCTAGGAGCGTTGGTGTTGATTCAACCTTCACCATCCTTCTCGAGCCTATCCGGTCTTTTGTGTGTGATGCATAAACTGACGGCCAAGGAGCCACTTTTATGCCACGCAAACGCAAGGAAGAAGTGACGATAGAACCGGGCAAGGGCTTGAACCTGGACCCGGAACTGATCAAGCAACTGGTGCCCGGAACGCTGGACCGGGCGACGATCAACGAGCAGCTCGCGGCGCTCAAGAAGGCGATCTTCGAGCGCGCACTGGGCGGCGAGTTGGCCCACCACCTCGGCTACGAGAAGGGCGAAGCCAAGCCGGCCGGCAGCACGAACCATCGCAACGGCACCAGCCGCAAGCGCATCGCGACCGATGACGACCTGCTCGACGTCGAGATTCCGCGCGACCGCGAAGGCACCTTCGATCCGGTGCTGATCGCCAAGGGCGAACGGCGCTTTACCGGCTTCGACGACAAG